>VFZP01000038.1 GCA_016871115.1 Acidobacteriota bacterium
CATCACCAAGTACAACCAGCAGTGGCTGGTTGGAAAATTGGGGTACCGCTCCCCAGCCCAAGCCCGCCGCGAGTACTTTCAAGCGATTGCAGCATGAACAAAGGTGTGTCCAAACAATCGGGTGCGGTACACAGGGAGCCGGCGTGTTGCGCCGCATGATGGTGCTAGGCCCGTCGCCGGAGTTTTGTTTGCTCTCTCCCGTTGCGTTGATGCTGCCGGCCGCGATCGCCGGCGTCACGTACCGGCCGCTTACTGCACTGTGATCGAAACGAGCGCGGAAGCCTCGCCCGCTTTCACGCGGAACCGATGCACGCCCGCCACAGGCCCCATGGAAAGCGTGGACTGGAATACCCCAGGGTAGACTTCATCGAGTGACACCGGCGTGCGCGCCGAGCCCTCGCCCACTTCCGCCAGCACTTCCGGATCAACGCCGCTGGCGATCGCCACGCCCGCTGCATCCAGCACGCGAAACTGCAGTGCGCCGCGCAACGTCGCGCCGGGGCGGGCCGAGGCGGGCGCCGCCAGAATCGTAATAGCCGCTGGTTTATTGTCGGTGGCAGCGTACCAGTAGGGCACGCGGATCGCCTGGCCCGAGGCGACCGAACGCACGTTTAGGAAACCTTCATACGCGCCGGGCGTCACGCCTCTAGCCATCCAACGCACGGGCACCTGCACTGTCGCGCCGGGTTCGACTCGCACCGTATCGGCTACCGGCACCGCGGCCGCCAACGATTCCGCTTCGATCATGAACGTATCGGCGATCGTGCCGACATTGGTGAGCGCGAGGTTGCGGCGGTGATCAAACTCGCTGCCGCCCAAGCCGAAGCCCAGCGTGGCCGGGAAAACCGCGGCCGGGGCGTTCACCGCCGCCAGTGCATTGAGCGTACCCGCGCCAATTTGCTGCGCGCCCGCCCTCTCGCCCTGCCGGCCGTAGGCCGCTGTGGCCGTGTTGATCAGCAGTGAACGATACTGCTCCCAAGTGAGCCCCGGGCGCGCCGCCTTCAGCAGCGCCGCCGCGCCCGCCACCACGGGCGCTGAAAAACTGGTGCCGCCCAACATGATGAATCCGCTTGGCGAGTACAAGTCGCCGGCAGGGTCAATCGTCTGGGTCGCCGTGTAAACCTGCCCGCCGGTGGCAACGATCTCCGGCTTGATCGATGCGTCGACATTCGGCCCCGCCGAAGAAAACGCCGTACGCCGCCCGCTAGCTCTCTCCACCGGGCCGGGCGAAAAGTGCAGCGTCGCCACGATGCCGCCAGCTCCCGCCTCCTTGATCGCCACGCCGCTCGCGTTCGAAACCATTTGCGCCGGGAAGGAGACGGCGGCCGTGTCCATGGTAAACGGGTCGGGCTCTTCGGCTGTCGCGTACACGATAGCCGCCACCGCTCCCGCGTTTTGCGCATTGGTCAGCTTCACCACGAAGGTGCAAGTACCGCGCAGAATCAACGCCACGCGCCCACTGAGAGAACTCGGGGGCAGCGCCTCACAGCCGAGCCCGTTGCGATCGAGCGAAGCGACATCCGCCACCGTGCCCGTAATCGGCGCCGTTGCCGTGGCGCCGCTACTGTTCACCGCGGCAAAGGTGCCAAGCCCAGCCGCTTCCACGCTAGTAGAAAACGTGCGGCTGTTGGTTACCGCACCCACTGTGATCGCCGACGACGCCGTGCCCGGCGAGTTGATCGTGTTCAACCCCGGGCCATTGTTGCCCGCCGCGGCGATCACCAGCACGCCCGTGCGGGAGGCACGTTCCACCGCCGCCACCAGCGGATCGTCGCCAAGGCGAGGGGCAAGGACGGAGCCCAAGCTCAAATTGATCACGTCCATGCCGTCCATCACCGCGTCGTCAATCGCTTGCAGCACCGCGGCTTCCGACGTGGAATCGTTCACTTTCGGCGACCCGAACACTTTGTATGCGCCGATCCGCGCCCGTGGCGCCATGCCCGTGATCGTGGCGAGCGGCCCGGCCGTGCGTGCACCGGCGACGATCGCAGCCAGCGCCGTGCCATGCCCTGAGCGATCGCGCGCGGAGGTATCCGGGTCGCTCCGCGAAAGCAGCGACACATAACTGCGCGCCACAATCACCTTGCCGTTCGTGTATGCGAGGTCCGATTCGTTGGCTGCTTTGGGAAAGCCCTCCAGAGCCGTGAAGCCTTCGCCCTTCAACGCCGGATGCCCGATGTCGATGCCCGAATCGATGATGCCCACCTTGACGCCGTCACCCGCGCGGCTCTCGCCCACTTGCGCCCACACATCCACGGCCTTGTGCGTCAGCACAATCCGGTCCAGCACGCGGCGAAACTCGCGCACCGGGTAGACGCGCTTCACGCCCTGCGTCGCGCGCAGTTGCTCCAGGGCATCATCGCCATTAAGTTGCACAAACACGCTGTTCAGCACCGTATGGGTTTCGCCGAACACCTGCGCGCGCCGGGCACGCAGCCGCGTGCGCATGGTGTCGTGTTCGGCCCGCAACCGTGCCCGATGCGTACGCGCCGCACCGTTTCGCATTCCCGCCGCCGGCAGCAAGTCGAGTTCCACGATGAACTGGCCTGGAATCGTCGCGCCCGTGGCCGCCAGCGCCAGCAAGAACAGCATGCTCCAACGCGTCATAGAGCGTAGGACGTGGGCCGCCCGCATCTGGTTAGCATGCGCTCCGCGGAATTGATATTTCTTGACCTATTTAACATAGGCCGGCAGCGCGAAAGCAACGTACTTGCCTCCGCTCGCCGCACCGCTTTTGCCGCCGCCGCACGCAATCACCACACATTGACGGCCCTGCCACTCATACACGGCTGGCGTGGCGTTGCCGGCCGCGGGCAGCAGTGTCTCCCACAGCATCTTGCCGGTGAGCTTATCGAACACGCGGAACTTGCGGTCGTGATTCGTCGCGCCGCTAAACAGCACTCCGCCTGCCGTCACTACTGGGCCGCCGTAGTTCTCAGACCCAGTGTTCTTGATCCCCTTCGCCACCAGTTCCGGAAACTCGCCAAAGGGGATCTGCCACTTGATCTCGCCTTTGTCGAGATCGATCGCCCAAAGCGTCCCCCAGGGAGGCGCCACGGCGGGGTAGCCATCGGGATCGAGAAACTTGTTGTAGCCGTCGAAGGCGTACTTCAAATTCATTGGCGAATTCTGCGGCGCGGCGCTTTCGGCCGCGATCTCGGTGCCGCTCATGATGTAGGCCGTGATCGATTCAAGCGCCGCGTCTCCCAGTTGCGCAAAGCCCGGCATGCGGCCCACGCCCTTGCGCGTGGTCTCCACCACCTGTGCGGCCGTCATCTTCTTGCCGATCCCCACCAGTGCCGGAAACTCCGGCGGACTGCCGCCCATATCTTCGCGATGACACCCGGAGCAATTGAGGCGATACAGTACGCGTCCGCTCACTTTGCCCTGCGTTTCGGCTCGCGGTACGATGCGCATGATCCACGCCATCTCGTTCGCGTTCACTTAGAACAGTCCAGTCTCGGGATCGAACGCCAGGCCGCCCCATTCCCCACCCCCGTCATACCCTGGAAAAACCAGCGTACCGTTGGCGCTCGGCGGTTCAAACTGGCCCGCCTTGCTCTGGATTTGTTTAAAACGCTCCAGCACCAGTTTGTGCGCCTCGGGAGTGCGCCGCGTCACCATGTCTTCGGTGAACGCCTGGCGTGCAAACGGCGGCGGCTTTACCGGCAGCGCCTGCGTGGTTGCCAGCACCTCGCCCGGCACATCGGAGGGCCGCGTGGGATGGTACTCAATCGGAAACAGCGTTTTGCCGGTGGCGCGGTCAAACACCCACACATGGCCGGACTTAGTGATCTGCGCCACGGCGTCAATCAGCTTGCCTTCGCGCCGCACCGTCACCAGGCTCGGCGGCGAGGGCAAGTCGCGATCCCACACATCGTGCTTCACCATTTGGAAGTGCCACACGCGCTTGCCCGTGTTGGCGTCGTGCGCGAGCAGCGAGTTCGCAAACAGGTTGTCGCCCACGCGATTGGCGCCGTAGAAATCATAAGAAGCCGACCCCGTGGGAGCGAACACCAGCCCGCGCTTTTCATTCAACGCAAAGCCAGCCCAGTTGTTCGCCGCGCCCGAGTACTTCCACGCGTCCTTGGGCCACGTGTCGTAGCCGAACTCGCCGGGAGGCGGAATCATGTGGAATGACCAGCGGAGCCTGCCTGTGCGCGCATCGAACGCGCGGATATCGCCGGGCGCGGCGAACAGGTCTTCACTCGCGAGGAAGCCCATGATCAACATGTCTTTGAAGGCGATGCCAGGCGTCGGCGCGGCCAGCGAGATACCTTGCGGATCGCGGCCCAAGCCTTAACGCAGATCGATACGCCCGCTTTGGCCGAAGCTCTCCACCAGCTTGCCCGTCTCTGCATGCACCGCAAATAGCGTGTCGCCGGCGGCGGCAAACACACGGCGTTCAGCGCCCGCGCCCCACACCACCACGCCGCGGCTGCGCGTACGTCCTTTCAGGCCGGCCGCCTGCGCGGCATGAAAACTCCACTTCTCCTTGCCCGTCGCGGCATCGAGCGCGAACAGCCGCAACGCGGGACTGGTACCGTAGAGCACGCCGTCCACGATCACGGGGTTGCACTGCATGTCCGCGCCCTTCGAAGCATCGTTCGTGTCGTACTCCCAAGCCACCTGAAGTTGGTGCGCATTCTCGCGGTTGATTTGTTTCAGGCGCGAGTAGCGGATGCTGTCCGAACCCCCGCCGTACACAGACCAGCCGGTGTAGCCGGATTTCGGCGCCTCACGCGGTTGCGCACAGATGACAGCAGCCACCAGCAGCGGGGCCAGAATCACAGGGGTCATGATTCGTCCATCATAGATGAGCGCGGACCGTTTGCTATCCTGCGAACTCATGCAGGATTGGATCTGGGGAGTGGCCGTCACATCGGCGGTGTTGCAGGTTTCCGTGCTTTGCACCACGATCTATCTGCACCGCACGCTCACGCATCGGGGTCTCGAAGTCCACCCGGCGCTGGCCTTCGCAATGCATCTGTGGCTGATGATGTTCACCGGCATCACGCCGCGCCAATGGGTGGCGGTGCATCGCAAGCATCACCAGTTTTCAGACAAAGAAGGCGATCCGCACAGCCCGCGCCTGTACGGCATGTGGAACGTGCTGTTCCTCAACGTCGTCTACTACCGCCGCACTGCGGCCGACCAGGAAGTGTTGCGCAAGTACACGCCGGACTACCAGAGCACTCTCATCGATTGGATCCCCGCCCAAGGCTACGGCGTTTTCGCGGGCTGGGCGATTTTCGTGTGGCTCTTCGGCTGGGGGTGGGGCAGCGGCGCGTTTTGGTTTCAAGCCATTGCCTACATTTTTCTGAACGCGTCCATCAACAGCATATGCCACATGGTGGGCTATCGCAACTTCGACAATCTCGCCACCAACGTGCAGTGGATCGCCCTGCTCACCGGCGGCGAGGGGCTGCACAATAACCACCACGAGCATCCGACGTCGGCGCGCTTTGCGATGCGCGGGCGCGAATTCGATCCCGCATGGCCCGTGATCTCACTGTTTCGCGCGCTCGGCTTGGCCCGCGTGAAGCCGCTGCCCGCCGGTGTCCACTAAGGGCGATCCCACCACTTATCGTTGGGATCGCGTTGCGCCAACTGCGGCCGTTGCTCCGCCATTCGTGTCAACAGATCCTCAATTGAGTCGCTGAACAGCGGCAGCGCGCGATGTTGCGGCCGCAGGAAGCCTTCTCCGGAGGCGTGGTCGAACATCGCCATGAGCGGAGTCCAATAGCCGTTCACATTCCACAGTCCGCAGGGCTTGGCGTGAAACCGGAGTTGGCTCCACGTGAGAATCTCGCAGAACTCGTCGAAGGTGCCGTAGCCGCCCGGCAGCACCACAAACGCGTCAGCAAGATCGGCCATCATCGCTTTGCGTTCGTGCATCGTGGCCACCACATGCAATTCAGTGAGCCCGCGATGCGAGACTTCTTTGTCCACCAACGGCCGTGGCATCACGCCCACCACGCGCCCGGCTGCCCCAAGCGCGGCGTCCGCCACCGCGCCCATCAGCCCTGTACGCCCGCCGCCGTACACAAGCGTGATGCCTCGTCTCGCCAGCAACGCGCCCAGTTCCCGCGCCGCTTGCGAGTAAACCGGGCTGTTTCCGCCGGACGAACCGCGAAAAACACAAAAACTCAAAAATGTTTCCGCAATGCTATACAATAGCGCATTCATGACGACGAAGTTTAATGTAGTGCTGTTGCCTGGCGACGGCATTGGCCCCGACGTTACGTACGAAGCAGTCCGCGTGCTGGAGGCCGTGGAAGCCAAGCTCGAAGGCGTTGAATTCGCGTTTGTCGAGAAGCCTTGCGGGGCAAACGAGTATTTGCGCAACGGCGACCCGTTGCCCGCCGCCACCGTTGACGCCTGCCGCGCGGCGCACGCCACCCTCCTTGGGGCGATGGGATTGCCGGGCGTCCGCTGGCCCTCCGGCACCGAGATGACGCCGCAGATCGACATCCGCGAGACTCTCGACTTGTACGCCGGCATGCGGCCCATCAAACTGTACAATCAGGCTCACTCGCCGCTGAAGCCCCGGCCCGGCTCGATTGACTTTGTGCTCTACCGCGAAAATTGCGAGGGCCTGTTCTTCGGCCGCAAAGGCGCCTTCGACCCGCAGGCGCCGGAGGTGCGCGACATCATGTGCATCTCGCGCCGCGGCGCCGAGCGCATTTGCCGCGCGGCGTTTCATCACGCCATGCACCGGCGCAAGCAGGTCACGCTGGTGGACAAAGCCAACGTGCTGCCCTCGATGGCCTACTTCCGGGGCATCTTCCACGAAGTGGCGAAAGAGTTCCCGGAAGTGAAAACCGACGCCGTGTATGTCGACGCCGCTTCGCTCTACCTCGTGCAGCGCCCGGAATCGTTCGACGTCCTGGTAACCGAAAACATGTTCGGCGACATTCTCTCGGACCTCGCCGCCGGACTGGTGGGCGGCATGGGAATGGCGCCCTCCGCCGACATCGGAGACCAGCATGCCGTCTTCCAGCCTTCCCACGGCACCGCGCCCGACATCGCAGGCAAGAGCATAGCCAACCCGATTGCCACGATCCTGTCGGCCGCGCTGATGCTGGAGTGGCTGGGCCACCCGGAAACCATCCGCGGCGCGCGCCTGATCGAAGCGGCGGTGGCGGGCTTGTGTAACGATGCATCCTTTGCCACGCGCGACCTCGGCGGCAGCGTTTCCACCACCGAGTGCGGTGCGGCCATCGCCGCAGCGGTAAAGTAGCACCGCGGCATCAAGATCGTGCGTCAATCCAGTGCTCTCTGGCATCCTATGATCTTGGTCATGCGATTGTTGCGAGATGACGAAAAAGTCCAGTGGCTCACGTCGGCCCCGTTTTTGTTGATGCACCTCGGCTGCCTCGCCGCGTTCTGGACGGGTGCAAGCCCCGCCGCGATCCTCGCCTGCATCGCGCTGTACTGGGTGCGGATGTTCGGCATCACGGCCGGCTATCACCGCTACCTCGCTCACGCCAGCTTCAAAACCGGCCGCGTCTTTCAGTTCGTACTCACCTGGATTGCCTGCTGCTCCATGCAGAAGGGTCCGCTCTGGTGGGCCGCGCATCACCGCCACCACCACGCACACTCAGACGAACCGGATGACATCCACTCGCCGGTGCAGCGCGGTTTCTTCTGGTCGCACATGGGCTGGATTCTCTGCACCAAGTACGAACCCACGCGCTGGCATCTCATTCCGCAGTACGCCAAGTACCCTGAACTCGTCTGGATGAACCGCTTTCACCCGGTGCCGGGCCTCTCTCTCGCCGCCGCGATGTTTGTCTTCGGCGCGCTCGCTCCCGCCTCGTGGGGAACGTCGGGCTGGCAGATGTTGATCTGGGGCTGGCTCCTCAGCACTGTCTTGCTGTACCATGGCACGTTCACGATTAACTCGCTCTCGCATGTCTACGGCACTCGGCGCTACGACACTGGCGATGCGAGCCGCAACAACTGGCTGCTGGCACTGGTGACTATGGGTGAGGGCTGGCACAACAACCACCATCACTACCCGTCGTCAGCGAGCATGGGTTTCCGCTGGTGGGAGGTGGACACTACTCTTTATATCCTGAAGGTGTTGGCGGCGCTGGGCATCGTGTGGGACCTGAAGTTCCCACCGCTCCAAGTGCTGAATCCTCCCGCCAACCGGCAAGTAGCGGCGTAACGTTGTCCAAGAACTAGTTGCTCTGATGGGCTCCCAGGAGCCGCTCTGTGCCGTTTACCCGCCGTACTTTCCTTGAAACGCTACTCGCCGCCAACGCCGCGTTGGCCGCCAGGAACGACCCCAAATCCGGCATGCCCACGCGCGTTCTGGGCAAGACCAAGGCGCGCGTTTCCGCCGTGGCGCTCGGTTGCGGCTCGCGCTTGCTCTCGTATCAGAGCGAGGATAAAGCAATGGAGGCCATCGCCAAAGCCCTCTCGCTCGGCATCACCTACTTCGCGGCTACGGCAACGGCAAGAGCGAAACGTGGATGGGCCAGGCGCTCGAAGGTAAGCGCAAGAACGTGTGGGTGGCGACGAAGATCAACGAACGCGATGGCGACAAGTCGATGCGCATACTTGAAGAATCGCTCAAGCGCCTCCGCACCAGCTAAGTGGATCTCATCCACATGCACTCGCTCAACGATATGAACGACCTCGCGCAGGTAGAAGCCGGCGCGCTCAAGACGCTCTACAAACTCCGCGATCAAAAAGTCGCGCGTTTCATCAGCGTCACCTCGCACACAGACCCGCTGACGCTGAAGACCGCCCTTGAACGTCATGACTTCGACTGCACGCAGATGTCGCTCAACGCCGCGCTCGTCGGCATGAAAAGCGGCCCGGGCGGCATGATCATCAACAAGCAATTGAAGGACAGCTTTGAAACCATCGCGCTACCCGTGGCGCTGACGAAGAAGATGGGCGTCACCGCGATGAAGATCTTCGGCCAGGACGGACTGGTGGGCGCCGCGCCCATCGGCAAACTCATCCACTATTCCATGTCACTGCCGGTGGCCTCCGTGGTCCTGGGCATGCCGAAGCTGGAGTTCATGGACGAAACCATCCGCGCCGCGCGTGCCTTCAAGCCGCTTGGCAAGCCCGAAATGAAAGACCTGTCAAACCGCCTGAGCCGCGAATACAAAGCTCAACTCGACCGGTTCTTCGCCGGCCACATCGACGCGTGAACCAGTACATCTACGGCACGCACGAGGAAGAACACGCCCGCCTAGGTTTGTTGAACGCGATGCTGAATCGCAAGAGCCTGGCGGCGGTGGCGCCGGCGCCGCGCGCGCGGATTCTGGATGCCGGCAGCGGCCCCGGCCAGTTCACGCACGTGTTGGCGGAAGCGGCCGGCCCTTCTGGATTCACGCTGGGAATCGAACGTAGCGAACAGCAACTCGCGCGCGCCTGCGCCCTCACGCCGGCTCTTGCTGAATTCCGTGAGGGCGATATCGCCGCGGCCCTCATGCCGCTGCGCGAGGAAGAGTGGGGCAGCTTCGACATCGTGCACACGCGGTTTCTGCTGGAGCATCTCACCAATCCGCTCGCCGCCGGCCGGCAAATGGTGCGCGCCGCGAAACCCGGCACCGGGCGCATCGTGCTCGAAGACGACGACCATGCCATCCTGCGCGTGGAACCTGAGCCGCCCGGCTTCCCTGCCTTGTGGACCGCCTACCAGCGCGCCTTCGATCGCTTGGGGAACGATCCGTCCATCGGCCGCCGCCTCGTAACGTTGCTGCACGAAGCCGGAGCCAAACCCACGCGGGCCACGCTGCTCTCCTGGTCTGGCTGCGCGGGCGATGAAGAGTTCAGCGCGCTCGCGCGCAACCTGATCGAAGTCGTCGGTACGGCGCGCGACACGATCGTCACGCAGGGACTGCTCAGCGCCGCACGCTTCGACGCCGCGATTGCCGCGCTGTGGAACTGGACCACCGAACCGGACGCGGCGTTGTGGTACGCCATCTCCTGCGCCGAAGGTCTGGCGCCGCCGCCGGGCTAACTTGCCATGTGGTTCCGCACCTTTCGCGCCAAACTGCGCACCGCGTTCCTCGCGTTCGGCCTCGCCGCCATTGCCTTCACGGGCTGGGAAGCTTCGGAAGGCGCAACGGCAGCGTTGCGCGAGACCACGCGAGAGCGGCTCACCGCGATACAGCAAACGCGGCGCCGGCAGATCGAGCGCTACTTTACGGACCTGGGCAATCATGTTTTGGCTCTGTCGTCCGACGAGTCCGCCATCCGCGCCATGGAAGAGTTCAGTGCGGCTTGGCAGACTCTGCCAGAGTCGCCGCGCGGTACAGCAGCCCACGCCTCACTGGAGACGTTCTATCGCGAACGTTTCGCGCCGGCGGTGGCGCGCGACACGGGTGGCCTAGCGATGACCGCCGCGTGGTTCCCAGCCGACGCGCGTACGGTGACACTGCAGCACCAATTCATTGCAGCCAATCCGCATCCGCTGGGCTACAAAGACCGGCTGCTCGAAGTACCCGGGCCCTACGGCGCGGTTCATGCGCGCTACCATCCCACGCTCCACCGCTACCAGAGCGCGTTTGGCTTCTACGATGTATTGCTCATAGAAGCCGGCAGCGGGCGCGTGCTCTACACCGTCTTCAAAGAAATCGATCTCGGCGTGGCACTCACCCGCGCGCCGTATGCAGACTCGCCTTTGGCCTAAGCGTTTCGCCGCGCCTCCGCGCTAACGGAGCCGGAACAGTACACCACGCTTGACTATCAACCCTATCTGCCTTCGAACCTCACGCCCGCCGCCTTCGTCACCGCGCCCATCTGGCGCGCCGGCCGGCAAGCCGGCATTCTCGCGATTCAGATTTCGATCGATGAAGTGAATCGCGTGATGACCGCTGATCACCGATGGAGCGAGGAGGGTTTCGGGCGCAGTGGGCAAGCCTACATCGTCGGGCCAGACGGCACGCTGCGTAGCGATCTGCGAGTTCGCATCGAACGCCCCGAAGGCTTCTACACCGAACTGAAGCAAGCCCGCACCGCGGCCTCCGTTGTGGATGAGGTACAGCGGCACGGCACGGCGATTCTGCGCCTGCGTCCACCGGAGCGCGGCAATGCCGTGCTGCGCTCGGAGTCTACGCTGCAAGTCGCCGGGTTCAACTGGAAACTGGTGGCGGAGATTGGCGAGGCCGAAGCGTTTGACCCGGCCCGCCGCCTGCGTAATCGCATCGCGCTCATCGGGCTTGGCGTGGCGGTGGCCTTTTGGGCTACGGCTGCATGGTTGGCCAGCTCGGTCTCGCGCCCGCTGCAAGCACTCACCGAAGGAACTGAGCGTCTGGCCGGCGCTGACTTCTCGACGCGCCTCGAACCGCAATCCAACGACGAGTTCGGTCAGCTCGCGCACGCGTTCAATCGCATGGCTAGCCAACTCGAGCGCACCACCGTTTCGCGCGCTGAGTACCGCGAACTGGCCGGGCGTCTCATCACCGCGCAGGAAGACGAGCGCCGCCGGGTGCGGCGCGAACTGCATGACGATCTCACGCAGCGCTTGGCCGCCGTGGCGATTCAAGCGGGTTTGCTGGAGCAGCGGTCGGCCGGCGACCCCACCGCACACGAAGCCGCCGCGCGCGTGAAGGACTCGATTGCACGGCTCTCGGGCGACGTGCATGCCTTGTCGCGGCGCCTGCATCCATCGATTCCCGATGACCTCGGCCTCGTCGCCGCGCTCGAACGGGAATGCCGCGCCTTCTTCGAGCGCGGCGGCCCGCCGGTGGATGTTTCGGCCACCGGCGACTGGAACGGCGCCGCGCCGGGCGTACAACTGGCGCTCTATCGCATCGTGCAGGAAGCCCTGCATAACATTCACAGGAAGCCCTGCATAACATTCAGAAGCATGCCGGGGCAGACCACGTATCGATTCGCCTGGTGAGCCTGCCCAACAGCGATGCGTCGCTCACCGTCTCCGACGACGGCCGCGGCTTTGACCGCACCGCGCCCCACTGGCGGCCGGGCATCGGCCTCGCCAGCATGCAAGAACGCGCCCGCCTTCTCGGGGGCGTCTGCACTGTGCGCAGCGAGCCCTCGCGCGGCACTACTCTAGAGGTTAGGATTCCCTGTGCCGCAACAGAACCAGAACCCGGCCAAGCCCCGCCTCCTGCTGGCTAACGATCACCAGATCGTCATCGACGGACTGCGCACGCTGCTCAGCACCGAGTACGAGTTGTGCGGCTCGGCGGCCAACGGCCTCGAACTCGTCAAGCTGGCCGAAGCACTGAAGCCCGACGTGGTGGTGGCCGACATCTCGATACCGCTGCTCAACGGCATCGACGCCGTGGCCCAACTGCGGGCCCGGAGCGAACACATCAAGGTCGTCTTTCTCACCATGCATCCGGACGTGACATATCTGTCCAAAGCCCTCGCTGCGGGTGCCGCGGGCTGCGTGCTGAAGCACGCCGCATCCGATGAACTCCTTGCCGCGTTACGCGCTGCGTTGCGCGAAGAGACGTACGTGTCGCCACAACTGCAGTTGGACTCGGTGCGCGAGCTGCTTCTCAATCCCGCCAAGCGCCAGGCGAAGGCCGAGTTGGAACTGACGCCGCGCCAGCGCGCCTTACTGCGGTTGCTCGCCGAGGGCAAGTCTGCCAAGGAAATCGGCGCCGCGCTGGACATTTCGCCGCGTACCGTCGAAACGCACAAGTACAAAATGATGGACGACCTCGGCGTCAAGACCACGGCGGAACTCGTGCAACATGCTGTCCGCATCGGCTTGATTCATCCGTAATTTTCCGGATGTTGCGGAGTGGGCCAGTTGAGGCTTGATGGAGGCAGGAGAACAAACACAAATGCCTACCCGCCTGTTGATTGCCTCTCTGGCTCTTGCCTGCACTCTGTCCGCCGGAAACGTGGTGGACCAACTCTCGCCACAGCACGCAGAGTTTGTGGCCAAGAAATCGAATGCGGCGCAGACCGCCAAGGAACACCTCGAAGCGGCCACCTTGCACGAAGAGCGTGCGGCCGCCTTCGCCGCCAAGGCCCTGCGTCATGAAGCGCGCGCCGAGGAGTTGGACAAACGGAAAGCGCACAACCCCGTACGGCAAAGGTGGCCCGCCATGGTAGAAGGACCGATCGAACGCGAACGGCACCTCGCCATGCAAGCCCGCCGCGCCGCTACCGAGTCGCGCCAGTTGGCCGCCCGGCACCGCACTGCGGCGACCACGGCTCACTCGTAGTAGAGAAACTCGTCCGACGCCGTGCCGGCGAGTTTGTCGCGCAGCGCCAAGTGGTCCTTCCTCGAAGGGTCAATCAGTTCACCGATGTGGATGATGAGCCCTTCGAGGTCCCACAGCGGATTACCGAGACCGATGTCGGCATCGACACAGACCCGATCGCTCGCCATCGTTGCGGGGGGAATCGCGGCACAAAGCTGCATCCTGTTCCTCGCGCCACGCCCCGCATCGCCTGCAGACACTCCCACGCGTGCCGGACGAGGCCGCGAACTGCGCAGCCAACTTATCGCAGCACCTTCGCCGTTGAGCCTCGTCCGCGGCTCTTCCACCACCGCCGCCGTCAGCTTGTCGAACGGCTCAATCAGCGTCACCTTGCGCTTGTCGGGCTTCTCCTCCAGCACCATTTCGGTTACTCTGCCCTGGCGCGGCACCAGGCGTTGCGAGTCGCCTTTGCAACGCATACTCTCAACGTGCATGGTGAAACCGTAAGTGGCCTCGGGCAGACTCGCACCGTCCCCGTCGAAACCACTGAACAGCAGCGCGTCCTTTTCGAGCCGCACGTCGAGCATTCGCCTTCCAACCGCGCCTGTGTTGCACGCGCCCAGCAATGCACAGATGAGCGGAGAACCATCGGCGTGCCCGGCGCGGCGCAGGGCGCCTCCCGGGCGTTGAAACTGTACGAGCAGACCGGTGGACATAACGCCCGCTACCTTACCTGTTTTTTCGCACGCGGTAGTCTTCCACGCCGCGCGTGGAGATAGTGCGGCACATCTCAAACAGGCGCGAACGCGCCCGCGACCCGATACGCTCAGTCAGGTAGTAGCGGCTCGCCATGTCCGCGCCGCCGCCCGAAGCCAATGGCGCATCGCCCGCTTCGGGGTCACGCAGATTCGCCGTTGTGATCAAAGGCTTGTTCTGGTTGTAGCGATAGGTGATCAGCGACGTCACCGTATCTTCCACCCAGTCCGTGACGCGGTGCGCGCCGAGATCGTCCAGCACCAGTACTTCGCAATCGAGCGCGCTTTGGTACGCCTCGCGCTGCGCCGCGCCCGACGCCTGATCGTAGCTGGAACGAATCCGCTCCAGCAGGTTCTGATAATCGAAGAACACGCACTCAAATCCGCGCGCGATCAAGCGCTTCATTACTGCCACGGCCAGATGGGTCTTGCCCGTGCCCGGATCGCCGATCAGCATCAGCCCCTGTTTCTTCGTGCCGAACGGATACTGGCGCGCATAGGAATTCGCCACGGTCACGGCGGTCTGCAGGATCCGGTTGGCCACGGGATTCTCCGGCTGCGTGCTGAAGTTTTCAAAACTCGCGTTCTGATAGAGCGGCGGAATATGCGCCACCTCCAGCAGCCGTGTCGCGCGTCCATTCGCCACACACTCGCAACGGGAGACGGATTGCAGCCCGCCCCTATCGGCGCGCTTCCAACCGCTGCCGCCGCAATGGGGGCAAGCTGACGAATTCTCCGCGGGACTCATGCGTCTCTAGCGTAGCGCGGTCACTCAATGACCGCCAGCACTTGCCCCGCCGCCACCGCCTGACCGGCCTCGGCGCGCAACGCCGATACGCGTCCGGCGCGCGGCGCGGGAATTTCGTTTTGCATCTTCATCGCCTCGACGACGACGATGCCTTGGCCCGCCTGCACCTCATCACCCTCGGCCACCAGCACCCGGATCACTTTGCCCGGCATCGACGCCACAAGTTCGCGGCGGCTGGCTGCACACGCGCCGTTGGCGTTCGCAGAGAGTTCGCGCGGGTCTTCCACCGCCACGGCATAGGCGCGGCGGCCGACCCACACGCGGCCCACCCCATCCAGTCGCGCTTCGTAGCTGCGCCCGTGTACGAGAATCGAGTAGACACCCGGCTCCACTTGTTCCACCGAGTGCTCCGCTGCCTCGACGGGTACCAACTCGCCATCGACACGAACGCGTTTCATCGCAGCAACCGCTCCCTTCCTTCGCGGAGCCACCTGTTCGCCGGCGCGGCCGGAGGACCGGCGCTTGCCTTGGGTTTCTGCTCCAACGCGGCCAGCGCAACGGCAAGGCGCGCCGGCTCAGTCGCCGCGGCAGGCTCACGCCTGCGCCGCAGAAACTCCTCGATGAACCCGGTGTGCAGTTCGCCGCGCGCAAACTCGGTGTCTGCCACAATCGAATCGAGAAACGCGAGGTTCGTTTCGATGCCCGTCACCGCATATTCGCCGATTGCGCGGCGCAATCGCCGGATCGCTTGCTCGCGAGATTCGCCAGTGGCAATCAACTTCGCCAGCAGCGAGTCGTACTCCATCGGCACGGTCCAGCCGCTGTAGATACCGGAGTCCACGCGAATGCCAGGGCCGTTCGGCTCGGCCGCCTGCTCAATGCGCCCGGGCGACGGTAGAAAATTCATCGCCGGATCTTCGGCGCACACGCGGCACTCCATCGCCCAGCCGCGCCACTTCACGTCTTCCTGCCGCACCGTCAGCCACTCGCCTGCCGCGATGCGCAACTGCCACTCCACCAGGTCCAGCCCCGTTACCAGTTCGGTCACCGGATGCTCCACCTGCAGGCGCGTGTTCATTTCCAGGAAGTAGAACGCGCCGCTCGGATCCACCAGAAATTCCACCGTACCCGCGTTGACGTAACCGGCTTCGCGCGCCGCCCGCACCGCGGCCTCGCCCATTGCACGCCGCAACGCAGGCCGCGCGGCGACAAACGGTGACGGGCATTCCTCAATCACTTTCTGATGCCGCCGCTGCACGGAACACTCGCGCTCGCCGAGATAGATCATGTGGCCGTGCCGGTCACCCAAAATCTGAATCTCAATGTGCCGCGGACGCTCCACCAGCTTCTCCAGGTACACGGCGCCGTTTTTGAAAGACCGTTCCGCTTCGCTCGACGCTTCGCGAAACGCGGCCCCGAGTTCGGCCTGGGACATCACGCGCCGCATGCCCTTGCCGCCGCCGCCCGCCGCGGCCTTCAACATCACGGGGTAGCCAATGGACGCCGCCACGCGCAACGCCTCGGCTTCGTCCGCGAGCGGCGACTCCGTGCCCGGCACCGTCGGCGTACCCGCGCGCTTCGCCACCAGGCGCGCCTCGGTTTTCAATCCCATCGCACGAATCGCCGCAGGCCCGGGCCCGATGAAGACAAAGCCCGCCGCTTCGCACGCCGAGGCAAACTCCGCATTTTCGCTAAGGAATCCATAGCCGGGATGAATCGCCTGCGCACCGGTTCGTCGCGCGGCATCGAGAATTCGCTCCGGATTCAGGTAGCTCTCCGCCGATGGCGCGGGCCCGATACAAACGGCCTCGTCCGCGCGGCGCACGTGCAGGGCGCGCCGGTCAACTTCTGAATACACAGCCACGCTTGCAATGCCCATGTCGCGCAATCCGCGGAGCACGCGCACGGCGATTTCACCGCGATTGGCCACCAGGACTTTGGTGAACATTGTTGCAGTTTAGCGCGGTGGCTAGGAGCGATAGCCGTGCGGATGACGTTCAAACCACGCCCACGCCGATCCGATGATTTCTTCAATCGTCGAGTGCACGGGCTCCCAACCCAGCACCTGCCGCGCCCGGTCAGACGCCGCCCGCAGCACCTTCGGATCTCCTTCGCGCCGCGTGCGGATGACGTGCGGAACATCTCGCCCGATGATGCGCGCGGTGGCATCGATCAACTCGCGCACCGATATCCCCTCGCCGGAACCGAGATTAAACGCCTGGTTGCCGAGCGTATCCAGCCGCTCCAGCGCAATCAGGTGCGCGCGCGCTAAATCGATCACATGGACATAGTCGCGAACCGCCGTGCCGTCCGGCGTGGTGTAGTCATCACCGAAGATCTGAAATGGACCGGTCTGCCCCACCGCCGCGCGAAAGATCAGCGGAATGATGTGGGTCTCCGGGTTGTGATCCTCGCCCAACTCGCTCGACGCGCCGCAGGCATTGAAGTAGCGGAACATCGCATACCGCGCACCGTGGATCTGCGCGTAGCGCGCAAGCACGCGCTCAAACATCAGCTTCGCTTCGCCGTACGGGTTAATCGGATCCAGCGGATGCGTCTCGTCAATCGGAATCCGCACCGGTTCGCCGAACACTGCGGCGGTGGAGGAAAACACAATGCGATTCACCCCGGTCTCCACCATCGCATCCAGTAGACTCAAACTGCGCACAAGGTTCTGGTTGTAATAGAGCCCCGGCTCGCGCATGGACTGCGAAACGATCGTGTAGGCCGCCAAATGGCACACAGCTTCAATGCCGCGCGATGACAGTACCTCGCGCACCAGAGCGCCGTCGCCCGTATCGCCTACCACCAGTTCCGCGCCCGCAGTCACCGCCTCGCGATGGCCCTGCACCAAATTGTCGAACACTGTCACCTGGTGGCCCGCCTGCACGCATTGCTGCGTCACCACGCTGCCCACATACCCTGCCCCGCCCGTTACCAAAATCCGCATTGGTTATCTTGCCGCCACGGCAGAATAGATTGCGTTCAACAAAAACTTGAACGTGCCCGCGGTCTGTGCGCGAAACTGGGGCCGAAATCCGAAGAGCACCACGCGCCCCTTGCCGTGCCGCGCTTGCAGCAGAATGTGCTTCCCTCGCACCACGCGATCACCCGACAGCCAGCCCGAAGCCAGCAGATCCTTCTCCGCGTAGCGCGCCACCGAACGCACCGCGCGATCGCCGGTATTAAACTCTTTGAGCAGCGTGATGTCCCACGCTTCGCCGCCCGAAGCAAACGCGTAGGCATCCTCTGGCATGCCCGCGGCCAGCGGATGCGACGGATCCACCTTAATGCGAATGATGGAGCCTGGCGAGTAGTAGCCGCCAGTGCTCTCGCCGCCTTCGCCTGCGTCCCCCAACAGCGGACGCACTGGCAACGGGAAGAACTGCACCGGCAACGCCGTGGAATCGTCGAAGGCGATCAGCGTGCCGCCCGCGCGCACAAATTCCTCCAGGCGCGCCAACCCGTGTAGGCCGATGCCGCCAGTAAACTCCGGGCGCTGGAGCGTTGGCGCATCGCCGGCGCGCCCGCGGCTCACGCCTTCACCAGCACGCGTGCCGTGCAGAATCGAGTTCACAGATTGCGATGCCAGAATCACCGCGTCGAAACGCTCAGCCAGCGGCGAGGCAAAGTCCGCGTTGTGCAGCAGCGTGTGCGGCACCTTGAACTGATCCAGCACATACTGGGTCCAGCCCGTGTCCATGTTCGCCGTGAACGGCTCATACAGCGCCACGCGCGGGGCGGAGGTGCGTTGGCGCGCCGGCAGGCCAACGTAGTAAGCGTTCTGCCGCGGGTCCTGCGCGGCGGAGGCAGGCACGGCGAACTCGGTCACCGCTTCCAGCCGGGCGTCAAACGGCGCATCCACGCGCTGTACGTCCACGCCCATGTTCATCGGCAAGGTCCAACCCGCCACATCGTAGGGGCGCTTGGTGGGCCCCGTGGTGCCGCTGCGCAACTCCGGATACTTCTGCGCTTCCATCAAGTCAACCAGGTGCGCTCGGAACGGCTGCGCAGCGGAAAGCACGTACGTGCCCGCGGCATAAGTCTTGCCGCCCGCCTGAAACGTATCCGCCGCCCGCCGGACATCAATGCCAGACCAAGCCAGGCGCTGCAGCATGTCCACCGCGGCACTCGCATCCCACTGCGCGGCCGGCACGATATACGCGTGGGGACCGCCGGTGCGCGTCTCCATCGCCGCCCGCGCCATTTCCCACGCTTTATACAGAAAATGTTCTGACCGCCCAGCGGCCAATTCAAGAATCGCCCAGTCCGCCGTTAGCATATAGTCGATCGCCGGCCGCGTCCCCCACTTGCCGCCCAACCACGGGCGCTCGTAGAACACGGTGGGCTCCTTGGCAGGCATGCCGTTGGAGAAGCGGTCCGGCAAATCGCTCAACGCATAGGTGCGCGGCGTAGCGTAACTGTGCAGTGCGGTCTCGGTGAGAATGCCGTGCATGTTGTGAAACGCGGGCACCGAACGCAAGCCGCCATTCCACCAGGCATCGTAACCGAGATAGGACAAGACCCCAGGCTTGTCCTCGCGCGCAAACCGCTCCTTCATCACCGACCCGATCACGTTGATGCCTTCCATCAGCATCGCGGGAATGTGCGGATTCAGCGGCTCCGCATAAGGCGGCACAAAAATGCGGGCCGGGAAAGCGGGCGCTTGGTGCTGGTTGTAGACAATCTGCGGGAACCACTCGCGGAACAGCATCCGCGCCACGTGCCGCGTTTCCGGCAGATTCAGCATGAAGTAATCGCGGTTGTTGTCATGCCCGGCGTACTTCTGATAAAGATGCGGCAACGGGGCGAGTTCATACGGCGTGCCCACGTTCTGGCGGTACCAGTGCGCGATCCAATCGAGGCCATCGGGGTTGATCACAGGCACCTGCAACAGAATTACGCGGTCGCGAATGCGGCGGGTCTCGTCGTCCTCCTGCGTGATCATGCGATACGCAAGATCGAAGGAATGCTGCACGGGCGCCACTTCGCTGGCATGCAATCCGGAGTCGATCCACACAATCGCGCGGCCCTCCCGCGCCATGCGCCGCGCATCTTCCGCACTCGCCCGCCCGAGCGCCAAGTCGCGGCTGATCTGCTTCCACTTGCCGAGCTGCCTGAGATTTTCCGCCGATGAAATGTAGGCCACCAGCAGGGGCTTGCCATTGGCACTGCGCCCGAACTCTTCCAGTTGAATGCGATCGCTCGCGGCGGCGAGCTTGCGAAAGTAGCCCGACACGTCCGCGAAGTCGGCTAGTTTGTAGTCTTCGCCCGGCGTATAACCGAGATGCTCTTTCGGCGACGGCACCGCCGCGGCGGAGAGCCTAAAAACGAAGGCTAAAAAAACGGCGAAGCGGCGCACCATCTGTTGCACAATGATACTATGCCGACGCAATCCATGACCCCGTCTCGCGCCGCGTTTCGTGTGGGTCTGGTGCAGATGAGCTGCTCCACCGATATCGCCGCCAATCGCGAAAAAGCCGCCGCGCGCGTGCGCCAAGCCGCAAAAAAAGGCGCGCAGGTCATCTGCCTGCAGGAACTCTACGACGCGCAATATTTTTGCCAGGAAGAAGACTACACGCGGCATGACCTCGCCGAACCGATCCCCGGGCCGTCCACCGACCCGATGGCGGCGCTTGCCAAGGAGCTGCAAGTAGTCATCGTGACGCCGTTCTTCGAGCGCCGCGCGCCTGGCGTGAATCACAACAGCGCCGCCGTGTTCGATGCCGACGGCTCGCTCGCCGGCGTCTACCGCAAGATGCACATCCCCGACGACCCGCACTACTACGAAAAGTTCTACTTCGTCCCGAGCGACCTCGGTTTTAAGACGTTTCAAACCCGCTACGCCAACGTCGGCGTGCTCATCTGTTGGGACCAGTGGTACCCCGAGGGCGCCCGTCTCACCGCCCTACGCGGAGCCGACATTTTGTTTTATCCCACCGCCATCGGCTGGCACCCGCAGGAGAAAAAATCGGAAGGCGCGAAGCAGCGCGACGCCTGGATGACCGTGCAGCGCGGCCATGCCGTCGCCAACGGCATCTACGTCGCCGCGGCCAATCGCGTGGGTCTGGAAAAAGAAATGACCGACACGGGCGCGGGCATAGAGTTCTGGGGCTCGTCGTTCCTGTGCGGCCCGCAAGGCGAGATCCTCAAGCAGGCGTCCACCAGCAAGGAAGAGATCCTCATCGGCGAATGCGACCCCGCTCACTCGCAATACGTGCGCCGCAACTGGCCGTTCTTTCGCGACCGCCGGATCGACGCCTACGGGGACATCACCCGGCGGTGGATTGACTGATGTCCACCACGAAGCTGCACGGTCACTACTTCATGCCCGCCGAGTGGGAAACGCACGAGGCCACGTGGCTCGCCTGGCCGCACGAAGAATCGGACTGGCCGGGCAAGTTCGCGCCCATTCGCTGGGTGTACGGCGAAATCGCGCGGCACCTCGCCGAGGTGGAGCGAGTGCGGCTGCTGGTGCCCGACAAAGCCTCGCAGGCCGAGGCGCGCCGCGTGTTCAAACTCGCCGGCGTCAATCTCGCGGCCGTCGATTTCTACGTCTGCCCGACCGACCGTAGTTGGACTCGTGACTTCGCGCCCATCTTCGTGCGCGACGCCGCCCAGCGTCTCACCGTCACCAACTGGAAGTTCAACGGCTGGGCCAAGTACCCGGACTGGCATTGCGACAACGCCGTGCCCACCTTCACCGCTCGCAAACTGAAATTGCCGCTGGTGGACCTGGAGCATGTGGTGCTCGAAGGCGGCAGCATCGACGTGAACGGCGCCGGGCTCATGCTGACCACCGAAGAGTGCCTGCTCAGCCCTATGCAGGCGCGCAATCCCGGCCTCGCGCGTGAGGATCTCGAAGCAATCTTCGCGCGTCATCTCGGCATTCGCAAAGTGCTGTGGCTCAACCGCGGCATCGCAGGCGACGATACGCACGGGCACGTGGATGACCTCGCGCGTTTCACCCACGCGCGCACCGTGGTCATCGTGGTCGAACCCGACCGCGGCGATGAAAACCACGAGCCGCTCAAAGAGAATCTCGCCCGCCTCCGCCGCATGACCGATCTGCGCGGCCGCCCGCTGCGCATCGCCACGCTCCCCATGCCTCGCCCGGTGATGTTTGGCGGCCAGCGCCTGCCGGCCAGCTACGCGAATTTCTACATCGCCAACGGCATCGTGCTCGTGCCGGTATTCAACGACCCGGCGGACCGCGAAGCCCTCAACACCATCGCCGAGTTATTCCCCCGCCGCCGCGTGATCCCGATCTACTGCCGCGACTTCGTACTCGGCCTCGGTACCCTCCATTGCTGCACGCAGCAACAACCCGCAGCGCGAGCCTAATCGCCGCCGCCCGCCGCGGCCGCCTTGCGTTTCAGAATCAGCAGGCGTTTACCTTCACGCTGCGTCCACTCGCAGAAGCCCTGCTTGTCCGCCTCCGACAACATCGCTTCGCTGTGCATGAACAGATACTCGGGCTTCGGCATGAGGCCCACCGTCACGTCCGAACACGACGCCGCCAGCATCCCCACAGCTTGCTGGAGTTTCTTGCCAGCCTGCTCCGTCCACAGACTGAAGTTCATGATCGCGCGCGCCTTTTCCACATCACGCACAATCAGCCACTTCGCCGGCGCAATTCTGCTGTACCAGGGCCAGATCGTGTCATTTGAACGGCAGTTCCAGCAGGAGCGCCGCAAGATCGCATCGATCTCACCCGGCAATTCCATCTGATTGTGCAGTCCGGCCGTGGGCGGCGCGGCGGGATTCGTATGGGGAAAGAGCGGGAGCGCCTGCGCGATGGTGCAACCAATCAGCGTGGCAATGGCAATCCAACGCAGTATCTTCCACATGTGGCGTCAGCCTTTACCAAACGCCGCCTGCTGCGCGACGGCCTCTAACGCATTTCGCCTCTCAGCAGCCTGGCAACGGCGTACCAAGCAACGTGACTGTTGCTATACGCTTCCTCATCACCGGCCCGCAAGGCAAACGAGGCTATCTTCCGGAAACCGGCCTGTTCCCAACCGGTCTTGTCGCGCTGCCATGCCCCAAAGCGAGGAACGCTACCCAGAGGACCGGCCTTTCGCCGAGCCGGTCCGATACGACACGCACGACGCGCAGCAGTGCCAGACCGGACGCAACGGGCAGCGCCAGCCCGTCTCCCACCATGAGGCCGCACAGTTCTCGGCGAGGCGGACGCAGGCGCTTGCGGGCGAGTAGAGGTCCGGTGAGTTGCGCCCGCACTTTTTCGAGCGCGGCTCGCCGGTTGGGAGGCAACTTGGGATTGTCGCGTTCCCACTGGGTCAGATCCGCACCGCTGTAGATGGCGGACAGGGCAGGCGAGCGAATGCCAGGGTCCAGGAGTCTCAGGGTCGGTGGGATCGTCGAAGTAGCTGTCGAAACTCGCCAGCGTCGAGCGCATCGCTTCGACGTCGGCCACGCCGTCTTCGATTTGCTCGCGGTACTCGTCGCGAATGTCGCGCGCGGTGTCGTCGTCGAAAAGGTCCGTTCCCCAGGTGCCCAGGAGAATCTATCGTCGGCCACGAAAATTGCCGTTAGCCCGTGAGCAGGTGCAAACTCACGCGCCGACGGTGTGGCGACGTGCGGTGCTCCACAACATAAATCCCCGGCCACGTCCCCAGCGCCAACGCGCCGTCCACGAGCGGAATCCCCAAACTCGTGGCGGTGAGCGCCGCGCGAATGTGTGCCGGCATGTCGTCCGGCCCTTCCACGGTGTGGCGATACAGGCGTGAATTCTCGGGCGCAATGCGCGAGAGGAAGCGCTCCAGGTCAAACACCACGTCCGGATCGGCGTTTTCCTCAATCAGCAACGACGCCGACGTGTGTTCGATAAACACCGTCAACAGGCCCGCCCCGCGCGGTGCGCACGAGGCCACCCAGCGGGCAGCCTCGTCCGTGATTTCATAGAAACCTTTACCGCGCTTCGATACCGTCAACCGGTGCGCAAACTGCCGCAGAAAGCTACTCCACCGTGACGCTCTTGGCGAGGTTCCGCGGCTGATCCACGTCGCACCCGCGCCGCACGGCGATGTGATACGCCAGCAGTTGGAGCGGAATGATTTCAAGCAGCGGCAACAACAGTTCGTTGGTGTCCGGCAAGACGATCACGTACTTGGCCACCTTCTTCACTTCCTCCACATCCTGTTCGCAGGCGATGGCAATCACAATGCCGCCGCGCGCGTTCACTTCCTGGATGTTCGAAAGCGTCTTCTCATAGCGGACGCGGCTCTCTTCGCTCGACGAATCGCGCGTGGCGATCACCACCACCGGAAGCGTTTCGTCAATCAGCGCGTTCGGCCCGTGCTTCATCTCGCCGGCGGGGTAGCCTTCGGCGTGGATGTAGGAAATTTCCTTCAGCTTCAACGCGCCCTCGAGCGCGATCGGGTAGTGCAGGCCGCGGCCGAGGAACAGGAAGTCCGACGCCTTGAAGTACAGCTTGGCCAGTTCTTCAAACTGCGCATTGTTGGCCAGCACCGTTTCCATCTTGTGCGGCACACGCAGCAGTTCCTGCCCCAGCGCCGCCAGTTCCGGATCCACACCGCCCCGGCGAGACTGCCCGATGTAGGCCGCCAGCAGGAACAGCGCTGTCAACTGGCCGGTGAACGCCTTGGTGGACGCCACGCCGATTTCCGGCCCTGCATGCGTCAGCAACGCACCTACGGCTTCACGCGTGATCATCGAGCCCACGACATTGCAGATGGCCAGCGTCTTTGAGCCCTTCCGCTTGGCTTCGCGCTGCGCCGCGAGCGTGTCGGCCGTTTCGCCCGACTGCGACACCGCCACCGTCAGCATCGAACTGTCGATGATGGGATCGCGATAACGG
>VFZP01000039.1 GCA_016871115.1 Acidobacteriota bacterium
TCGCCCAGCTCCAGCTTTTGTGGTGGAGACCTTTGAAAACCCGTCTGCTGATTCTGAATGACTTACCTCCTGCCAACCCCGCCAACTGCGAAAGTCAGGTTAGACCCGATGGCCTTGGCACCGATCCCGGTGCAATCGGCTCAATTCTGGCGCGAACCCAGCGCCGCGGAGATGCACGATCCCGTAGTTCAAGACCAAGACCTTGATATGTCCCCAGGCGCGCACGCGCCCCGTCACCTTCCCAGCGAGCAGGAATGGGAGAACTTGGCCCTGCGCATCTGCAATGGAGAGCGCGATTCGGTAGAAGAGCTATACCGTTACTTCTATAGCGGTGTAAGGCTGTTTTTGTGTCGTCACCTCGGAGCCCAGGAACTGGAAGACAAGGTGCATGACACGTTTGTCATCGTTCTCGGCGCCATCCGCCGCAACGAACTGCGCGAACCCGGCCGCCTCGCCGCGTTTGTGGGCACCGTCGCGTGCGGGCAAGTGGCTAATCATATCGGCGGCGTCGTGCATGAACGCCGCGACTGCGTCGACATCGATACCGGCTTCGGCGCCGATAGCATCGTCGATGAAAGCCAATCGCTTGAAGAGCGGGTCATCTCCGCTGAAGAAGTGGCCATCATGAAAGAACTGCTCGACCAGATCGACGAGCGCGACCGCGAACTGCTGGTGCGCTTCTACATCCGCGAGTATACGGCCGAGCAGATCTGTGCGGAGATGAACCTGTCTCCCAACCAGTTCCGGCTGCTGAAGTCGCGAGCCAAATTCCGGTTCGGCGAATTGGGCCGCCGCGCCCTCGCCCGCCGTGCCTTCAGCAAGTTCCAAGGCCAACAGAAGTTTCGCTCCATCGCTTAAGTAAGCAGGCTTACGATCATTTTTTTGAACTTTGAGTGAGAATATTGCCGGCGTGCCGACACTACTACAGTAGAGGGAATCTTTGGTTGACTACCCGCGGAACCTCGCGGAACAAACGGGCCAGGGAGACATAAAATCGGTATGCCGTTGACTATTCATTTCGACGAAGACGTGATCGAAGCCTATGCGATGGGCCGGCTTGACCCGGAATCCGCAGCGGGTTTTGAAGAGCACTTATTAATTTGTCCTGTTTGCCAAAGCCGTTTGGAGTGCACCGACAATTTTGTCCGTGCCTTCCGGACGGCTGTCCATACCCGCGCCCCTCGGCGCGAATCGGCCACCCAATCCGGCCGGGAAGCCTCCGGAGGCAACTGGTGGCATCAGCTTCACCCTTCCACTCTGGCGTGGGCCGCTACTGCGGCGGCCCTCGCCGTCATCCTGTTCGGCGCCACACCGCTTAAGACCGGCCCGTCCACCGATGCGTACGCTTCACTGGCCGCGTTGCGTGGCAGTGGCAGCGCCGTGGTTGCGGAAGTGCCCGTGCATCGTTCCCTTGGCCTGAGCCTCGTTACCACGGCGCTGGGTGCGCCTGCCTATCGCCTGGAAATCGCCGATGCGGCCGGCAGTTCCATCTGGAACGCTCCGTCGCTGCTCGCGGTGCGTGAGAACCGCATCTCAGCAACGGTGACGAAGTCTTTGTCGAGCGGCGTCTATTGGGTGAGGCTGTTTGACCCGGCTTCCGGCCAACTGGTCCGTGAGTTCGGTCTGCGCGTCAAGTCGTAGGCTCAGTCCACGTAAGCGATGCAGTCCACCTGCAGCAGTTGCCCCTTGCGGCGGAAACCCGTCGCGCCCCAGTAGCTGCGCGCGGGCTTCACTTTACCCGTGAAGAACTCCTCGTAAGCCTGATTCATCGGCTCCCAGTTATTCTCCGGGTCCACCAGCGCCACGCTGACCTTCAGTACGTTGTCCATCGACGAGCCGGCCTTTTTGAGCGCAGCTTTCATGGACTCGAGTACGCTACGCATCTGCACCTTCGCATCGCCCGCTTCCTTGCGGCGCTCCGGATACCAGCCGCCGATACCGCTGAGAAACAGCAGATGACCGGAGCGAACCGGTCCGCCCGCCGAGGCCTTCTTCGGCGTCCAATCGCCGGGTGCTGCTTGTGCGGCTGATGAGGCGGCGAGTCCGAGGGCAGCGGCTTCAAACAGCTTGCGGCGGGAAGATGGGGTGGTGGGTGCTTTCTTCATATCGAGACAAGGATATGATGAATGCGATGCGCTGTGCAGCACTCCTTCTCTCTTTCGCCGCGGTGGCCGCCGCGCAATACCGGATCGAGCGCGCCACGTCGAAGATCAACATCGATGGCAAACTCGACGAACCGGCTTGGCGCGCCGCCGCGCCCGCGGGCGATTTTCATTTCAACTGGTTTGTCTCCGGCGACAAGGAGCAGACCGAGGCGAAGCTCCTGTGGGATGACGATAACCTCTACGTCTCCTGGCGCGCTGCCGACCGCCACATTTCCGCGTATGAGTTGAAGCGCCACGGGCCGGTGTCCAAGGACGATTGCGTGGAGATCTTCATCGCGCCCAACCCGGCGAAGGTGACCAACTACTACACGTTCGAGATCAACGCCATCGGCACGATGCTCAATCGCAACCGCAGTTACTGGTACACGGGCGGGGCGACATGGGAACCGGAAGGAATGGTTTACCGCGCGACCTTCCACGGTCAGGACAAGAAAGACGAGTCGCCCGGCGATCGCGATTGGATTGTGGAGGCCGCGATTCCACTGCGCAACTTCTCGCACGATGCCGCACACACGCCTCCGCGTGAAGGTGATGAGTGGCGCTTGAACCTGCAGCGGCTCGGCGGGAAGACGAATGCGCAGGCAAGCAGTTGGTCGCCGATTTTGCCGCCTGCGAAGAGCTTTCACACGCCCGCGGCGTTCGGGGCGGTGGTGTTTACGGGGGCGGGCGGTGGCGGCGGGCGCGCACGGGTTCGCCCCGATCCGGACGCCGCGCGTGCCGGCCGCGAAATCTACAACCGTTTCTGCACGATGTGTCATGGGCTCGATGGCGCTAATGGCGATCGGGCTCCGGCGCTCGGCGCGCAGCGGCGCTATCTGCGGTCCACGGCGGGCGACTTGTTTGATGCCATCAAGAACGGCATTCGCGGCACCAACATGCCCGGCTCGCCGATGCCGGACGCGGACATCAACAAGATCATCGCCTTCATCTACAGTCTGCGCGCGACGGCTGCGGACGTGGAAGTGCCTGGCGATGTGGCCCGCGGCGAGTCCGTATTCCATGGCAAAGGCCAGTGCGCCTCGTGCCACATGATTCGCGGCCGCGGCGGCATTCTCGGACCCGATCTCACCAACATCGCGGCCGAGCGAAAGCTGGAAGATCTCAAGCTCGCGCTCACCGTGGCGCAGCCCGTGCCTCCGCGCGGTTATGCGCCCGTCGAGGTGTTGCTGAAATCCGGCGCGCGCATCGAGGGCGTGGCGAAGAACGAAAACAACTACTCGCTACAGGTGTTGGGCCGCGATGAAAAGTTGCATCTCATCACCCGCGGCGAGATTGCGGGTCTCAAACACGGCACGCGTTCGCTCATGCCAGTCGACGCGGCCGAGCGTTTGTCCAAAGATGAATTCCAGGATGTGGTGGCGTTTCTCGCGCGCCAGGCGCGGAGGTTCTGGTGAAGCGGCTCCTGCTTTTTTGCACCGTGGCGGCGCACGCCCAGGTGAGCTACGAGCACCTGAAAAATCCGAACCCAGCCGACTGGCTCCACTACAGCGGCCAGTATCACTCGCAGCGCCATAGCTTGCTGAAGGACGTCAACACGGCGACGGTTAAGGATCTCGTGCCGGCGTGGATGTACCACGTGCCCAACTCGCGGCGCCTTGAGTGCGTGCCCATTGTTGTGGATGGTGTGATGTACGTCACCTACCCCAACTTCGTCTATGCGCTCGATGCGCGCACGGGACGGCAGATCTGGGAGTACCAACGTCAGCCCGCCTTGCAAAAAGGCCCGAACCGCGGCGTGGCGGTGTATGGGAACAAGGTCTACTTCGGCACTCCGGATGCCCATCTGATCGCGCTCGACGCGCGCACGGGCAGCGAGTTGTGGTCGACGAAGATTGCCGAAGCGAGCGATGGCTACTGGTCTCCCGGTGCGCCGCTGGTGATCAAGGGCAAAGTGATTCAGGGCATCGCACCCGGCGACCACGGGCTGAACGGATTCCTGGACGCTTACGACGCCGAAACCGGCGAACGGCTGTGGCGCTGGAATTCGATTCCCAAGCCCGGCGAGTTCGGCAACGACACCTGGGCCGGCGACTCGTGGAAGACCGGCGGCGGCAACACGTGGCTGAGCGGTTCGTACGATCCCGAGTTGAACCTCATCTATCAGGGCATCGGGAATCCCGCGCCGGATTTCGATGGCGACGTCCGCAAGGGCGACAATCTCTACACCGAAAGCATGGTGGCCCTCGACGCCGATACGGGCAAGTTGAAATGGTATTTCCAGTTCACGCCGCATGACGTGCATGATTGGGACGCCGTGGAGATTCCGGTGCTGGCCGATGCGCCGATCGACGGCAAGATGCGCAAGCTGCTGGTGCAGGCCAATCGCAACGGCTTTTACTATGTGCTGGACCGTGTGACCGGCGAGTTCCTGCAGGGCACGCCGTTCATCAAGAACCTCAACTGGGCCAGCGGCCTCACCAAAGAAGGCCGTCCGATTCGCGTGCCGGGCGTGGTGCCGTCGTTCCAGGGCACCAAGACGTGCCCGGCCACGTCAGGCGCTACGAACTGGATGTCGCCCGCGTTCAATCCAGACACAGGCTGGTTCTACTTTGTGGCGCAGGAGGGCTGCGGCATCAACACAAAGTCGGGCGATACGTTCCGTCCCGGCGGCTTCGCGTTCATGGGCACGGGTTACATTGAGAGCCCCGAAGAGCCGTGGCAGATGTACGTTCGCGCGCTCGACCTGACGACGGGCAAGCTGATGTGGGAACACCAGCAGGTGAACTCGCGGCGCTACGGTGCGGGCGTTTTATCCACGGCGGGCGGACTGATCTTTGCGGGCGACGATCAGGGGTTCCTGTCGGCGCTTGAGGCGAAGTCGGGCAAGGTGATGTGGTATTTCAATACCGGCGAGCAGATCTCGGCGCAGCCCATCACGTTTGCGGTGAGGGGCCAGCAGTATGTGGCCATCGCGTCGGGGTCGAATGTGGTTTCGTTTAAACTGCACGGCTGGCCATGATCGAGTTGTTACCGCACAACACTTGGGGCCGCCCTTGATGGTGTTTGGGCGGGGTTGGCCGAAACGGGGCGGGACTCACGCATTTGCGTGGGGTGTAGGAATGCGATAAAAATAGTGCACCTCATCATGCGCCAAGCTGCGTTGTTGTTGATCGCTACGACTGCTGTGTCTCATGCCGCCGGGATGCTCGAAAAAGCTCCGGTGCGCGTGGAACTCTTTGAGAATTTGCCGGCGGGTTCCGAGCTCACGCCCGCGGGCGAGCCGATGGAACGCTACACCGAGCCGGCTTTCGGCTTCGTGCGGCTACCCAAGAAGTATTCATCGCAGGCCTTCGCGCTCGACCGCTCGATCCCCTTTGTACTGCGCGCCACCTATGAGCGCGCGCTCGCGCCGGGACAGGAGTTCCGCTTCCGCTTGCGTGCCCGTGGCGCCGCGCGATTGTTGATTGACGGCGTGGAAGTGGCCAAGACAGAGAAGCAGAAGCCCAACACGTCGGGCGACGATCCGGTGCCCGCGCCACCTGTAATCGACGAGAGCGGCCATCGTCCGCCCGCGCATCCCCACCAGGACAAATTCGTTTCCTTGCGTGGCGACGGGCGCGCGCACAAGTTCGAACTGATTGCGGTGATCGGCGGCAAGGGGCTGATGCCTACGCCGGGAGAACTCGCGGTGTCGTTCGGCAAGGCGGGTGAGATCGAGCGGCTTCTCGGCCCGGACGGCGCGCCGCACTTGACGGATGCTTAGTGGGAAGTGCACGCCGCAGCGCAGGGAACGCGGCATTCCGCGGCCGATCGTGAGCGCCGCGTGGAGGCATCGCGGGAACTCGCGGCCAAGTGGCGCGCTCGTCATGAAGAAGCCCGCGCGTTCTATCGCGATCGTCCGGTGGCGGTGCCCGCGGCTACTACTGGGATGGCCGCGGCGAACAACGTCGATCATTTCCTGAATGCGCGTCTGCACACCGAAGGCGCCAAACAGCAGCCGCGCGCCGCGGACCTTGAATTCCTGCGCCGGCTTTCGCTCGACACGGTAGGACTGATTCCCACCTCCGGCGAAGTACGCGCGTTTCTCGCCGCGCCCGCCGCCACGCGCCGCCAGCAGGCGATTGAGCGGCTGCTCGCTCAACCGGAGTGGGCTGACAACTGGGTGGCGTACTGGCAGGATGTACTCGCCGAGAATCCCGGGATCCTGAAGCCGGACCTCAACAACACCGGCCCGTTCCGTTACTGGATTCACCAATCACTCACCGATGGCGTGCCCTTTGACCGTTTCGTGGCGGAGTTGATTCAGATGGAAGGCAGCCCGCATCAAGGTGCGCCTGCGGCATTTGCGCAGGCCACGTTAAACGACGCGCCGATGGCCGCCAAGGCGGACGTGCTGGGCCAGGCGTTTCTCGGCGTGAAGCTGAATTGCGCCCGCTGTCACGATGCGCCGTTCCATCCGTACAAGCAGAAAGACCTGTTCTCGATGGCCGCGATGCTGCAAGGCAAAGACATGAAGTTGCCTGTCACCAGCACGGTGCCGCTGGTGGAGGGCGCGCGCCGCCCTGCCGTGCAGATTTCGCTCAAGGCCGGCGAGCCGATCGCACCGGGCTGGGCCTTTGAATCGCTGGTGCAGCACGAACAATCGGGTGCGTTGCCGGTGGAAGGCAAAGTGGAGTCGCGCCGGTCGCTCGCCTCGTTGTTTGTCTCGCCGCGCAATGAGCGGTTTGCGCAAGTGGTGGTGAACCGCGTGTGGAAACGCTACATGGGCGTGGGCTTTGTGGAGCCAGCCGACGATTGGGCGCGCAGCAAACCGTCACACCCGGAGTTGCTCCAATATTTGGCGCGCGAGTTTGTGCTGAGCGGGTACGACCTGAAGCACTTGGCGAGATTGCTCTTCTCGTCGCACGCTTATCAGCGGCGGCCGATTGAACTCCTGGCCGATACGCAGATGCCGTCGAAGAATCGCTTGTTCGCCGGTCCGCTGCGCCGCAAGATGAGTGCCGAGCAGTTGGTGGATTCGCTACATCGCGCCGTGGGCAAGCGCTTCGAGTGCGAAGAGTTGAATCTGAATCCGGCGGGTGACCGCGCGCCGGCCCAATTCCTGAACATGGGCAAACCCGCGCGGGCCTGGCAATTGACGGCGCTCTCGAACGAGCGTGACCGGCCGGCGCTGGCGCTGCCGATTGCGCAGGCTTTGGTGGATATGATGACGGCGTACGGTTGGCGGCAGTCGCGGCAAAGCGCGGCCACTACGCGCGACGACGCATCGTCTCCGATGCAGGCGCTGATTCTTGCCAACGGTGTGCTCGGCACGCGCATCGTGCGGTTGAGCGATGACGGCGCGTTCACTGAACTGGCGCTGAAGGATCAACCCGTTGAGCGTCTGGTGAACGAGTCATTTCTGCGCGTGTTGTCGCGTCCGGCGACGGCGGAAGAAACGCGTGCGATGACGGCGCTGCTCAATCCGGTGTATGCTTCGCGCAAAGTGGCGGGCGCCGGGTCCAGCTACGCGGCGCTGAAGAGCGACAACCGCGTTTCGTGGTCCAATCACTTGAGCGCCGAAGCGACGCTGATCCGCATGGAAGAGGAACGCAGGATGCGCATGGGTGCTGAGCCCACCAAGCGGTTGACCAAAGAGTTTCGCGAGCGATTTGAAGACTCACTGTGGGCGATGCTGAACAGCCCGGAATTCGTGTTGATGCCGTAGGAGTGAAGAACATGGATCGACGCGCATTCCTGGCATCAACGACAGCGGTCATGGCCGCCACCGCGACGCATGTGCCGAAGGGCAAAGCCGAGGCATGTATCTTCATGTGGCTCGGCGGTGGCGCCGCGCAGATGGACACGTTTGACCCGAAGCTGGTGGGTGACGGTAAGAAGAAGCCGGGCTCTTACTACAAGGCGATTCCGACGGCGATTCGCAACGAGCAAGTCTGCAAACATCTGCATCGCTCGGCGCCGCTGATGGATCGCGCGGCCATCGTGCGGTCCATCACGCACGATATCTCGAATGAACATGCGGCAGCGGCGAATCTGGTGCACACCGGGCGCAAGCCGAGCGGCACGATTCTGTATCCGGCGATCGGTTCGATTGTGGCGAACCAGTTGGGCGCTCGGACCGAAGAAGTGCCGGCCTACGTGGTGATGGGCTATCCGAGCATCATTCGCGATCCGGGCTTCCTGGGCGCGAAGTACGGCAATGTTTATTTGACGCAGGTGGAGACCGGCCCGAACGGACTGGTGCGCCCGCCGGATGTGGATCTGAATCGTGAGGACCGGCGCGAGACGCTGCTGGGGCAGTTGCGCGAAGGATACCTGAAGCGCAACGCGGCGGACCAGACGGTGCAGCAGCAGGATGCGATTACCAGATCCGCCTACAAGATGGCGGGACCGAAGTTTTTGAACGTGTTCGATCTGCAGCGCGAAAACGCGGCGTTGCGCGAGTCCTACGGCGGCGAGTTCGGCCAGCGCTGCTTGCTGGCGCGGCGGCTGGCGCAAAGCGGCGTGCGGTTTGTGGAGGTTTCGCACAACCTCAACTTCCTGAACGGTAGCGGTTGGGATACGCACAACGAAGGGCAGTTGAAGCAGCATCTATTGATTGAAGAACTGGATAAGGCGTTTTCAACGCTGGTGACGGATCTTGAAAAGAACAAGATGCTCGATACGACGCTGGTGGTGGTGGCTACCGAGTTCGGCCGGCCGCCGGAGTTCGATGCGGGCGGCGGACGCGGGCATCAATCCGACGGCTTCAGCATGGTGTTGGCGGGCGGCGGGTTGAAGACGGGGCAGGTGATTGGGCGGACCGATGAGTTGGCGAAGAAGGTGGTGGAGCGTCCGGTGACCATCGCGGATTTCCACGCGACGATTCACTGCGCGCTGGGCATCGACCCGCACAAGAATCTGTACGCGGGCGAGCGGCCGGTGCCGATCACTGATCGCGGGCAGCCCATCGCGGAGCTGTTTTCTTAGTGCGCGCGGCGGTTGGCTTGCTACTGCTGCTGGCGGCATCCCCTGAGTAGCGGCGCCGTATGGCTGACGGTAAGGAGTGGACCACGCGCAATGTAGATGTGGTGGTGGAGCCCTCCTCCTGCGAGGAAAATGCCGCCGCGAATTGCGCGAAGTTGGGCGCCTCTATGAATGAGACGCGGGCCTATGGTGCGCTACTTGAAGAAGACAAGACACGCAGCCAAGCGGCGTTTAAGGCATTGCGTCCGGGCGGGGCCTCGGGGTTTGATGCGTTGCTGAGTGGCGGACGTACGCCTGAAGGCGAAAACGCGTGCGGTGAGGCGCACGGCTTCTACTGGACGGCTACGGAGAGCGATGCATCCCACGCCTGGTTCTACAATCTGGGCCGCGGGATGGGCGCGGTGAATCGCCACGCGGACGGCGAGAAGAAGCGGGCGTTTGCGGCAAGGTGCGTACGAGCCGCCGCGACTCCGCGATAGTTTGAACGGAACGCGCCAGAGAACCATTAAGAGGTCTCGCTACACAACGGCCAGTTGCAATTTCGACCCGAGGTTGAGACCGGAGGCATACTCGATGTGGACCACGCGGCGCTCTTCTGCCGCGCTCTTGGACGAGGCGTGAATCAGCAGCGGCCGCATGGCGATGACGCCTCCGCGCGGGCACAGGCAGGCGACCGCGCCGGTGCGCGCGGCGCGCTCGGCCACCTGCGCATCGGTGAGCACGTCTTCCCGGTGCGTGCCTGGCAACACGCGGAGCGGGCCGTTGTCTGCCGTGAACGCGTCCAAGTGCAGGCGTAATGCGACTACGCGTTCGAGCGCCCAGGACGGGGCGTGTGCCTAGAGAACGCCTGCTTTCTCCGACCACGGCCCCCACTCCGGTGATGCATTTCGCGCGGTGAGCGGCAGCGCGGTGTCCTGGTGCCAGTGGATGAGCCAGTTCGTCTGGCCGGTTTTCTCAAACAGCGTCGCTCGGAAAGGGATGGGGCGCGGCACGCCGAGCCAGTGCGAGGCGAGCCGCAGCAGACGCGCGTCGGACGCCACGGCTGCGATGGCCGGTGAAGCGGTCAGCAGGTGACGCACACCAGCCCTCGTCCGGGGAAGCAGAGCCAGTGCGGTGAGCAACGCGGAGCACTCGTCCTGTTTCAGACAATCCGGCGCGATGGCGTAACCAGCCGCTTCACCCTCGTTCACCGCGGCGGCTCTTTCACGTCGAGCCCGACGGCGCGCATCAGGGCGAGCGCGTTGCCGCGTTGCACCACGCCGGGACGGAGGCGGTAGTCGAACAGCACATCGCCATCGCGGATCGTATCGGCCAGATGCAGGTTCTTCGCGTGCTCGCCCATGCGGTCGGCCACCTGCGTTAGCGCGAGATCGTGCGTGGTGGCGAGGCCAACTGCGCCGTGCTCCACGAGGCCGTTGAGGTAATTATCCGCGCCCACTGCACGGTCGTGCGAATTGGTGCCGCTCAGTAGTTCGTCCAGCAGGAACAGGACGGGGCGCGCGCCGGACGTGAGCTTCCGAATCTGCTTGAGCCGCAGGATCTCAGCGAAGAAACGGCTGCGGCCTTCGAGTAGCGAATCGGTGGCGCGTACGGATGCCCCTAGCGCCAGGGGCGACACCGCGAGTTTCTTGGCGCGCACCGGACCGCCCGCCCACGCCAGCACCGTGTTGAGCCCCACCGATCGCAGCAGCGTGCTCTTACCCGACATGTTGGAGCCGCTGATCAGCAGCATCCGCAGTTCGCCGCCGAGGCTTACGTCATTGGCGACGGCCTTTGCTTCGTTGATCAGCGGATGCGCCAAGCCTTCGGCTTCGAACCGGTTGCCGCCGGCAAGCAACTCCGGGAACACCGCCGCGGGATGCTCGTAGGCAAAACCGGAGAGCGACGAGAGGGCTTCGAGCTCCGCCACCGCGTCCACCCAGCGGCTGAGCGCGGCGCCGTTGCGCCGCCGCCACAACTCGATTTGCCGGCACAGCAGCGGACTCCACGCGAGGTAGAACGTCGGAATCGCCAACATGTGGTTGCGGCCCATGTCGTGCCATTCGACGAGCTGCTGGAGCCGCGCGATTTCGCGCTCGGCGCCGGTAAACAGTCCACGCAGTTCCACGAGCTTCGGCGCCGAGAACAACTCGCGTTCGAGGCGGTGCATGATGGCAGCGAGCAACGCCAGGTCGCGCGGGCGCGCACTTACGTCTCCGATGACTTGCGCGATGGCCACACGGCACAGCGCGGTAACGATGCCCGCCAGCAGTACGCCGGTGAGCAAAATGGCCGACGGCGCGACGCCCGCGGCCCACGCCACAAACGCGGCGATGTTGATCGCCACCACCAGCGGCAGGAGCACGGCGGATGCTGGCGGAAACGGCGCGTGCGCGGCTTCGCCCCATTTGCGCAAGGCTTCGGCGTGCAACTCGGCGCGAGCCTCGTCGCCGGCCATCGCCAAGTCTTCGCGCAAGTCCACCCGCGCGCGCAGATCGGCCACCGCCGCCTGCCGCGCCACGGCTTCTTCACGCGCAGTCGGCTCCTTGAGCCATTGCGCCAGGCGCGCCTCGCCGGGCAAGGTGCGGGCGAGGGAGATCAGTTCGAATAGCGACCCGGGGCCGAACAGGTCGAGGTCTTCGGCATACACATGATCGTTGTCGCGAAATGCCGCGCCGGACGAAACGCCGTGCCCCTGCCAGCGTCCTTCAAGCCGCTCAAGGCCACGCTCATAGTACGACGCCACGCGTTGCGCTTCGCTTTGCCGCCGGGCCAGCCGTTCATGCAATATGGCCAGCGCCGCGAAGGCTGCTACCGGAGCCATGATGACGCCCACCTGCCACCAAGCGCGCCACGCGCCCCATGCGGCTGCGATCAACGCAATGCCGACGAGGCCCCGCCACGTGCTGAAACGGTCCGATTGTGCAGCCAAAGCCACTGTACGGGCCAATGCTCGGGCGTGCAGCTGCTGATATTCCGCGTGAGGATCTCCCAAACGCAGATGATACAATAAGGAGTCACCAAACTCCTATGAAGCTTGTTACGTTTGTCCGGCCCGGCGGACTTCCTGAACCGGGTGTCCTCGAAGGCGATCAAATCAAGACGCTGGCCGGCGCGGGTTTTTCCTGCGTCGTGTCCATCATTGCGGGCGGCGCGGCAGCTCTCGCCAGGGTGGCCGCGGCTGACACGCCGCGTATCGCGGCGAACAGCGTGAAGCTGCTGTCTCCGATTCCGCGCCCGCCGAAGATCATCTGCGTGGGGTTGAACTACCGCGACCACGCGATTGAGTCGAATATGGCGATTCCGACGACGCCGACGATCTTCTGCAAGTTCGCGACGTCGGTGATCGGGCAGGGCGACACGATCGTGTTGCCGAAGGCCTCCACGCAGCCGGACTACGAAGCCGAGTTTGCGGTCGTGATCGGCAAAGGCGGCCGGCACATTCTTGCTGATAATTGGCCGGAGCACGTGTTTGGCTACACGAATCTGCACGACGTCAGCGCGCGCGATTTCCAACTCGCCACCTCGCAGTGGGTCATCGGCAAGACTTTCGACACGTTCTGCCCGATCGGCCCGTTCATTGCCACCGTCGACGAAATCGCCGATCCGCACAACCTCGAGATCAGCCTCACGCTGAACGGACAGGTGCTGCAGCAGTCCAACACAAGGGAGTTGATCTTCCGCATCCCGCAGTTGATCGCGCACCTGTCGAGTGTGTTCACGCTGGAGCCGGGCGATATCATCTCCACGGGTACGCCTGCGGGCGTTGGCTTTGCGCGCAAGCCGCCAGTGTATTTGAAGAAGGGCGATACGGTCGTGGTCAAGGTGCAGGGCTTGGGCGAGCTCCGCAATCCGGTCACGGTGGAAGATTAGCCGCGGCATACCTGACGTGGCCCGCCAATACTGGTTTCCGCAGCACTACGCCAGCACGGTGCAGCGGCTGCGGGTGCCATTTGGTTTTGCGCTGATCGCGTTGTTTGCTCTGCTGGCGCAGCCTGGTTCCTGGTCCATCGGAGCCGGGCTGCCGCTCGCGGCTGTGGGATTGGGCATTCGCGCCTGGGCCGCCGGGCACTTGGCGAAGGATCGAACGCTGGCCACGGGCGGGCCATTCTCTTTCGTCCGCAATCCTCTGTACCTCGGTTCGCTGGTGGCCGCCGTGGGTTTTGCCGTGGCCTCCGGCGTGTGGTGGTTGCCGCTAGTATTCGGCGTGGTCTTCCTCCTCATCTACATGCCCGTGATGGAACTGGAAGAGCAACACCTGCTGCGGATCTTCCCCGATGCAGCATGGTATGTGGACCGCGTGCCGCTGCTGCTGCCGCGCAAGCCGCCCATCGATTCTCCCGCTCAATTCAGCGGTGCGTTGTATGTGCGCAACGAAGAGTACAAGGCATTAGGCGCCTTCGCCGCCGTGGGATTGTATCTAGCTTGGCGCGCCGGTTGGCTACCGTTCTGAAGCCGTCGCGCACATCCGAATCGGTCGCGCTCCCGTATCCTCTTTATGGCCAGCGTGTTTCTGAGCGGCGGTACGGGCTACCTCGGCCGCCACCTGATTCCTGTGTTGTTGTCACGCGGGCACTCTGTGGCGTCTCTGGCGCGTCCCGGAGCAGAGGCGCGGCTCCCGGCGGGATGCCACGTGGTGACGGGCTACGCGTTGCGCGCGTCTTCGTTTGGCGGTGTGCTGCGCGGTTATGACACGTTCATCCACTTGACCGGGACGCCCAAGCCCGCGCCGTGGAAAGAACGCGAGTTTCGCGCCGTGGACCTGCCGTCGCTGATGGCCTCGGCCGATGCGGCGGCCGCGCCCGACTCCGGCGTGCGGCACTTCATCTATGTGAGCGTTGCGCAAACGGCGCCGATCATGCGGGCCTATGTCGCGGTTCGGCAGGAGGCCGAGGCGTATCTGGAGCGTGCGGGTATTCTCCGGCGCACGATACTGCGGCCCTGGTATGTGCTGGGGCCGGGCCACTGGTGGCCCTATGCACTGCGGCCGCTTTACGCGCTGGCGGCGCGATCGGCGCGGTATCGTCAGGACGCCGAGCGATTGGGACTTGTGACGATTGGCGAGATGACAAGCGCGCTGGTGCGGGCCGTGGAGCAGCCACCCAGCGAACAGGCTGCTCGTATTCTTGGCACCGCAGAGATTCGCGCGGCGCGAGTCTAAAACAAAAACTTCAATCCCAATTGCACACGGCGCGGATTCTGCGCGCTGGCAATGCGGCCGAAGCTCGGCGACTCGACGGTGAGATCCGGCAGATCGAAATTTACGCGGTTGGTGAGGTTGAAGACCTCGGCGCGGAATTGCAGGCTGCGCGCTTCGCCGAGGCCGAAGTTCTTCACCAGCGAAGCGTTCACCTGGCCCAGGCCCGGGCCGTCCAGAACATTGCGGCCGGCGTTGCCGAAGGTGCCGCGCGCGGGGACGGCAAACGCGGACGTGTCAAACCAACGCTCCGGCGTCGGGTTATCGAGCCGGGCGTTGCGCAGGTAGTGTGGACGGTCATTGTTGCCGAAGCCAAGCGATGAGCGGCCTGTGCCGCTGTTGTCGTTGTCCGGATGCAACGCCACGGTGAAGGGCCGCCCGGTCTGGAATGTCCAGATGCCGAAGGTCTGCCAGCCGCCCAGCAGCCGGTTGCCCTTGGCGACCGGCAGATCGTAGGCGTAGCTGAGGTTCAGGCGCTGACGAACGTCGAAGTTCGAACGGGCGCGTTCGAGGTTGACAAAACGCGAGTCCTGCGGGAAGTTCGGGTCGCCGGTGCTGGAGAAAAATCCGGACGCATCGTCAATCGACTTCGACCATGAGTAGCTGGCCAGTGCAGACAGCCCATGCGCGAAGCGCTGCTGGAAGCGCGCCTGCAGCGCGTGATAATTCGAGTTCGCGCGCGACTCGATGATGTTGATATCGCCGAACCGCGGATTGGGGCGCAGATTGAATTGCGCGGCGCTCGGGCCCGGTTGATTGCGGTCGCGGGCCGAAAGCAGCGCCGTGCCGCGGGAGCCGACGTAGCCCGCTTCAAACACGCTCGAACTGCCGAGCTGTTGCTGGATGTTGAAGTTCCAGTGCTGCATGTACCCAGTGCGGAAGTCACGCTGAACCGCGGTGGCGCTCGGCGGGAACGGCGCGGCGGCGTTCGCGGGAAATGGATTGTGCAGCAGTAGTGGCGACTGCGCAGAGAAGAAGAATAAGCGGAAGTCAAAGTACGGCGCGCTGAAGTATAGGCCCTCGCCCGGAGCGAGCGGCGACTGATCGTAGTAGATGCCGTAGCCCACCCGCAGCAGTGTTTTGCTGGCCAGTTGCACGGCGAGACCGGCGCGAGGCGCGAGGTTGTTGCGGTCCGCCGTGTAGCCGGCGCGCGGAAAACCATCTTTGCCCACGGGGACGAGTCTACCCTGCGCCGGGTCATACAGATTCGCGCGGTCGGTCGCGTCAACGGCCGGCGAGTTGTATTCGTAGCGCAAACCGAGGCTGAGCGTGACGCGCGGCGACAGGCGCCAGGAGTCGTTCATGAATAGATTGGTGCTGGTGGTGCCGAGGGCTTGCGGATTATCGAGCATAGCGCGGCCCGCGGCAGAGACGATGCCCTGCAGCATCTCCGCCAGGGCATTGCCGGTGAAGCCGACGAAAGTGAGGAACCCGCGTGACTGCACGTCGCGGAATGCATTTTGCTTCAGACGCCGCACGTCAAAGCCGAACTTGGTGAGATGCCGTCCGCGCACCCACGTGGCCGTGTCGAGTAGTTGCACTGTGCTGGTGCGGCCGAATTGCGGATTGTTCGATTCATCGCCCAGCGAGGAGTAGCCAGGCACGGAGATGGACGTCAGTCCGGCATCGCGGGCGTTGGCGGGCGCGGGCAGTCCGAACGTAGCATTGTTGATGTTGCCCGCGCGGTTCTGTACCAGCACTTCGTTGGCGACCCGCGTGAACGCAAAGCGAAATTCGTTCAGCAGCGTGGGCGAGAAGGCGTGCGTTTCGGCCGCCATGAAGTTCTGCGCCCGGCGCGGCACGTCGTTGCCAAAGCCGGGGATCGCTGTCGCGTTGCCCGCGCCGAACGGTTCGAAGTAGGAGCGGTTGGCAAAGCTGTAACGAATGGCGAGGTCGTCGCGTTCAGTGAGCTGATAATCGAGGCGTGCGTCGAACTGATCGTTCCGGTCGTTCAGGATGGGCGACGATACATAGTTCTGCCGCGGCACATTGCGGTTCGACAAGGGGTACAAGTTAGCCAACGCACCGCCGATCGGGTGCATGCGCTCGCGCGGAATGCGGTTGGCGGGGAACGGCTGCTGCGTGAACAGGTCAATCAGGAACGGCAAGCCTGACTGCGAAAAATCGCCCGTACGTTCGAGCGCCGTGGGTACGTTGGTGAGGCGCGTGATGCCCTCGCGCACACGGCGGCCCTCAAAGTCGCCGAACACAAACGTGCGGTTGCGGCGTATGGGCGCGCTGATCGAGCCGCCGAACTGATTGCGCTGGTAACGTGGATCGGTACCCGCGGGCGCAAAGAAGTTGCGGCCGTAAAGCGCGGCGTGGCGGAAGAACTCATACGCCGTGCCATGTACGTCGTTGCCGCCGGACTTCACGATCACGTTCACCTGCGCGCCACCGTTGCGGCCGAACGAAGCATCGTAGGTGGAGGTAAGCACTTCGAACTCGCGGATGGCATCCACAGCGGCATTCACGCCGAAGGTGTTCAGCTTGGGGTCGCCGTTATAGACGCCGTCGAGCAGGAAGTTATTTGCGTCTTCGCGCGCTCCGTTCACGCTGAAGGCAAAGTCGCCGCGGGCGGACGGCGCTGATCCTTGCGCGGCTGGCACGGCGCCGGGAATGAGGAGCGAGAGGTCGAGGAAGTTGCGGCCGTCGAGCGGCAGGCCGGTGACAATGCGGTTGTCGATGGTGGCGCCCAACGCGTTGGACTCCGGGCGCAGCAAGCCGCGCACGGCGGTTACCTCCGCGGTCTGCACGCCGGGCGCGACGATGGCGACGTCGATGTGCACTTCCTGATTCACCAGCAGATGAATCCGGCGCTCGGTGGGGTATTGCGCCGCGACCCGCAGCGTGTAATCGGCCGGCGGCAGAAGGGTAAAGAGGAACCCGCCGCCCGCGTTGGTGATGGCCTTTCGTTCGGCGCCGGTCGCTTCGTGAACCAGCGACACGGGGGCGTTGGGAACCGGTGAGCCGGATTGGGTCACGATACCCGTGACGGTGCCGGTGGTGGTCTGCGCGGAAAGGTTGGAGATGGTCAGGAAAAGAAGTACTGCGTGCTTCACTCAACCTCGCAATAAGAGAAAGACAGTAGGCGTTGTCTATGGTAACGCGGGGTCAAGGGGATAAATGGGGCGCGAGACATTTTTCCAGGGGAGCCGCTCGAGCCGCGCGGTACTCACGCCCGGCGTGTCCACCAGAAACATCGCCTTGGCGATCGGTTCGTATGCCGCGCGGAAGCCGTTCGGCGACTTCACAGCGACGAGTTTGCAGTAGACCGGGTCGATGCCATGGCTGCGGAACAGTTCCGGATCAACCGTCATCATCGATCGCTCGGCGACGAGAATCTGCAGGTGGCCCGATTCGATCACGCAGGCGCGGCCCATCGACTGCGGAATGCCCGGATTGTAGCCGCGCGCCCGCGGCGTCCAGCGGCCGTCGGATAACATGCGCACGACGCCGCGCACGGCGACTGGCTTGGAGTTCACGCGGTCATAGTGCCCGCCCAGGCGGAACCCGAGCTTCGCACCCACTCCCGCGGCGAACGCCTGCTCGACCGCCGGAGGGTCAACGACGAAGATCGCCGCAGGGCCATCGAGATCGGCCTTGAGCAAGTGCTTCAATAAGCCCGAGGAATCGCCAGGCGAGCCGGATCCAGTGCTGTCGGCTGACTCCGACAACACCACCGGACCGCCTTCGATCGCGCGTGCACGTTCCAGCGCTTCGGGCACGGAGAGCAACTCCGGCTCAAAGTCGCGGCGCGCCTCCCAAAACTGGCGCGCAAGAAAACCGGCAGCGGCTTCGGCTTCGGCGCGGTCTTCGCTCACCACCGTTACCGCGCAGCCCATCTCCTTGATGTCGAGCCAGGGTTGTACCGGAAACAACGAGACGGCACGTGCATGGCCGGCCGCCTCCATCTCCTGGGCCGCCTGCATGAGGGTGGCGAACGGGCCGTTTGCGGTGGTCTGCGAGTTCTCCGCGTTGACGATCAGCGGCAGCTTGCGGTAGGCGGTGTGAAGCTCCGCGCCCGCGCGGAGATCGAGCAGAATCTCCGCGGCCTTCCGCCCGGTTTCGAACATGTCGACGTGCGGATAGGTGTGATAGCCAACGATGGCATTGACCAGCTTCGCCATTGCACGTGTCACGTTGGCGTGCAAGTCGAGAGTGAGGACAATCGGCAGGTCTGGCCCCAGCACCTCGCGTGCAATGCCCAGCACATGGCCCTCTACATCGTCCACGCCCTCGGCCGTCTCGGCGCCATGCATCGCCATCAGCAATCCGTCCACGTGCCCGGTGGCGTTGAGCGACTTGCGGAAACCGCGCATGAGCCTGGCGAAATCCGCCTTCACCATGCGGCCCGCCGTGATGGCCCAAGCCGCGCACACCGGCACGGGTTTGATCTTGCGCTCGCGGAGCACGGAGATGAAGCCGCCGGTCTCAGTGAGTTTGCCTTCGTGTTTGGCGAGTACGTCTTCGCCGTACACCGGCGCGAAATCCGCGTAGCGAGTGGCCACGGGGGAGAACGTGTTGCTCTCCTGCTGAATGCTGGCGATCGCTATGCGATTCATGATGCCCGCCACACTCCCACGATGCCGACGGGGTCTTGTTCAGGGTTTTCATAGGACGCCGGGCCCGCTACGCGCGCCGGATCGAACACGGTGATGTCGGCACGCAAGCCCGGCCGCAGGTAGCCGCGATCAGTCAGCCCCAGACGCGCCGCGGGCTTGGCCGTGATCTTGTGAATTGCCACTTCCAGCGGCATCCACTTGCGCTCGCGCACGATCTCACCCAGCAGAAACGGGAACGTGCCGTGCAGGCGCGGATGCGGACGGCCGTTCACGTAGAAGCCGTCGCTAATCACCGAGCACAGCGGATGGGTCAACAAGGCTCGCAAGTTCTCTTCGCTCTGGTTGAACGAGATCATGTTCACCAGGCCCTGCTCTTCGATGATGAGATCGATGGCGGCTTCGATGGGGTCGACGCCGCGCGCCGCGCCGATGGTTTCGAGGTGCTGCCCCACCACCGTCTGATTGGCCTCCGTCGCCACGGACGCGATGAACACGTCGCTAAAACGCTGCGCCATGCCCGCCACGGCTTCGCGTGCGATCGCGCGGCGCTCATCCGGGTTGCGCAAGCGCCCCAGCATGGCCGCCGTGCCGCCATCGAGCGCACTCTGTGGCAACAACTGGGTGAGCACCGTGCTGCCGGCCTGGTACGGATAAATGTCGAACTCTGCGTCAATGCCCATGCGGCGCGCTTCTTCGAGTTTGTCGAGGGCGCGTGCCTGCTTGTCCCAGTTCAGATGCCCCACCGCCTGCAAATGCGAAACCTGCAGGCGGCAACCGGAAGCGAATGCGAGGTTCACCTGCTCGTCGATGGCTTCGAGCAATTGGAACGAGTAGCTGCGCATGTGGGTGGCGTACAATTTGCCGCGGCGCGTTACCGTGCCGCACAGCCGCGCGAGTTCGGAAAACGGCGCGCATGAACCCGGCGCATACATCAGGCCCGTGGAGAAGCCCGCCGCGCCGGAGGCGAGAGCGTCGTCGAGGCACGCACCGAGCGCGTCCAACTCCGCTGCTGTCAGTTCATCCTGCCGGTTGCCGAACAGCGCCACACGCAAGCTGCCGTGGCCGACGAGAGATTCAACGGCGATCAACTCCGCCTGGCGCGCCACTGCATCCAGATACTCGCGCGCCGACCCGTAGCGCCACGCCCGCGCGCCGCCGCGAAAGATGCTGTTGGCAAACTCGCGCACGTCCGCCTCGTGATCGCCGCACGGGTACGGCGAGAAGCCGCAGTTGCCCACGACCTCGGTTGTCACGCCCTGCAGCGGCTTCTCACGGCGATTCTCCAGCACCTGCAAATCCGAGTGGCTGTGCAGATCGATGAAGCCCGGCGCCACGGCGAGCCCGGCGCAATCCACGCGTTTGGTGCCTTCCGGATACGTCGCGACCGTGTCCACTTCCGCGATGCGGCCATCCACGGTAAGTACATCCGCGCGAACCGGCGGCGCACCGGTGCCGTCGTAGACCAAGCCTCCGGCAAACAGCATCGCCACGGCTAGAGCCCTCCCCGCAGATACGCGATTACGTCCGCGATGTCTTGCTTGGAGAGCGTCTTTTCGATATCCTCCGGCATCAACGAAATCGACGACGCGCGCATTTCCTGAATCTGCGGCCGCAGCACCGTGACGTCTTCTTCGGAACCGCCGCGCAGTGTCACGGCGCCCGGCGTTTCGTTGGCCAGCACGCCATCGTACATGCGCCCATCTTTGGTGGTGATGACATAGTTGACGAAGCGCTGTTCGATCGCCTCACTCGGATTGAGAATCGCCGTCAGCAGTTCTTCCTTGGCCTTCATGTTGATGCCCGACAGATCCGGCCCGATGCGCCCGCCCTGTTTGCGCGGCAGATGGCAGCGCGCGCAAGCGTCCTCAAAGACCTGCTTGCCGTGCGGGATGTTGGTAGTCATGGACAGCACCGGGTTGTGATCGGCCACCACTTTGGCACGGTCGCCGCCCGCATTGGCCAGGATCTTCTTCGCCCGCGCGAGCAAAGTGGCGTCGCTTAGCTCCAGCAGCCGGTTGCGCGCCGCGGTTTCCAGCGCATTCACCTCCATCTGATTGTTTTCCAGCGCGTCGAGCAGCAGCGGGATGCGATCCTTTTGCGCCATCATCGCGCCTACCACCTTGGCGCGCGCTTCCGGCGAGAAGCCTTTCCAGCCAGCCAATAGCGCTGGAGCCACACCCTTGTCTTCAAATGACGACAACGCCAGCACCGCGGCGCTTTGTACCTCGGGTGGCGGATTGCTGCCGAGCACGGCCTGCAGAACCGGCGCGGCTTTGGCAAACGCGGCCCCGCGCAGCGCTCCCACGGCCAGCACGCGTTGTTTGAGCGGAGTGGCTTCGGCTTGTGATGTTTTCGTGGCCCGATCGATCAGGCCCGGCAGTGCGAAGTAGCGTGCCACTTCCCACGCCGCTTCGTTGCCCGAGTCGAGGTAGGCCGTGAGCGCGCCGTCCATGCCCGGCGCTTTGAGGCCGCGCGCGCCCGCGAGCTTGAGTCCGCGTGCGAGGCCCGCGAGGCCGGCAGTGGGATCGCTGGAACGAGCGAGCGACGCTACGAGATTCTTGATCTCCGTGGGATTCTTCCGGGAACCCACCAGGGCCGAGAGCGCCCCCACCATCTCCTTCGCCAGCGCACCCTTGGCCTGCAACTGATCGAAGAACACGCCGGGATCGTTGGCGACCGACGACAGTATCGCCGTGCGCGTCCAACGGTCTGACTGATAGCGCGCCGCCAGATTCACCAGTGCGGGCCGGGCCGCGGGCGACTTCAAGTTGCCCAAAGTGAAGGCGAGTTGGAACTGCACGCGCGGGTCTGGGTCTGCCGTCAAAGCAAGGATGTCTTTCTCCAGCGCCGGGAAGGACTCGGCCATCCGGATGGCATGCTCACGGATGTCGCGTTGGGCATCTTTCAGTGCCGCCGCCACAGCGGCTGCATCCAGCGCACGGTGGTCCGACAACAAGTACAGCGCACGCAGCCGTCCGGGGGCCGATGCGCCCTTCAACGCCATCTGCTTCAGCAACGGCACCGCCGCCGCTTTGTCCATACGTTCCAGCAGCAGACGGTGGGCGGTATCGCGATGCCAGCCGTTCGAGTTGCCGAGCAGCGACACTAGTTCCGCCGTGGTGGACTTGCCCAACTCTACGCGCACGCCGCGCTGCGTCTTCGCGCGCTTCGAGACGATGCGATAAATGCGGCCAATCGTGTCGCCGCTGTAGAAGTCCATCTTCTTGCGCAGCTCTTCAGGGATCGAGACCGGTGTTTCGATGAACTCACGCTGCATGTCGGTTACGTAGAGGTTGCCGTCCGGGCCGTTCGCGAAATTCGTCGGGCGGAACCACTGATCGTTCGACGCGAGAAACTCTTTCTGCTTCATCTCGGTGACTTCGGCGGGCCGCGCGCGGTAGGTTGCTCCGTCGGCCGAGAGAATATCGCGCCGCACCAGATTGCCAGAAACATCGGCGGTGAAGATGTTGCCCCGGTATTCTTCCGGCCACGCGTCGCCCGAGTAGATCGTGCTGCCGGTCGCGCCCGTGAAGAAGCCTGCCAGAATCTCGGTGCGCCCCGTCTTCAGTTCTTCATAGCGCTGGTTGCGCATCTTCGTGCGGATCACCCGCCACTCCTGTGGTTCGGTGAGCGGATACATGCGGCGGGGGAAATCGCCGTACGGGTCTTGCATCGTCGTGCCTACTTCAAGCATGGGGGCGCGCGCCAGATACTGACGGGGCAGCGCCACGTGGCGCAAGTGCACGGTGTTTTGCGAGATGAAGCGCTGGCCCCAATCGTCCATGGTCATGCCATATTGGGCCGTCCCCGAGACGGGTTCAAAGACACCGCGCACCGGGTGGTAGCGGAAGTCGAAACCGCGCAACTGCACGGCCGGATGCTTGGGATGTTTTGGCGACTTCACGAGTCCCTCGGCGCCGTTGTTGGAGAAGTAGATCCAGCCGTCCGGACCGAGGCGCGGATTGGTGATTTGCGCCTCCGGGTTGCCGTGGAAAAAACCAGTGAACCAGACCTCGCGCACCTCGGCCTTGCCGTCGCCGTCGTTGTCCTTAAAATACAGAATCTCGGGTGAGGCGGGCACAATCAGCCCGCCATCCCAGGGCATGAGGCCCGAGGCGTGCATGGTGTTCTCGGCATAGACCGTGGCTTTGTCGGCTTTGCCGTCCCCATTGGTATCTTCGAGCAGCCGGATGCGGCCGCGCGCGGGCTTACCGGGTGGCGGATCGTCCGGCAGATCGCGCATTTCAGTGACAAAGGCGCGGCCCGATTCATCGAACGCGATGTCCACCGGGTCCACGATATCGGGCTCGGCGGCGAAAAGCACGGCCTCGAAATCGTCACTGAACTGCAGGGACTGGCGGCCCTGTTCGGGAGTCAGCGGTCCGTCGCGCGTGGCGCTTTTTTTCTCGCCGGTGCAAGAATTCGCAGAAAACAGTAGGAGCACGGCTAGGCCGTGCGCTACAACAAAAGAGGACAGGCGGCTGCTTGTCATGGCGCTTGCTTGATTCTCCATGTTAACGCAGCCGATTTCGATTCATGCACGTCACCGCGTCACATCTCTACCTGACTGAGCTTATCGGGCTCGTCGTGTATGATTTGCGCGGCCGCAGGATAGGCAAACTTCAGGATGCGGCAGTGTTGCCGGCGATGGATCCGGCGCGGGTGGACCGGTTCCTGGTGGGCAGCAGCGGCGGCTGGACCTGGCTTTCGATCCGGCACGACCAAGTGGCTTCGATTTCGCTGGACGGCATTCGCTTGCGCGACGAGGTGCTGACTCCGTATCACGCTGACGAGTACATGCTGCGCCTGGTGCGCGATCTGTTGGACCAGCAGATCATCGACGCACAGGACCGCAAAGTGGTGCGCGTGACCGACGTGACGTTTCTCATTCGCGACGGGCGTGAACTCGCCGTGCAGGAAGTGGACATCGGCCTGCGGGCCGTTTTCCGCCGGCTTTTCCAGGGCGTGTTTCCGCCGAAGTGGATTCGCAAGCTGCAGTCGCCCATTTCGGTGAACTCGATTCGCTGGGAGTATTCCAACATCCTCGAAGAAGATCCGCAGCGTCGGCTACGCCTCAATATCTCCACCAAGCTGCTGGAAAAGATGCACCCGGCGGACCTCGCCGACATTGTGGAGGAACTCGGCCCGGACGATCGCGGCGCGCTATTTGAAGCGATGGAGCCGGAGACCGCTGCCGGCGCGCTCACCGAGCTCGAGCCGGACGTACAAGCGTCGATTCTCGAAAACCTCGAAGCCGAACGCGCCGCCGACATCCTCGAAGAGATGGCGCCGGACGAGGCCGCCGCGGCGTTGAGCGAAGTGGAAGAAGAAACGTCTGCCGAGATTCTCGAAGAGATGGAAGCCGCGCCGATGACTGAAGTGCGCGAGCTGTTGGAGTTTGACGAAGGAACCGCGGGCCGCCTGATGAGCACGCAATACAGCGCCGTGCCGGTGGGGCTGACGGTGGGCGACGCACTCGAGCTGTTGCGCAACGAAGACAGCATGGAAGAGTCGAACCTGCTGTTTGTGGTGGATTCAGCCGGAAGGTTGGACGGTGCTATTCCGC
>VFZP01000040.1 GCA_016871115.1 Acidobacteriota bacterium
CTTCAGCGCCAACCCCTCTCGATCATGGCTACGTCGATTACCTCCGCCACAAGCCTCTGGCACTCAAGTCGGCGTGATGTTCAGAAATCTACGTTTTCACTTGCGCGCTAACACCCTACGGCGCATGGTTCGGCCGCTACACCTTTGACGGCTATATTTCGCTCGGGCGTTTCCCGTCGAACAACGTCACCAACAGCGTGACCGCGCATCCGTCAATCACCCGCGTGAAAGGCACACGCACGTGGAAAGCAGGGCTCGATATGCGGTGAACGCAGTACTCCACGCAATCGCCCGGGAATGTTTTCACGCTCGGCGCCAACCGCGGACTCACGCAGCGCGACTTCCAGCGCGCCGATGAATTCAGCGGCAACTCCATTGCGTCGTGGCTGCTGGGTACGCCGAGTTCCGGCTCGCTCAACTGCGCCGTGTTTCCGATCTTCCTGTTTCCCTACTATGCGCCCTGGGTGCAGCACGATTGGAAGGCGACGCGCAAGCTGACGGTGAATCTTGGCTTTCGGATGGATTTCAATATTCCACCGTCGGAGTGCTTCAATCGCATCAACCGAGGGTTCGATGCGCAGGCCGACACGCCGATTGACGCCATGGTGGACCGCGAGGTGCACACGGGTTTCCCCCGCATCACCGGATCAATGCTGTTCGCCGGGCAAGGCGGCGTGCCGCGGCAAGCCGCCAACATTTACGGGCGCGCCATGCAGCCGCGGATCGGCCTCGCGTATCTGCTGGCGCGCCGCACCGTGGTTCGCGGCGGATGGCGACGGTACTTTATCAACCCCAATAAGGACTACCTGCAGACCAACGGTTTCAGCCAATCCACGCCCTACACGTTTTCAGGCGACGAAGGCCGCACTGCCGTGAACCAGAAGATCGGCGACCCGTTCCCCAACGGCATTCGCACGCCCGCGGGCAGCGCGCGGGGGCCGCTGTCGTACGTGGGGCAGGGGTTCAATTTCGTCAACTCGTGCTTTGCGACCCCGCACACCAGCCAATACTCATTCAGCATCCAACAGTTGTTCACGGCGCGCACGCGGCTGGAAATCGCCTCCTCGGCCAATCGCGGCCGGAGCCTGCAGTCGTCAAGGACGTTTAACGAAGACGAGCCGGACCTGCGCGATAACTGCAACTTCATGCTGGGCGGCAACCCGGCGATCTGCGACGAGCCGATCCCGAACCCGTTCTTCCAGCTTGAGCCGTTCAACGACACCAACTGGTTCATCAGCCGGAACTTGAGCCGCTATCAGCTTTCACGGCCATTTCCTCAGTTCGTCGCGATCACTGAGTTGATGCGCAATGACGGCAGGAGTTGGGACAACTCGCTACAGGCCACGTTCAACGTGCGCAACGCGCGGACGAACCTGAACATGAACTACACGTGGTCAAAGAACCTAGAGCAGGGCGGCTGGCTCGACCCGTTGCACGGCATGATGGAGCGCGGGCTCACCAGCTTCGACCGGCCGCATCGTTTTGTGGTGAGCGCCGTAACGCAACTGCCGTTCGGGCGCAAACAGCCGCTGTTTCGCAATGCGCGGGGCTGGCTCGGGAAGCTGGTGACCGGCTGGCAGAACTCGACGATCGTTTCTCAGCAGACGGGCCGGCCCTGGAATCTGCCGGCCAACACGATCCAACTGGCGGACTCGCGGCTACCCATCGACTGGTCTGCCTCGCGCGTGCAGGCCGTGCGGCCGTGCGTGAGCCGGTGGAACGAGAACAATACAGTCACCATGCTGCGTTTCAGTGAGGTGGACTTCGGCTGCAGACAGGTGTCCTGGCTGGTGGTGCCGCGCTACAACCCGCGCTACACGCCCTTCCGTTCACCCAACATCCGGCTGCAGAGTACGTTCATGGTGGACGCTTCGCTGAGCAAGGATACGCGGCTTACCGAACGCACGCGGTTGCAGTTCCGCGCTGAGGTGTTTAATCTACTGAACAGCTTTTTCGTCGTGCAGCAGATGTTCAACATGAACGCCGAGAACGTGAACTTCGGGTCGATCGAAAAGGCCGCGATGAGCGCTCCGAATTCGAACTACCCGCGGGAGGTGCAGTTGGCGCTGAAGCTAATCTGGTAGCCGGCTACTCAACGGCGTAGGTCACAGCAGCAGTCACGGTGAGCGCAAGGCCCGCGGCGCGCAATGGCAGGTGCGGCCATGGCGACGATCTTGCCGGTCTTGCCGCCCATCGCGGCGGCCAGCGGTCCGGCTTGCCGCGCGGCTTGTTCCAGCAGGGCCGGCAGGGCAGTCTCCAGGGCCTTGGCCTGCTCGGCGGGTGTGGGCTGATAGGTGGCGGCCCACGAGACGGCCTGTGCGTTGACGTTCGCGATTGCGCGCTGTGCGGCGATCAGCCTGTCTCGTGTGGCGGCGGCCTGCTCGACCGGCACGTAGACCGCAAAGTCATACTGCGTAATCACGAAGCCCTGCTGGCTGAGCGAAACCGAGGTGCCGCTCAGGTTGGCCGCCGAGGCGCCGGTGTCGCGGAGAGTGCCCAGCGCGGTGTCCAGTGCCGAGTTCAGGTTGGCATCGAGGAACTGGATGCGGAAAGCGGCGGTGACAGCCGCGGCCGGTTGGGTGGTTGAGACCGTGACCGTCACGGTGTTGGGCGCGGTTTGCGCGGCGAGCGGCGCGAGCGAAGCGGCTACGAGGGAGAGAGTAACGAAACGCATGTTTGTCTCCAATTCAGATGCTAATTCACTCTTTGATTCCGAACACGCGGCGCAGCACCGCTCCGTGGGCGGCTTTGGCGGCGGCGGTGCGAGTGGGCCAAGGCAATAGATCGTCTTTCAGCCAAGTGCACTTGGAACGCGGCGGCAGCAGCAAACGATCATTACCGTGCGTGCCGATGAACTGGCACTTGAACAGCCCACGATATAGGGCCACTGAAAGGCGTCTTCCATCCATTGCGCGAATTCCCGCGCCGAAACCGTTTAATGTCGCAGTTCGCCGTGCTTGGTGGACCGTGCGCCGTCAAGGTGAAACGGCGCGGCCTTGTCGACGATGATCATGGGCTTGCCGCCGGTGAGGGCGTGGTCGCGGTCATATCCGGAGCGCTGGAAGGTCTGCCACTCGGGCGGGCGGTGCGGCGAAAGGATGAGCGCCTGCATGAGAAAGGCGTCGACGTGCTTGCCCACCGCGCGCAGCACCGTCTCCGGGGGTTGCCGCAGTACGAAGCGTTCGCCGAAGAAGAGATGGCGCGGCGCGCATTCAGCAACGGCAGCTTTGAGGTCAGCGTAGAGTGTGTCGGCGACGAGGCCGAGGAAGCCTTCGTCGGTGGCGCGCGGCGAGAGCATGTATTCGTCGTATCGCTGGCGGCCCGGAGCGGAGGCAGGCAGCGACTTGAAATACTCGACGCGGCGCGTGGTCCACACGCGTTGGTCCGCAAAGGCCGTGCCGATGGCCCAGGGGTCGTCCTTGAATGCCGCGCATTGTTCGGCGACCGTGCGGCGGAGTTCGAGCGACTCTACTTTGTGGTGGAGACCAAGAGCGGCTTATTTAACGATGACATTCGGGACCGGGAGAGCGCGAAGATCAGTTGCGGGGCGGCGCATTTTGAGGCGCTGGCGGCGGGCGGCGACAACGTGGCTGTGTTTGTGCGGGCCGCGGACCTGGACGATGTAATCTCGCGATGAAGCAGGCGGACCATCTTTGGGTGGATTCAGAGGTCGCCGCAAGCTCCACAGAAACCCATTGGGTAACCGCCTCAGAAGCGCGAGCCTGCGATCTCGACGGGAGCTTGATTGATGCCGAGTTGCGTGAGGAGGCGGCGGGCGGCGGGTGTGGGTGCGCCAGATGCCGTGCGGTTTTCGATCTTCTTGCCAGCGTGGAGGACTGCCCAGGCGGAAGACGAGCACGTCCTCGACCGGTGATCAGTCCGCATCTCGGCGCTGCCGTCCGGCCGAGGCGCACTCGCATCAACCCCGCCGGCGGACCGTCCCACTAGAAGCAATCAAGCCACCCTCAGGCGACCCTACAATTGCCCGAGCTGACTTACTCCCGCCAGGGGAGCGGCGCTCTCTCGGGGGCAATGGATGCCTTCAGGCGGGCCCAACCTGCAGGACTAATACCTCGATAGAACCAAACCACAAAGCCGGGCAGGTGACGGGCGCGGACGGCCTCGATCATGGCGATCAGTTCGTCAATCCCGCCGTTGGTTACGTCGACCCCGGGGACCAGACGCCGCCGCGACTCCTCCGGCAGGGCGCGGAGCTGGTTGTCGAGATCGCGCTCGAAGCTCGCCAGGTCGCGGCGGTAGACCTGAGGGGAAACGAAGTCGAGTGCGCCCTGGCGCATCCATGCGCCGTAGTCTTGCGCGAAGTTGGAGACGGAGGTGGGCAGCGGCACGCGCGCATTCGTAACGAGCACGCGCCAGTCGGCCGACTTCACGCCGCGGTACAGGCGCAGCAGAAAGGCATTGGGCTGTTCGGTACGCCAGCGCAGAAAGGCGGGATCGGCGGGATTGTCAGGCAGGGCCGCGCCTTGGTTGGTCTCGCGATAGAGAGCGCGGGTGTAGTCGTCATAGCCGCAGTCGAGTTGGGGATAGCGCGCCCGATCGAACTCGACGGCGGGAACACGATACCCGGCGGCGACTTCACGCACCATCTCGATCAGGAAATCCTAGACCTCAGGCCGGGTGTGAGCCATCCAGAAGAGATCGCCGCCGCCGGCGATGGGGAACCGGACTTCGCCTGATCTGGTACAGGCCAGCCACTCCGGGTGCGCATCGAAGATCGGGCCTCGTCCGCCCGTGCCCGGCCGGTAGCCGCTCCAACCGCCGCCGAAGCCGTATTCGAACCAGGGCCCCACGACGATGCCGACCGCCTGTGCTTCCTCGATGGCCTCCCACAGAACGTCGCGTCCGCCGAAGCCCGGATCGACGTCGATGCCGGTTTCGCGGCGGAACACCTCGCTTAGCCACAACGGATAGCCGCGCGACCAGACGTTCACATGCACCGTGTTGAAGTTCGCCTCGGCGATCGTGCGCAGGGTGGCGCAGATTTCTTCGCGCGTGACGAGCGACGTCCTGTCTGCCCACACGCCGCGGATCTCGGGCGACTGCTGCGCCCAGGCCGCGAGGGCGAACGTCAGCAGCGGCAGCAGGGCGAGGGCGCGTCGAGTCATCAGGACCTCAGCCGCGCGCCGATCTGCACGTTACGCGGGAAGTTGAACTGCGCCACCGGCAGGATTCCGAACGCCGCCGAGTTCGGATCCGTATTCGGACCCTGCCGGATGGGCGTATTGAACGCACTGAAGGCCTCGCCGCGCAACTCCATGCTCCAGCGCTCGGTGAGTTTCAACTTCTTGGCGATCGCCATATTCAACTGCACCGCCGTGGGATCGGTGATGCGCCCTTGCCGCGCCGGCAGTTCGCGGAAGGTATATGGGCCGCGTTGCACGTAGCAGTTCGGCCGCGTCCCCGTGCGGCCGTTTTCAAACCACGCTGTTTCGGTCTGGTTGGCCACGCGATAGTCGCCGCAGGTGAAGTCCCAGCCGGTATTCAGGCCGGTGGGCACGCCAGAGTTCCAGTCCACCCAGTAGTTAAAATTCCAGCCGCCCAGCAGCATGTCCGCCGCCTTCGGCATCGCGTTCAGCCAGGGCCGGCCTTTGCCCACCGGAATGTCGTAAACGCCCGCCAGCGTCAGTTGCTGCCGCACGTCGATATCCGTCAACTGGTTCCCCCAGTTGTTCCAGCGCGTGAAGGCATACGCAAAGTTCTCGCGCATGAAGCGCTCCATCTGTTTCGACCACGTGTAGTTCAACACCCACGTCACCGTGCCCATCTTGGAGCCCGGCAGCACACGCTTTTCAACCTTGACCTGCAGGCCGTTGTACCAGACCGCGCCCCACGGCATCAGATTCGCAGTCAAGCCACCCAACTGCGGCCGCGGATTGTACAAACTGAAGCGCGACACCGTGGGCGACACGCCCAAGCCCACCGTGTTGGGCGCGATGTTCTGGAACGGATTCGGCACGGGCTGCTGATAAAAAACCAGATTGGCCCGCGCCGCCTCATAGATCTCTTCGCCGGGCTGATTCAGATTGATGCTCTGTGGCTCCTTCACCGTACGGCTGCCGATGAACGAGGCGTCGAGCGTAATGCCCCACCAAGGCTATATGCGGCTTTGGAGGTCGGTCATCGGTCAAAATGTCCGCGTCTTCACCGCGGTCCTGGCCTAGGTTCTTGCGCCATTGCCCAGATCAACCGGGCCAACGCCGTCGGCCGCGTCACAGACTCGACCGGCGCCGCTCTTGGCGAAAGCTCTTCGCGCGCCTCAACGGCATGCCAACCGGTCCAACCGATTAACCGTATCCCCTTTCGAACAGTTCGGCAGCGATCCATATAATCATGCGCGCGGCCAGCCCTATCGCATCACAACCCGTCTCTGCTTGCCGCGGAAGCGGCGGTGGGTCGCATGGCACTTCCGGGTCGGAAGCTGTAGGGCGCGGCACGAACACAATCTCATTGATGAGGCTGGCTAGCGCCCGGCTGGCGCCGGGAATTTCACGATCACGGCTCGATCGCAACTCAATTTCCCCGCGCCTCAATCACTTACACGCTCCACCCCCGTGAGTCCTTGGATCGGTCAGCTATGCTCTTTGCCGTCAGACTAGGGCCAGCCGCCGCGCTTGCCCTTTCTCATTTCTACGAGGTAGAAAAACCCTCACTGACTGAACTGAAGGAGCCTCCACGCAAATGATCTCCGCCGGCACTGAAATTCGTCGCACCGCTGACCTCTTCAAAACGCTACTCGGGCCGGACCGCGTCATCGAGGTCCTCCGCGGCTATCGTCTCAGCCAGACGCACCGCTACCAAATCCGCCTGGACAGCCTGCGCGCACTCCGCGCGCGCAGAATACCAAACGAACCCAATCCCAAAAACGAACAGCACCCAACAGGGCAAAATTCTCCACTTGCCCGCCAAGGGGAGTCGCCCGTGAGGACCACCACCAAACACAGCAGCGCAACCCCACATGCAGAATGCGAAACGAACCTAATCCCAGAAATGAACACTCTCCTCGCCAGCAGCGCCGGTGCGCTCCACACCCCAGTGGAGTACCATCGTCGAAGAGCTATGATTCTCCGGCGCAGTGTGCTGCAAATGCCCTTGTTGGCGCTAAAAAAGGACCATCTGGACCGGATTCCCGCGATTCTCAAGGCCGCCACCGCGTCGGGCAAAGTACGCTCGGCGACGGCGCTGGTGCGGCAGGGCAAAGCGGAGCATCGCTGGGTCTTCACCAAGTCCGGCGTGGCGGATCCGGTCTATTTGCTCGCGTCCATCACCAAGCCGATGACGGTGGCCGGTGCGATGATCCTCGTCGAGCGCGGCGAGATCAAACTCGACGCGCCCGTGCAGAAGTACATCCCCGAGTTCAAGGGCGATGGGCGCGCGGCCGTCACGGTGAAGCACCTGCTCACGCACACTTCGGGTTTGCCGGACATGCTGCCCGAGAATGAAGCGCTACGCAAACGCCACGCGCCGCTCGCCGATTTCGTGGCCGGCTCCTGCCGCACGCCACTGCTCTTTCCGCCGGGTTCGAAGTGCCAGTACCAGAGCATGGGCATTTTGCTCGCGGCCGAAATTGTGGAGCGCATCACCAAGAAGCGGCTGCGCGATTTTTTGCGCGAGGCACTGTTCACGCCGCTGGGCATGAAGTCCACGGCACTCGGGCTCGGCACGCATCGCATTCCGAATACCGAGCAGTGCCAGGTGCCGAACCCGCAGGACGATTGGAACTGGAACAGCCCGTACTGGCGTGATCTCGGTGCGCCGTGGGGCGGCGCGCATGCGACGGCGGGCGATGTGATGAGCCTACTTGAGTATTTCCTCCAGCCCGGCGCGCGCGTGTTTCGCAGCGCGGCGTTCGCGCGCCAACTCGTTACCAATCAGAATCAGGGCTTGAACGAACCATGGGGCTACGGCTTCATGGTGAACGGCGCAAAGTTCAGCAAGGCGTGCTCGGCGGATACCTTCGGCCATTGGGGTTCCACGGGTACGGTGGCGTGGGCCGATCCGAAGACGCGCACGCGCATGGTGCTGTTGACCACCAAGCCCGCGTCCGAATCGCGCGCCTCGGCGCTGGGTCCGGTGTCCGACGCCGTGGCAGAGGCGGCGTCCGCATGAGGGGTTGCAGCGCGGTTTTGGTGGGCTGCGCGGCGGCGTTCGCACAACAGCCCGCGCCCAAGGCGCCGCCCACGATCGATCAATTGATGAGCGCGCCGTTTCCCACTGCGCTTGCTGCTGCGCCGTCCGGTGGACACTTTGCGTGGGTGCAGAATGCCGCCGGTGTGCGTAACATCTGGGTGGCTGCCGCGCCGGACTACACGGCGAAGGCGATCACTACATATAAGAGTGACGACGGCCAGGAGATCGCCTCGCTCACCTGGACGGCCGACGGCACGACGCTGCTCTATGTACGCGGCGGCGCGGCCAATCGCGCGGGTGAGATCCCGAATCCGATGTCGGACGCGGATGGCGCTGAGCAAGCCGTGTGGTCCGTCGCAGCCGCCGGCGGCGCGGAGCCCAAGCGGCTCGGCGAAGGCAACGCGCCCGAAGTCTCGAAGACGGGCCGCGCGGCGTGGATCTACAAAGGGCAGGTGTGGTCCGGCCCGGCAGATGGCAGCGCGAAGGCAGGACCATTGTTCAAGATGCGCGGCACGGCGAGCGCGCTGCGCTGGTCGCCCGAAGGCACCCACCTCGCGTTGGTCAGCGACCGCGGCACGCACAGCTACGTTGGCGTCTACGATACCGTCGCCAAGTCCGTCCGCTTCCTCGCGCCAAGTCTCGACTCCGAAAGTGAACCCGCCTGGTCGCCCGACGGCAAGCAGATTGCGTTTCTGCGCTTGCCCGCCGGGCTTGACCGCGCTTTGTTCGGGCCCATCCGCACGGGTGACCCGTGGTCCATCTGGATTGCCGACATCGCCACCGGCGAAGCGCGCCGCGCCTTTGCCGCCGAGCCGGGGCGGGGTAGCGTGTTCCGCGCCGTGAACGCGCCGAACCAGGTGCTATGGACCGCTGGCGGGCAGTTGATTTTTCCTTGGGAGCGCGACGGCTGGCTGCATCTTTATTCGGCGCCCACCACCGGCAACACCGCCGGCGCGCGGCTGTTGACGTTCGGCGAGTTTGAAGTGGAAGACGTGGCGCTCACTGCCGATCGCCGCGAGTTGTTGTTTTCTTCCAACAGCGACGATATCGACCGCCGTCATCTGTTCCGCGTGCCTGCGGCGGGCGGCGCGGTGTCGCCCATTACGTCGGGCAAAGGCATCGAGTGGTCGCCGGCGATGTCGAGCGACGGCAAGGCCGTGGCGTTCTTCCGCTCCGACGCCCGCACTCCCGCGCGCGCGGCGATCATGGCGGCGTTCGGCACGCCGCGCGATCTGACGGACGTGGCGGGCTTCCCCGCGGACGCGTTGGTGGAGCCGCAGCCGGTGACGTTCTCCGCGGCGGATGGCATGAAAATCCGCGGCCAGCTCTTCGCGGCCCCGGGCGCGGAGAAGCGCCCCGCCGTCGTGTTTTTCCACGGCGGTTCGCGCCGTCAGATGCTGCTGGGCTGGCACTACCTGTCCTACTATCACGCCACGTATGCGATGAATCAGTGGCTCGCCGCGCAGGGCTACATTGTGCTGTCGGTGAACTATCGCAGCGGCACGGGCTATGGCCTTGAGTTCCGCGAAGCGCTGCAATTCGGCGCAGCCGGCGCGGCGGAGTTTAATGATGTGATGGGCGCCGGCCTCTATCTGCAAAGCCGCGCCGATGTGGACGCAGCGCGCATCGGTCTCTGGGGCGGCTCCTACGGCGGCTATCTCACGGCGCTCGGCCTGGCCCGCGCATCGGACCTGTTTGCCGCAGGTGTTGACGTGCATGGTGTTCATGACTGGAACAACGTCATCCGTAACTTCCAGCCTTCCTACAATCCACTGGCTGATCCGGCCGCCGCCAAGATTGCGTTCGATGCATCGCCCCTCGGGAGCGTGAAAACGTGGAAGTCGCCCGTGCTGCTGATTCATGGCGACGACGATCGCAACGTGCCCTTCGGCGAATCCGTGCTGCTGGCTGCGGCGCTCCGGCGTCAAGGCGTGGAGTTTGAGCAACTCGTGTTCCCGGACGAAGTACATGGCTTTCTGCGCCATTCGCGGTGGCTGGAGGTGTTTCGCGCAGCGGGCGATTTTCTCAATCGCCGGTTGAAGAACGCAAAAAAGTAGCAGGCGGAGGCACGATGATCAAGCTGACGGCACCCTGGCTGTTGCTCGCCACCGCTGGCTCGGCTGCGGTGGTGGACTACCCGATCGTCTATGTGCGTGCGCCGCAGTACGGCGATCAGATCAACACCAACTGGCCGGAGGTGTTTGACCCGGTCTCGCTCGAATCTGGCGCGGATCTGATGTTGCTGCATCCGGACGGCCGCGAGGAGGTGCTCTTCCCCGCGGGTCCGGGCGCAGTCATCGATCCCGCTCCTTCGTTCGACGCCGAGTGGGTGTTCTTCTCCTACTTCCCCGACGCGCGGCCCGCGGCGCTGAATTCACAACGCCGTCAGGCCCCGCTCGCAGGTGCGGACATCTACAAGATTCACGTGCGCACACGGAAACTGGTGCGGCTCACGCATCAGGAGTGGACGCCGCCGGAGGCCGCCGCCAACTGGTCCGCCGACCCACTCGCACCCAGTGAGCCGGGCAAGCACTATCTCGGTTGAGGCATCTTCAATCTCGGCCCTTGCCCGATGCCGGATGGCCGGTTGCTGTTTGTCTCCAGCCGTGATGGCTATTTGCCCAACAAGGATTTCACGTTCCCGAAGCTACGCCTCTATGCGATGGATCAAGACGGCCGCAACGTGGAAAAGGCCGGCCATCTCAACATCGGCAGTGCGCTGCATCCCACGGTGCGGACCGATGGCCGCGTGATGTTTGCCAGCTATGAAGTACAGGGCGCGCGCGACGAGCGGGCGTGGAGTTTGTGGGCCATGCTGCCCGCCGGACCCTATTGGGAACCGCTCATGACTTCGTTCACCGAAGCTTCGGCTTGGCACTTTCAAACGAAGCTGAGCGATTGGCGCATCGCCGTCGTCGAATACTACAACCTCAACAACAACGGCTTCGGTACGCTGGTGGCGTTTTCGCCGCGCGGCGCCGATGCTCCGCCGTTCGGCCCCGCCGTGCCGAACGCTCCAGGGAATCCGCCGGTGCGGCGCGGGCTGTGGTTCTTTGAGCCGGGGCACGAAGCGCATCTGCGTCCGCGCTTCAAGCTGTATCCGTTTTCGCCGCCCGGCTTGCAGGCGTTGTCGGCGTTCACGCATGGCGAGGACGAAGCGGCATCGCGGGCTTTGGACGGCACGTTCGCCGGCAAAGTGACGCATCCATCGGGCGCGCCGGATAACGGCGTATTGCTGGTCTGGACGCCCGGACCCGCCAACGATCTCGACCGGCCCACCACGCAGCCGCGTTATGACGGCGGCTTGTATCTGCTGCGTGCCGGTGAAGCAGTCGATGATGCGCGCTAACTCGTGAAGATCAAGAATGATCCGGCCTACAACGAAATGCAGCCGCGGGCACTGGTGCCGTACGCGCGCATTAATGGCGTGGCTGAACCGGCGCGCGTGGACTGGCTTCCCAACGATGGCTGACTGCATTCGCTGCTGCCGGAAGGCACGCCGTTCGGTCTCGTCGGCACGGCCAGTTTCCATAAACGCGACACGGCTCCCGGTATCGGCAAGACCAGCTTCTACGGGCACGATCCGTTCAACACCGCCGAGAACGGCGCCGGCAGCAATTGGTTCACGCAAGGCTCCGACGCGGGGCGCTACCGCAACCAGGACATTCACAGCGTGCGCCTGGTAGCTATGGAAGGTGTGGCGCATCGCTCTTACGGGCCGCGCGCGAGCGAGCCGGGTTTCCGCGCGCACACCGGCTTCGAACGCCTCCGGGTGCTGGGCGAAATTCTCCTGCGCAAGCCGGGTGGTGCGGTGGACGGCGATGGCAATCCCGACACAAGCTTCCTCGCGCGAATTCCGGCGGACACGCCGTCCACGTTTAAGACGCTCGATCAGGACGGGCTGGTGCTGAACACAGCGCAGACGTGGCATCAGCTTCGTCCGGGCGAAGTGCGCACCGATTGCGGGGGCTGCCACGGGCACTCACAGCGCCCGGCGGATTTCGCTTCCACCGCGGCCGGGCGCGGCGCGGTGGCGCCGGTTGACTTGGCCAACCGCGCGGTGCTGGACGTCGAGTACTACCGCGACATCAAGCCCATCCTGCAGCGCTCCTGCGTGACGTGCCACTCGGCAAAGAGCGGCACGCCACCCGCGAGACTGATATGGGATGACACCGCGCTGATCGACGGTTTCGAAGGCGCCTGGCACCGCCTGGCCAACGACCAGCAGGCGCGCTGGGGCATCAAGCCCGTGATCGCCAGCCGCACCTGGCGGCAGACGAATGCCTCTCGCTACGTGCGCATGTTTCAATCGCGCCGGAGCCTGTTGATGTTGAAGATCATGGGGCGGCGTCTCGATGGCTGGTCGAACGAGGACCATCCCACCGAGTCCACTCCCGGCGATGCGTCCACGCTGCCGCGCGGCGCGAGCGCGAACGATGCGGACCTCGATTTCACGGGCACGATCATGCCGCCGCCGGACTCGGGTCTGCCCGCGCTCAGCGCCGAAAAAAACGCACCATCGCGCGGTGGATCGACCTCGGTTGCCCGATCTCCTCGCCCGACGCGGCGCTCTCCGGCTGGCATGCCGACGAGTTGACGCCTGGGCTCACGCTCTCGTCGCCGCACGCCGGACGGAACACACGCCCGCTCGCGGCGATTCGCCTCGGCATGTACGATGCCTACTCCGGTATCGACCGGCAATCGCTACCGGTCACCGCCGATTTTGCGGTGAACGGAAAGGAGCCGGGCGCGGAACTGGCCGGCGATTATGTCGAGAGCCCCGGCGAACACATCTTGACGTTGACGCTGCGTGAACCCGTCGCTTCGCTGGCCGAAGGGCGCATCGCCGTGCGCGCACGCGACCGGCGCGGCAACTCGTCGTCGGTGGAGCGGACGTTCCGCGTGGAGAAGTGAACTATGCCCGCGATTCGGCGAGCGTGGCGAACAGCATATCGATGTCGCGCGGGCGCGTGTGAATGTGTGTGGAGATGCGCAGGCGCTCGCCGCCGGCCGTCCACATCTTCCGCTCGCGGCATAGGTTGTAAAACTTGTCGCGATTCACGCCGCTGAGTTCCAGGCTCACGAGCGAGCCGTAGAGCCGGTCATCCGGCGGCGTCAACACGCGCACGTAGCCGAGCGTGGCGGCGCGGTCACGAATCTGCTTGGCCAGCGCGTGCATGCGCGCAAAGATCCGGTTCGGCCCGATCGCATTGGCAAATCGCACGCCAGCCACCATGCCCTCAATGATGGCGCGGTTGTTCGTGCCCACCTTCATGAAGCGCGCCGCTTTGGCATCGCGCTGATCCCAGCCGCCCGTGACGATCGACGGCCACAGCTTTTCCAGCATCTCCGGCCGCCCCCATAGGATGCCGCAACCGGCCGGCGCGAACATCCATTTGTGCGGGCTGCCCGCGTAATAGTCGCAGCCGAGTTCGTCGATGCGCACTGGAATCTGTCCATTCATATGCGCACCGTCCACCACCGTGATCACGCTGCGCGCCCGCGCGGCGTCGCAAATCGCGCGAACCGGCATCACAGTGCCGCTGGACGAGAGAATGCCGGAGAAGAAGAGGACGCGAGTGCGCGGACCGATGGCCGCGATCATGGTTTCGGCGAGTTGCTCGGGGCTGGCAGGCGGAATCGGAATCACTGCTTCGCGAATCTCCACGCCATGCCGCGCACGCCTCACTTGGTAACCGCCCTTGCCCGACGGATGCTCCAGGTTCGTCATCACCACTTCGTCGCCGGCTTTCAAATCGAGCCCCGCGGCAATGGTGCTGAGCGCTTCGGTCGCGTTGTGCAGAAACGCCAGATCGTCCTTCGCGCAGCCGAGATAGGCCGCCATCTCTGTCCGGTGTGCATCCAGCGTTTCGTATCCCCAGCGCGGATACTCGTCGCCCGGCATTTCAAGCGAGGCGGCTTTCTCCATGTACGCGGCTACGGCATGGAACACGGGCTTGGGAATGATGCCGAGGCTCCCGTTGTTCAAAAAGACGCGGGCGCCGGGCAGATAGAACTGCTCGTCGCGGATGCGCTGCCAGTAGCGTTCGGGATCGCGTGTGGCAAGCGCGGCGTCCGGGAGTTCAGGCACAGGCGCAGTAGCCGTTTTCGCGGCCAGTGCGGGCATTCCGAGCAACGAGGCGGCGCCCGCCAAAGCGGAGCGGCGGGTGGTGAACATATTATCAGTATAATAGTGCCTTGTGCATTGTAATAGCGCCTTGCGCGTTCGTGATATGTTTTGGGGCGTTATCTGACTGCCCTGTTGCGTCCGGCCCACGCTCTTGCACATTCAGTGAAGTGAACTCATGCAGTCTCCGAAATCCCTCCCAGCACTAGCTTTACTGACCCTGACGCTCTCGGCGGCGGCCCCCGCCCAAACCTCGGCGGGCGCGCTCGTCGGACTCTTGCGCGATCCGGCCGGCGCGGCTGTGCCCTCGGCCTCCATCGTGGTCACCAATACGCAAACCAGCGTGGCGTTCAAAACGCAGACCGACGACTCGGGCAACTATTTTGTCCCGAGCTTGCTACCGGGCACCTACACGTTGGCCTGCGAGCACGCGGGCTTTAAGAAGTTGAGCGCCGGTCCGGTGACGGTGAACGTGAACCAGACGGCTCGGGTGGACCTCAATCTGCAGGTGGGCGAGACGGCCGAATCGGTCACCGTGCAGGAGTTCGCCAATCTCGTGCAAACCGACACGGCCACCATCGGCCAGGTGGTCACCACGCGCCAACTCACCGAACTGCCGCTCAATGGCCGCGACTTCCGCAGTTTGCTGCGCCTCAATCCCGGCGTCACCGAGCCGCAGGGCGGTATCAGCGTCACGCCATCCATCCGGCGGCAGGGCTTTAACGACGGCATCAAGAACGTCAGCATCAACGGCGCGCGCCCCTCGTCGGTGACGTACCTGATCGACGGCGTTTCCCTCAACGAGCCGCTGTTCCAGTTTCCCAGCCAGATCCCGCCCATTGAAGCCGTGGAGGAATTCAAGCTCCAGAACGCCCTCTACCCGGCCGAGTTCGGCATGGGCGTCGGGCAGGTGAGCATTGCCATGAAGTCCGGCGCCAACGCCGTGCATGGATCGCTGTTCGACTTCCTGCGCAACGACGCGCTGCAGAAATTCCATCCCCGTTTCCGCACCAAGCAGCCGCTCAAGCAGAATCAGTTCGGCGTCGTGGTGGGCGGGCCCGTGTTCATCCCCAAGCTCTACGACGGCCGCAGCCGCACCTTTTTCTTCGGCAGCTACCAGGGCGGCCGGCGCGTCATCGGCAGCGTGGGCCTGGGCCAGGTTCCCACCGCGGCGGAGAAGACCGGCGACTTCAGCGCATGGCCCACACAGCTGGTGGATCCGCTCAGCGGCACGCCCACGCCCGGCCAGCCGCTGCCCATCAGCCGCGTGCCCTTTCCAGGTAACCGTATCCCCAGCACGCGATTTTCTCCACAGAGCAACGCGCTGCTGAAATTCTGGCCCAGCCCGATTCGCCCTTGCGCCACGCCCTGCAACAACTATGAAGCTAGCACCAGCACGCCCGTCCGCATGGACCAATACACCGTGCGGGCCGATCACAACTTCTCGGTCAATGACCGCGTGTTCTGGCAATTCCTTTCCTCGAAGGAAACCGCGCCCATCCCCTCGATCATTCCCCTGTCCGGCGTCGTCACCGAACAGGACAGTTGGATGACCTCACTGCAATGGACCCATGTGTTTTCGCCGCGGATGGTGAACGAAATTCGCGCCGCCTACAACCACTTCCGTTTCGATCAGAACTTTGAAACGCAAGGCGGAGGCACGCTCTTTTGGAAAGATGTCGGCCTCAAGAATCTCAACGAAAACTACCAGGCGCTGCCCGCCATGATTCCCGGCTCGCAATACGCCAACATCGGCTTTGCCGGTTCGGTACCGTTCTTCTCTATCTCAGACACGCAACACTACGTGGAGCACTTCAGCTACATCACCGGACGCCACAGCTTCAAGGCAGGCGTGGACTACCGCCGCTCACGCACCACGCGTATCGGCGGTTTTCAGGGCAACGGGATCATCAACTTCAATGGCGCCTACACCGCGCGCAATCCCACGCTGGCGCAGACGGCCGGCCGCGCCGACACCGGCAACGGCTTTGCCGATTTCCTGCAAGGATATGCGAGCCTCGCCGCCGGCACCCCCTTCAACTCCGATGCGGGCTGGCTGCGCAACTCCGACGTGAATCTGTTTGTCCAAGACGATCTGCGCCTGACGCCTTCGTTGACCGTCAATATCGGTTTGCGCTGGGAGTTTCGCGGGCCGTGGTATGAAAAATCGGGCGGCGGCAAGACGTTCGACTATGACTTTCCCGGCGGCCGCGCGCTTTACCGCGACGAAGCGTTCGTGAAGCTGGTGAACAACCCGATCTTCGCCAGTTGCTGCACCTCGAAGTCCGTTTACAACGCGGACTACCGGAACTTCGCCCCGCGCATCGGCCTCGCCTGGCGGCCGCTGTCCGGCTCCAACAAAATGGTGGTCCGCGCCGGCTACGGTATTTTCTACGACATCCTGCACCGCTTCTACGACACCCAGCCCTACTCGGTCAATGTGCCGTTCGTGCTGCAGTCTCTGCCCGCTGTGAATGGTCTCGAAACCCAACCGCCGCTCGATCTGCGCAATCTGTTCCCGGCGCCGCTGTCCATCGCCCAACGCGAGTTTGCCGCGCCCTATTGCCAGGGGTTGCCGTCAGAGTCCAGGGACCCGGCCACCGGCAGAATTGTGGTGCGCAATCAGTGTTTCGGCACGGCGCTGCAATACGCCACCCCGGGCAACCGCACGCCCTATACGCAAAACTGGGGCCTGAATCTTCAGTTCGAACCGCGCCAGCGCATGCTCTTTGAGATGGGCTATCAGGGTAGCCGCGGCTTGCGCGCGCAAAGCTTCTATCACGCCAATCAGGCGACGCTGCCTTCCGCTCCGGGCAATCCGAATAACAGCGTGCGCTTCCGTTCGCAGTGCCCGGCGGGTACGTATCCGTCCACCTGTTCGCCCATTCAAGACCGCGTGCCGTACGGCAACTTCATCCCGCAGCTCAACACCTTCGTCAACGACAACAACCACATCTATCACGCGATGACCATGAAGCTGGAGAACCGCTTCAACCATGGCGTGCAACTGTTGATGGCGTTCACCTGGAGCCGCACGATCGACGCCGTTTCCGAGATCCAAACGCAAGGCGGCACGCCGCGTACGTATCCGCAGTACAACTACCGCCGCGATCTGGAGCGTGGCGTCTCCAACTACGACCAGACGCGCCGCTTTGTCGCCAGCGTGCTGTATGAGCTGCCGTTCGGGCAAGGCAAGAAAATGTTGAATCGCGGCGGCGCCGTGGACTGGGTGTTGGGCGGCTGGCAAGCGAACACGATCCTCACCCTGGCCGACGGTCTGCCGTTCACTGTCGGCTGCTTCTGTGGCGACCGCGCGCAGGTAGGCAACGATCGCGACGTCCATCGCATGAATGTGCTGTCAAACCCCATGCCGGATGGCTTTTCACGCACGCGGACCCGCCAGTTCGACACCTCGGTGTTTCAAACTCCGGTGCTCGGCACGCTCGGCTCGTCAGGCCGCAACACGCTGCGGGCGCCGGGGCAAAAAGCCGTCGACCTGTCGGTATTCAAGAACTTCCAGTTGAACGAACGCTTCCGCGTGCAGTTCCGCGCCGAAGCGTACAACCTGATGGCGAGTGCCCACTATACGGTAATTTTTCCCAACTTCAACGCGACGCAGACCAACTTCGGGTCGCTTCTGCCGGTAGGCGGCGACAAGGGCAATCTGTTCACCCCGCGCGTCTATCAGGCGGCTTTGCGCTTCGTCTTCTAGATCTCAAACCGTACCGCGCGGCGCGGTTTTGCCCAACACGCGGAAAATCGCTGCGCCGTACTTCTCCACGTTGCGCAGCCCCATGCCGCTGATCGCCAGCAACTCGTTCGTGGAGCGCGGTAGTTTAGCGGCGATGGCCGTCAGCGTGGCATCAGTCATCACGCGGAACGCTGGGATCTGATGGCGCTTGGCCTCGGCGAGACGCCACGCTTTCAACGCGTCGATCACAGCGGGCGGCGGAGCCGAAGAGGCTGCCGCGGATTTCTTCGGAGCAGCAGCCGCCTTCTCTTTGGGCGCCACCGCCACCGAACGCTTCTTCGCCGCTGTGGCTGGCTTCGCCTTCGCTTTCGCCGTCCGCGTCCGGCGGCGCTGCCCGCGCCCCGCCTCCAGCACCTCGACAATCTCAAACACCGGAGCCTCGCCGGACTTCATCTCGGCGCGTCCGTCCATCGTCAGGTGCACCTTGCGATACGGAATCGTGCGGCCGTCCTTTTCAAACACCGCGTCTTCCAGGCGCACGATGCCCACGCGCGCAAGTCCGCCGAGCACACGCTCAAACTCGCGGCGTTCGAGAGCCGCGTCGCCGCCGATGTCCGAGTGGACCCGCCCTGCCGCGAGCGTGCCGCCGCTCTGGGCAAGGCGCTTCAGCGCCTTCTCCGCCGCCGCGCGCTCTTGCGCCGTGGCGTCTCGATAACTCTGCGCAATGCACTCGGCCGGTGCGCAGAAATCGCAAATGCCGCAGCGCGCTGGGCCGCCGCGCGTCTCGCCGAAGTGCGTCACCAGCGCCTGCATACGGCACTGATGGCAGTCGGCATAACGCAGCATGTCTTCCAGGCGTGCCAATTTGTCGTTGCGCTGACCTTCATAGCTGGGCCGCCAGTTGGGCTCGCCGCGCATGACGTTTTCTTCGAAGTCGACGATGGCGCCGCCGTGGATCCACAGTTTTTCGAGCGCGGCGTCAAACGCATCACCGAGCCCAGCAACGCCGCGCAGGTCGTCTTTCGGAATGGCCCGGTCCGTCAGCTTCGCGTAGAGCTTGGACAGAATCAGCGGGTCTGGATAGTCGCGTTCGAAGAAGAAGTCGTGCGTGCGGCGGTCCGCGTAGGACTGCATCAGGATCGCGTGCGAGATTCCGCCGTCGCGCCCGGCGCGCCCGATCTCCTGATAGTAGGCTTCTATCGATCCCGGCGCGGCGGTGTGGATCACGGTGCGGATGTCGGCCTTGTCAATGCCCATGCCGAAGGCGATCGTCGCCACGATCACGTCGAGCGAGCCGCCGAGGAAGCGCGCCTGCACATCGGCGCGGCGTTGCGCATCGAGGCCTGCGTGATAGGCCGCCACGGAGAACTCTCCGCCCAGTAGCGCGGCGACGGACTCGGCCTCCTTGCGCGACGGCGTATAGACAATCCCCGGGAGCCGCCCGTCCTCGCTCAGGATTTCTTTCGCCAATTCCGGACGGCGTGACGGGGCTGACTCCACCACTTCAATCGCGAGGTTCGTGCGCCGGAAGCCTTGGATGAAGTGCGGCCCGTTCAACTGCAACTGCGCGCCGATGTCATGCTGCACACGCGGCGTGGCCGTGGCCGTGAGCGCCAGCACGGGCGCGGGGCGGAACGATTCCAGATACGGTCCGATGCGGCGATAGTCGGGCCGGAAGTCATGCCCCCATTGCGAAATGCAGTGCGCCTCGTCGATGCACACCAGCGAAGGCTTGCGTTTGGCCAGCATCTCCGGAAAGCCGGGCACACGAAAACGCTCGGGCGCGATGAACAGAAAGTCGAGGTTGCCGTTGAGATAGTCGATACATACCTGGCGCGAGGCCGCGCGCAACAGGCCGGAGTGGATGCGCTCGGCGTGGAATCCCAGCGCACGAAGTTTGCCCACTTGGTCTTCCATGAGCGCGATGAGCGGACTGACAACGATAGTGGTGCCGCCGCGCGCGAGCCCGGGGAGTTGATAGCAGAGCGATTTGCCCGCTCCCGTCGGCATCACCACCAGCGCATCCTGCCCGTCTACCACCGCGCGGCACACCGCTTCCTGCCCCGGGCGGAATTCGTCAAAGCCGAAGCGCTCTTTGAGGATCGTCTCGATGGGCTGACCCGTGAGGTCCACGCGCGGTGGCAAGGGCGCGATTCCAGCCGCAGGTGTGCTGCTCGCTTGCGGTTCCCGGGACGCACGCGGTGCGCGGACCGGCCCGCTGCCCGAAAACACCTTGCCCACTACCGAGGTGACATATTCTTCGATCCCCGTCATGAACGGCGGGAGTTGCCCCTGCCCGCGGTGAATGCGCTGAAGCGCGGCTTCCCACTGCCCCGTCATCGCCGGGCTCTTCACTTCCGGATGCACCACTTCGATGAGATGAATGCCCTTGTCCGTCGCCGCCAGCATCTTGCCTTGCCGTTCGGCGTAACCACGCGTGAGCAGCACTTCAATGATCGAGGCGCGCGTGGCGGGTGTGCCGAGGCCCGTCTCCTTCATCGCGTCGGAGAGTTCCTTGTCATCAAGCGTTTTGCCCGCGCTTTCCATCGCCGTCAGCAGTGTCGCCTCGGTGAAGCGCTTGGGCGGTCGCGTCTTTTTGCGCAGCGCTTCCACGTCTACCACCTGCTGCGGTTGCCCCGCCGCAAGGCCCGGCGGGAGCGACTTGCTGTCGTCATCCTCCGCGCCACCGCTCTCGGCATCTTTGGCGGTCGCGCGCTTCTTCTTCGCCGGCGGCGCGATGTCCAGCACCTTCCAGCCGGGCTGCTCCACGGCAGTGCCTGACGAGAGGTACTTGTCGACGATGCCCGGATTTTCAATGGCCGTGATCACCGTCGTCACGCGCCAGATGTGATCATCGTGCCAAGCCTGCAGCAGACGGCGGCAAACCAGATCGTAGATGCGGCGCTCGTCTTCGTTGAGTCCGCCCACGTCCGCCTGCGTCATCGTGGGAATAATGGCGTAGTGATCGGTGACCTTCGTGTCGTCCACATAGCGGCGGCTGAGCGGGCGCGTGCCGGCGCCGGGCGCGAGGTGCATCTGATAGGGTCCGCTCACGGCCGCGACGATACCCGGTAGAGTCTTGGCCACGTCCGCCGAGAGGTGCCGCGAGTCGGTACGCGGATAACTCAGCAGCTTGTGGCGTTCGTACAATGCCTGGGCCACTTCGAGCGTCTTCTGCGCGCTGAAGCCGTACAGCCGGTTGGCGTGGCGCTGCAGCTCGGTGAGATCGTACAGCAGCGGCGGCGCCATCCGCTTGGTCTCACCCTCGACGGACAGAATCACCGCCTGCCCGCTCCGCGCGCGAGCCACGATGGCTTCGGCTTCGACGCCGTTGGAGGCGAGGCGGGTTGAGTCGCGCGGCGCCGCTTTCCCATCGTCGCGGAACCACGTGCCGTCATACTGCGGCGAGTTGCCCGGGGCCGGTGAAAACGACGCCACCACTTCGATGTAGTCTTCCGGCACAAACGCACGGACTTCCAGTTCGCGCTCCACCAGCATGGCCAGCGTAGGCGTTTGCACGCGGCCCACGCTGAACTTTTCGCCGCCGCCGAGCGCCAGCGTGTAAGCGCGCGAGAGGTTCATGCCCACCAGCCAGTCGGCACGGCTCCGTCCGCGCGCCGCGTCGGCCAGCCGATCAAAGTCCGTGCCGGACTTCATCGTGTCCAGCCCCTTGCGAATCGCGTCGGGCGTGAGCGAGGAGATCCACAACCGCCTCACCGGCTTGGTGCAGCCGGTTTTCTCGTAAATGTAGCGGAAGATGAGTTCGCCTTCGCGCCCCGCGTCGGTGGCGCAGACGACGCTGTCGATCTTCGGCGACGCGAGGATCTGGCGCACCACTTCGAACTGATCGCTGGTCTGGTCGTAGACCACCAGCGGCCATTCGCGCGGCAGCATCGGCAGTTGATCGCGCCGCCACGACTTCCATTCCGGGCGCATCTCATGCGGTTCGGCAAGATGCACGAGGTGCCCGATGGCCCACGTAACCACGTAGCCGCCGCCATGCAGATACCCTTCACCGCGCGCGGACGCACCCACAACGCGGGCGATGTCGCGGGCGACGGAGGGCTTCTCGGCGACGATGGCCGTGTTGCTGCTGCTCATGCGGGGCGGAACCTCCTATTGTCCCGCAGGCGGCTGGCGGCCCGTCACCGGCGGGCACGGCTGGCCGCCGCGGCCGGCCTCCTCGGCCCGCGGCGCTTAGCGGAGGGGCCCGGGTTGACCGCTGCCGGCAAGCTCCAATCGCGCAGTACGCGGTCAAGCTCACCCACCAACTGCTCCATGCCGAAGGTGACGTGCGCGCGCATCACGGCCGCAGCCGCCACTGGATCTCCGCCGCAGAGGGCATCGGCGAGCGCACCATGAAAGCGCTTCGGTAAGCGGTGCCAGTCTGCAGTGGTGTCGTACAGCCAGTTGTAAGTGAGAATCTGATTCCGCTCCATCGCCCGGCAGAGCGCTTCATAGCCGGCACACTCGGCCACGCGCATGTGGAAACGCATGTGGCGTTGGTGCAGATCGAAGATGCGCTCGCGCCTCAGTGTGCCGGTGGCGGCTGCTGCGTAGTTGTCGTCAAGCCACGCGGCCATGGCCCGGATCTCGTCCCGCTCCGACGCCGCTGCCTTCTCGGCGAACAAACGCGCCGACTGTGTCTCAAGAGCTTCGCGCACGACGTAGTGCCCCCGAACATCCTGCGGACTCGGCACCTTCACGCGCGTGCCTACGCGCGGCCGGCTCTCCACCAACTCTTCCGCCTCCAGCCGCTGTAATGCTTCGGCCACCGGCACGATACTCATCCCCAGTTCTTCCGCCAGTTTCCGCCGCGAGAGCGCCGAGCCCATCGGAAGGTCGCCCGTGAGAATGCCGCGGCGCAGAGCCAGATAGGCCTGCTCGGAAAGGCTGGCGACGGATCGGCCCCGGGAAAACGGCATTAGAGGTCAGGGTAGCGAATATCGCTTGACAGCAGTAGGAGGATTCAGTAGAGTCTGATATTTCAGTGAGTTTCAGGAGTTCTCGATGCGCCTTGCCCCGTTTTGCCTGGTCGCTGCCCTATGTGCGCTCTCCGCGTTGGGCCAGAATATAACCGGATCTTTCACCGGAGCTGTCACGGATCCGTCCGGCGCATCGGTAGCTGGCGCTGAGGTAACGGCCACCAATCTTGAAACCAACCAGGCCACCGCGGTGAAAACGAACCACCTCGGTGTCTATCAGGCGCTCTCGCTGCGTCCCGGCCCCTACTCAATCAAAAGGTCACGGCGCCCGGCTTCAAGACAACATTGCGCGGCAACATCCGCCTGGTAGTGGAAGATCGTGTGCGCGTGGACTTCGTCCTCGAGATCGGCGAGGCGTCAACTACGATTCCGGTCAAGGAAGAAGTGCCGCTCGTGGAATCGCAGACCGCCTCGCTTGGGCAGGTGATCAGTGCCCGCAGCGTGCAGGAACTGCCCATCCGCGGCCGTAATGTGTTTGACCTGGTGGGCCTGGCGCCCGGGGTCCAAACCAACATCCGCGCGCTGGGTGACGTAGCTTCCACCGGCACCAACGCGGCGCCGCTGTTTGTGTTTTCCGACATGTCGATCAACGGCGGGCGATTCCGAAGCAACGACTTCATGCTCGACGGCGTCACGATCATGCTGCCGGAGAACAACAACTACGCGATCTCGCCCACGCCGGATGGAAGGTAGGAATTCAAGGTGGTGCGTCCTGAAGACGCGTTGTTCTAGCGGGTGAAAGTCCCGACCGGGTAAGCAGCGCAGCGCCCGGAAGCAGACTCCAGCGGGGAGGAGAAATCCGAC
>VFZP01000041.1 GCA_016871115.1 Acidobacteriota bacterium
AAGGCAAGGAACAGGCGCGCGGCTCGGTGGGCAGTCAATCCAACAAACTCTCCAGCGGGGTCGAATCGCGTTGGCACGCAGAATCGCCACCAAACAAGCAACCGTCGCCACCGAAATCAGGCTTCAGCACGGGCACAAGGCGCCAAGGTCATTTCGATCATAGCTTGCCTGCGCCTGTTCCTCCTGTCAGGATGCCCGATTCCGGGCGCCCGGTGCTCGCAGGGTTTCTGGGACAAGAAACGCGCCCCGCGCGTTGGCGCTTCAGTCCCGCCAAGCGGCGAATGCGCGGACCAGCCGAGTAACTGGCCCAGGAAACGCGCCCCGCTCCGTCGCGCCAAAGGCGCGCTAGCACTTCTCTGTTTCTCACTCGCCGCCCTCCCCGCCGCCGCGCTTGACCTGACGCGTGCCACCATCGTCGCCCCCGCTTCGCTCACGCCCCGTGAGGAGAAGGCCGTCGCCATGCTGGCGGAAGAAGTGGAAAAGCGCAGTTGGCTCCGTTGGCCCGTTGCCGCGCAAACGCCCGCGTCCGGCGGCGCCTCCATCGTGATCTCCCGCAACGGCCGAGGTGCTGACGAAGGCTACACCATCGACGTGCAAGGAACGACGGTGCGCATCGACGGCAACGACGGCCGTGGCATCCTCTTTGGCATCGGCCACCTGCTGCGTACGCTGCACCTGGAGCGCGGCCGCGCTTCGCTACCCGATTCATTCACCGGCGTTGTCACCTCGCCGCAGGTTGCACTCCGCGGCCATCAACTCGGCTATCGCCCCAAAACCAATTCCTACGACGCCTGGGACCTACGGCAGTGGGAGCAGTACATTCGCGAACTCGCCGTGTTTGGCACCAACGCCATCGAGCTGATTCCGCCGCGTTCGGACGACGATGATGACAGCCCGCATTTTCCCGCCTCGAAGATCGACACCATGATCGGCATGTCGCGCATTGCCGACGAGTACGGGCTCGATTTGTGGATCTGGTATCCCGCGCTCGACGCCGATTATTCCAAGCCCGAAACCGTGGAGTTCGCCCTCAAGGAATGGGCCGAGGTGTTCGCCAAACTCCCGCGCATCGATGCCGTATTTGTACCCGGCGGCGACCCCGGCCACACACCGCCCCAGTACCTGATGCCGCTACTTGAGAAACAAGCCGCGTCCCTCCGCCGGCATCATTCCAAGGCGCAGATGTGGGTCGCGCCCCAGGGCTTCAGCACCGAGTGGCTCACGGAGTTTTACTCGATTCTACGGCAGGGTCCCACCTGGTTGAACGGCGTGGTGTTCGGTCCGCAGATTCGCGTGAGCCTCGCCGAGTTGCGTGCTGCCGTGCCCGCCAAGTACCCCATCCGCTTGTATCCCGACATCACGCACTCGCTGCGCTCGCAGTATTCAGTGCGCGATTGGGACCCGGCGTACCAAGCCACGCTCAATCGTGAGCCCATCAATCCGCGCCCGCTCGATCAAGCTGCAATCTTCCGGCAATCGATCGGCGCGTCCATCGGTTTCATCACCTATTCAGAGGGCTGTAACGACGACGTGAACAAGGTTGTTTGGAGCGCGCTCGGCTGGAACCAGAAGGCTGACGTAACAGGCGTCCTGCGCGATTATGGCCGCTTCTTTGCCGGTCACCAGTGGGCCGACGGCTTCGCGCAGGGACTGCTCGCGCTGGAACGTAACTGGCGCGGACCGCTGATTGCGAACGCCGGTGTCGAGCAAACGCTCGCGCAGTTCCGCCAGCTCGATCGCGATACGCCGCCGCACGTCCACGCCAGTTGGCGTTTCCAGCAGGCGCAGTACCGCGCGCACTATGACGCCTATACGCGGTCGCGCTTGCGGTATGAAGAGGTGCTGGAAGAGCAGGCGATGAACGAACTGGCGTTGGCTGGAACCATCGGAGCTTCCGCGGCGATGGATCGCGCCGAAGCCGTATTGCAGCGCGCGGTGACGGCGCGTGTGAATGCAGGGTGGCGCACGCGCGTATTTGAGCTTGCCGAGGCGCTGTTCCAGAGCATTCGCATGCAGCTCAGCGTGCCATTCTATCGTGCGATTGCGGTGGGGCGCGGGGCGAACCTCGATTTGCTCGATACGCCGCTCAACAACCGCAATTTCCTGATTGCGGAGTTTGCCCGCATTCGTGCACTCGGCGATGAAGCGTCGCGTGTCGCCGCTCTGGCGGCAATCGCCGCTTGGTCAAACCCTGGCCCCGGCGGCTTCTACGACGACCTTGGCAACCCCGCCGCGCAGCCGCATCTGGTGAGCGGCCTCGACTACGCGACGGACCCGTATCATCTCCAATCGCCGCTCGCCGCACTGCATCCGCGCGACCCCGCGTGGCGGCTGTCCTGGCAAACCGTGGCCGAATCGCGCAACGATCAGCCGCTGCGCATGCGCTACCGTGATCTCGACCCCGCCGCGCAGTACCGCGTGCGTGTGGTCTATGGCGGTGAGGATGTGCCGCATGACTTCCGCCTCACCGCCGGCGGCCAACATGAAGTGCACGGCTGGATGAAAAAACCCAAGCCCGTCCGCCCCGTGGAGTTCGACATTCCGCGCGCGGCGACGGCCGACGGCGACCTGGAACTGGAATTCTCCCGGCAGCCCGGCATCGGCGGCGCCGGCCGCGCAGTGCAGGTGGCGGAGGTGTGGCTACTGCGCTAGCGATTTACGCGCCGATAGATGCCCGAGTTCTGGAAGTCTCTCCCGCCGGGGTCCATCGTCGAAGGATGAGGTGAACGCCGGCTGGCGCCGCCTCGATCACCTAGGCCGCTCGCTTTTCCGGGCGGCCGGACTCGTAGTTGAGCGTCGCTGGGTCAAGCTCCCACGTGCCGATGACTGGGTCAGTTGCCATCCAGCATCTCGTTGACGATGACGGGCCGATCTCAAGGACCGGAAGCGAACTGGCACGGCGAATGGGTGTTACGTTACCCAACAAGCTGCGTCGAAAGCAATCGGAGAGCTGCGCCACCTCGGAGTATGGGAAGTCGGCGAATCGCCGTGCAGTACGCCCGACAATCGCGTTCGCGCATAGAGGCGAAGCTTGCGCGCCATCTCGGCCAGAAACGCGATGAGGAGACCCAGGAAGCCTTACGAACCTGTATGGAACTGCCGGCGGAACTGGCCGGATACGCTTGCGCGCGGTGCGGCAACCGGACTAAAGGGAACCAACTACGAGCGGACGAGTTCGCCCACTTTGCGCGAAGCCGTGGGGAAGCGCTCAAGGCCTACGCCCAGCACATCGTCGGCGACGGTGAGGTAGAGATCTCCGATGGTGCCCGTAGTGCGCGTGTGCAAACCCGTGCGCATGGAGCCCACATGCCCGGCGGCGATCATTGACAGGCCGTTGTTCTTATGGTCGTTCGCTTCGGCGTGCTCATGTATGTAGAGCAGGCAGGTGCGGTCAAGCAACGTGCCCGCGCCTTCCTTTACCGAGCGAAGCTTGCCGAGCAGATAGGCGAATTCTTCCACGTGCCAGCGGCAGATGTCGCGCATGATGCGCTGGCCGTCCGGACCGTCCGCGCCCGGCGCCTTGCCGTCGCGATGCGTGTAGTCATGATGGCGCGCGGCCGTGTAGCCGAGCCACGGGAAGCGCGACAGGCCCTGGCACTTAGTGAGCATGTACGACGCCACGCGCGTTTGATGCGTGGCAAACGCGTGCACCAGGAGATCCGATTGGAGCTTGGCTATGCGCGGCCAGTCTTTCATATCGCCGTCGTACTCAGGCGCGTCCACTTTGTAGTATTGCGGCGGGAGCGTGGCGATGGAGCGTTCGAGATCGCGCACAGCGTCGAGGTGCTCGCCCACCCGCTGCTGGTCTGTATTGCCGAGTTGCTTCTTCAAAGACGAGGCGTCCTGGCGCACGGCGTCCAGCACGCTCTTCTTGCGGTTGATCCAGCCGAGTTCGCGCTGGCCGAACAGGCGGTCAAACAGCTTGTGCGGCAGCATCTCGGGCGGCAGCGGTCGATCGTAGCCAGCCCAGCTCATGTTGCGCTGGACGCTTTCGCCGAACGACTCCTGCGAAACGCCGAGTTGCAGCGAACGGAAGCGTGAGTTGGCGCCGATCCTCGCGGCAATCGCCTGGTCGAGCGAAACGCCGCCGGCACCGCGCCCGGTGAACTGAGTGCCCGAAACAAGCGCGCTCATCGAGCGGTGATGATCGTTGCCAGGGCCCGGCATGCGCGCCGCGGGGCTGTCGATGCCGGTGATCACATGGATGTCATTGCGGAACGGCGCCAGCGGAGCGAGGCACGGCGTGAGCACAAAATCCGCGCCGGTCTCAGTGGGAATCCAATACTTTTCCGGGATGCCGTTGCCGTTGAACCAGAACACAAAGCGGCTCTCGATGGGCGCCTGCTCGGCGGCATAGGCGGTGCCGGTGGCGTTGAACATGGCTTCGAGCGGCGGCAGCGCAAGCGCGGCGGCGCGGCCTCCCACAGCGAAACCTTTGAGAAGAGTGCGGCGGCTCAAAACATTCGTCATAAGGCAGTTTGACTCCCGAATTCAGTGGCCTTGACCAACTCTATCACCATTTCCAAAAACTGGAACCCGGAGTCTCGAAAGCGCGTGGCGGCGCGTTCGATGACGGGCCGGTCTGAGGGCATTTCGTGCCGCCCCATCGCATAGCGGAAGTATTGCTTCACGACGCATTCCTGGCACTGCGGCGTGGCCGCGAGAATCCGGCCCAGCTCTTTCGGCGAGCGGAACTCGGAGTTCGGAATGCCGGCGACCCAGCCCGAATTGTCGATGTCTGCTTCCACCGTCTGCGTTTCCTCGCGGCGGTTGTACTTGGGCAGGTCCACTTTGGCCTTCTCGCGGTGCACGCCGATGCCGTCGAATTTCTCAAGGCCGTGGCCGATGGGGTCAATCAGGTTGTGACAGCTCGCGCACGCTGGATTGGCAAGGTGTAGCTGGAGCTTGTCGCGATTGGTGAGGGCCTTTGCCTCCGCCGCGGGCAGGTTCGTGTTCACACCGGGTGGCGGCTGCGGCACCTGCTGGCAAAGAATGTGCTCGCGCACGAACAGGCCGCGCGCGGTAATGGAGGTGTCGGCCGGCTTGGCAGTGAGCGCGAGGAAAGCCCCGTGGCCCAGTACGCCGCCGCCGCGGTCCACCGTATCCGGGAACATCACCTTGCTGAACTCTTCGGCGGGTACGGGCAATTTGTACAGCGCCGCCAAGTCTGCATTCAGGAACGTGTAGTTGGCCGTGTAGAAATCCATGAAGCTGCGGCCGGGCATCCAGATCAGATCCGCGGCGAGGCGCCGGGTTTCTTCGGTCATGGCGAGGGCGAGCTCGCGCGTAAACAGGGGGAAAGCGCGGCGCTCTTTGACCATGGTGACGATGGTGTCGAAGCGGAACCACTCGGCGATGAACTCGTCGGTGGAGCGGCGGGCGCGCGCGTCGGCCAGCATACGGCGGACGGTGGCTTCGAGCCCGGCGGGCGTATTGAGTTCACCGCGTTCGGCGGTGGCCATGAGCGCGGCGTCGGGCATGGTGTCCCACAGTAGATACGACAGGCGCGCGGCGCGGGTGTAGGACCACAACTCCGGCGCCGGCGCGGTTTCCGGGCGGAACAGGAAGGCCGGCGACTGCACCATGGCCTCAATCACCAGCTTTGCCTGACCTTGTTTATACAGCGCGCCGTAGCGCGTTTCTTCTTCGGCGGTGAGCGGGCGGCGGAAGGCGCGCTTGCCGAACTCCTTCACGAACTGCGGACCGGGATCCTTCCCCTCCCACGCGCCGGCGAGTTTTTCAGCAGCAGCGGCGTAGTTATCGGCGAGGATGGGCGAGATGCTCTGGGCTTCATACTGATTCTTGAAACCGTCAATGAAGTCCTCGGGCGGGAACTGGCGCGAGGGGCGCGTGCGGTCGCCGAGGAGGTCGGCGACAGTGTTGTCGTACTGCGCGTGCGTCAAGCGGCGGAGCACGTTCTTGCGCGAGCCGCTGCGGACGAAGGTGCGGCGGGCCATCGGGGCGGTGGCGGCCAGGTGATCCGCCCAGCGGCGCACGATGGCCTCCTCCCGCGAGTTTGGCTTGATGCGCGGGCCACCGGCATGTTTCAGGCGCATGGTGGGCTTGGCAAGAAGTGGCGAGGCGGCGGGATCGCGCGTATTGACGAGCGAGCGGAGCGTGTCGCCGAACGCTTCGAGTTCGTTGTTGCTGGCGCCTTTTTCGGGGAAGACGAGGCGCGTGGTGGAAGCGACGCCGTTCTGGTTGTGGCACCCAGCGCAGTCGGCCTTGGTGAGCGCGGGCAGGACATCGCGCACGAAATTCGGGGGCAGCGCGGCGGCGGGTTGCTGCGCCCAGAGATTCGCCGCGATGATGGCCAGCAGAAACGTCCTCATGCGCACGGGGTCTCTTCCATTTTATTACCGTGGGGGCGCAATGGAGCAGAAGAGCCGGTTGGCCCGTCAAGGAACCGGTGCGATGAACCGCCCGCGTTCAGGCGTGGCCTGGACCTGACAATAGAAGCTTTCTGCTCCCCGTGCGCGAGCTACAGGGTGGCGTCAGTATACGAACTTCAAGCCGCCCTGCATGATACGCGGATCGCGGGCGCTGGTGATGATTCCGAAGGCCTGCGAAGAGATATTGCTGTTCGGTCCGAAGAAATTCGGACGGTTGAACAGATTGAAAATCTCCCAGCGGAACTCGAAGCGCTTGCCTTCAGCCACGCGGAATTCCTTGAATACCGAAAAGTCGACATCGGCCATTCCCGGCGAGGGGATGATGTTCCGGCCCGAGTTGCCGTGACTGCCGAGCGCGGGTACGGCCCACTGGTCCCGGTTAAGATAGCGCCGGATTTTCTGGCCGCGCGGCAGATCGTTGTTCCACGTGCCTTGGCCGACGACATCGGCTCGGGTACCGTCTCCGCTCAACGAGCGGTTCTGCCCTGCGTCGATGGTGAACGGCTGCCCGGTCTGCAGAGTGACGATGCCGTTGGTCTGCCAGCCGCCGAACACAGTGCGGCGGGAACCGGAAGCCTTTCCAAAGAAGGGCAACTCGTAAATGAACGACGTCACGAAGCGGTGGCGGAGGTCGAAATCGGAAAGCCCTTTATTGTGGCGCCAGTTGAACGGGTTGGTCATGCCGTAGTCAGAAGAAGCTGCGTCGATGAATTTTGACCACGTGTAGGGCCCCAGCAAAGTGTAGCCGCGCGAGAGCCGCTTCTTCCAACTTATCTGCAATGAATGGTAGGTGGAATTCTCGCTCGGCTGAATGTTGGCGACCCCGGAGAAAGGCTGATAAATGCGCCGCTGTTCGATGTTGCCCGGTGTGGACTGGCCGGGCACAAACACGGCCGGTTTGATGTCCTGGCTGATCCAGAGGCGCGTGCCTTTGCGGGCCACATAAGCCGCTGTGACCACCATCTCCTGCGGCAGCTCCCGCTGCACCGAGAGGTTCCACTGTTGCAAGTTGCCCGTCGTGTAGTTGGGATCGACGGGGTTGGCCCGCACCTGAGGTATGAACGCCGTGTTACGCCGGCTTTCCGGTGTCGCCGAACCGTAGCCCAGCAACCGGCCCGGAATCGTGGGCGCATCCCGGTACGGGTCGGTCAGGCTGTGGGGGTCGAACGTGGTAATGCCAAGCGAGAACGGCTGCGCCGTCGAGTAGCCGTTCACCCCTACAATGCGCAGCGTGTCAAAGAAAACGCCGTATCCGGCAAGGATGCTCGTCCTGCGGCTGCCGGTGGGATCCCAGGCCAAGCCGACCCGAGGAGAGAACTTGTGCTATTGATTGCCGACAATACCCCGGCCGATACCGGAGTCGCCGGGAAACAGCAATCCGCGCGGAGCAAGGGGTAGCTGGCTCGATTGCTGGCAAGGACGGAACGCAGTCAGTTCGTCACGCTGCTCGATGATCGGAATGTAGGGCTCCCAGCTCACACCGATGTTCAGCGTAAACTTGCGGCTGACCTTCCAATCATCCTGGAGCTAGAGAAACGGCGTCCACTTGTGTGGATGACTGCGCAAGGCGCTGTTCTGAAAGACTGAGCGAGGCGCACCCAGGTAGAAATCCGCAGAGCGGTAGGCCGCGCCTGAGCGTAGGCCATCGAAACTGAATGTGGGCGACACCTGGAAGAACTCCCGGCCATTGCGTCGCACCTTGGCGATATCGGCGCCGGCGGTCAGCAGATGATTGCCCTTGGTGATGCTCAGGTTATCCACCACCTGGTAGTTCATCATGTAGCTGAAGAACGCCGTGGAAACGCGAACGCCAAAGCCGTTGGCGATCTGCACCTGCCAATCGGGCGGCACGGAGGATGGCGCCAGGTATGGGCAGGAGACGCAGCCGAGCGCATCCCAATTCGAGGCCGCCTTGGTTTGCAGAGGGCCACGGATGAAGGTGTTCCGATTCACGGTCATCGTCAGGTTATGGACGATGGTCGGCGAGAACGTGCGCGTGTCGTTCAAGGTGAGATTGTGAGTGGTCCAGTTGAACTCGGAATTGATGCCTTCGAGCGCCTCGTTCGGCAGCCGGCGGAAATCGTCATAGAACCACCGGATGCTGGTCTTGTGCCGGTCGCTGATTGAATGGTCGAGTTTCAAAGCGAGCTGGTCGTCATCGAGTGGAACCGAGAAGTTGTAGCTGTAGAAGTTGTTGGGCAGGTTCGGCGTGGGGAAGAAAGCCTGCGTGAATTTCTGCGCTACTCCATCCAGCCACGTAGCGGGGATGATGTTGTTGGGAAACGGAGCGCCCTGCGGGTTCTGCACCGTGACGGTTTCCGGAGCCGCCACCGCCCGGCCCGCCGGGAGGCGGGATTGCGAGAAGTCACCGCGGCGCTCGGCCATGCTCGGCAGCAGAATGTCGGACCGCGTTGTCCCGTTGCGCTCGCGCCTGCGCTCATAGGAAAAGAAGAAGAAGGTCTTGTCCCGCCCGTTGTAACGCGGCAGCCGTACCGGCCCGCCGATGGTGCCGCCGAACTGGTTTTTGCGCAGCGGGGCTTTACTGATGGCGAAGAAGTTGCGCGTATTCAGCTTGTCGTTACGCAGGAACTCTTAGAGCGTCCCGTGGAAGTTGTTGGTCCCCGATTTGGTCACCATATTCACCACCACTCCCGCGTTCCGGCCATGCACGGCGGAATAGGAATTCTGCAGAATGGAAAACTCCTGGAGCGCGTCTGGATTCGGAAATGCCGTGGCCAGGTTGTTAAACGGATCCAAATTGATGCGGCCGTCGAGAAAGTAGCTCGAGGCATTCGGCCGCGCCCCGTTCACCGAGGAGCTGAGTCCGGTGTTCAGCGCGATCAACGATGCCGCCTGGAGCGGCCGCGTCTGCACCGCCCCGGCCAGCAGGTTCTGCAGTTGCAGCGACTGGCGTCCATTGAGTGGCAAATCCACCATTCGGGCCGAGTCGACCACTTCCTTGACGGTGGCGCTGAAGGTGTCCACCGTTGTAGCGTCTCCGCTTACCGAGACGGTCTCACGCACCTCGCCTACCTGCAAGCCGATGTCGACCCGGGCGCGCTAGTTTACCTCCAGCAGAATGCCCTCACGAACGAACTTGCGAAAACCCTGCTGTTCGCAGGAGACCGAGTAGAGCCCGGGCGCCAAACCAGGGAAGACGAAGTTGCCGTCGGTGTTCGTAGCCACCGTGCGGCTGACTTGCGTGTCGGTCTTGGTTGCCGTGACCGTTACTCCGGAAAGTACGGCCCCGGATGAATCGGAAACCACACCGTGAATCAATCCGCTGGTGGCTTGGGAGAACGCCGCCGTTGCGGCGAACAGCAGAAGCAAGAGCGCGTTGAGCACCATTTGGTGACCCCTGGCGGCTACTAAGACGCTGCGAGAATCCTGAACTGGGCGAGGCCAGTATCGGGCATTTCCGTTTTGGGTCTTCCGGACCCGCGTACTATACACCCGCCGCTTCACTTCCGTGCCAGAGTTGATCAGTATCCCAACTCCGAGGGCGGGCCAGTGCCTGCTTCACCCCACCGGCGCCGGTAGCGCTTCGATCCGCCGCACCGCGCTCCCGAACAGCCGGCGCGTCAGATGGCTCTCTGCCAATATCAGCCAGTTGTAGCGGGCGTGCTTGACGAGTCTGCCGCCGGTCTTCACCAGCCGCTGCTGCAAACCAGTCAGCGACCAGTTCTCGACCCCGCGCGATCGTGCCATGGAAAACGCGGGCCTGCCACTCCCCTGCTAACCTAATCCTCTGGCATGATGGCAGGCCCGCTCGCACTCGCCCTCACCCCGCACGGACGTCTCGTTCTCACCGCGGCAACCGGTGCCGGCGCTGCGCCCAGCCTCGACGCCGCCATAGCCGCGCGCCTGCGCGCAGCCTTTTAGCGCGGCTCCGGGCACGGCCTGTTGCAACTCGGCGCGGCGGCCGAATCCGGCACGCTCCTGGCCCCCGTCTACGCATACTGGTGCGGCTTCGGCGCTCGCTATGTGGCGGCTCTGTGCACCCAGCCCGAGTCCGATGCCGTTGCGCCACCGGACGATCTCGACCGCGCCGCCGCCGGCGCCCCGCCCATGACGGGCGCCGAGTACCTCACCGCTGCCGTGCTCGAGGCCCTGTGGCGCGAAACTGACGCGGCTTTCCGCCTCGAACTCCGTGAAGCCCGGTGCGGCGTCCAGGAGTTCCTGCAGCGCCACAACCCAGCCTGGAACCTGGTGGGCCGCGTGCATTTCAATCTCGCCGAAAACCGGTTGGACGCCGAAACTCCGTTTGCGTTTCTCGCTACCTACACCACGCGTCTTTCGGCCCAATCCAAGGCGCAACACTTGCCCTTGGGACAAGCCCTCAGCGAGTACGCCGGGGCCGCCAGCAAAGACCGGCTCCTTTCTCTCCTGCTGCCCGTGCAGCGGGCCGCGCAGAGCTGCCCCTGGCTCAAGGAAACGGTGGATGCTGGCGAAATTTTCCATCCCTTGCGCTGGACCGCGGCCGAAGCCATGCGCCTGTTGAACACGGTGCCCGAGCTTGAGGCCGCGGGCGTCGTGGTCCGGATGCCGGCCTCCTGGCGGGGCCTGCGGCCTCCGCGCCCGCGCGTCACCGCGACGGTGGGCGGCAAGGCGCCGTCCGCGCTCGGCCAGGACGCGCTCCTCGATTTCCAGATGAACGTCACGCTCGACGGCGAGACACTCACGGCCCGCGAGATCCGCGAGTTGCTCGCGCAGACCAGCGGCCTCGCCCTGGTGCGCGGCCGTTGGGTCGAAGTGGACCGCGACCAGCTCAGCCGCACGATGGAGCGCTTCCGCGCCACCGAGCGCGCGGCCGCCGAAACCGGCCTCAGCTTCGCCGAAGCTATGCGCCTGCTGGCCGGCGCCAACATCGCGGGCGACGGTGACGCGGCCACGGCGGATTGGTCGCAAGTGGTGGCCGGGTCCTGGCTCGCCGAAACCCTCGACGGACTGCGGCGGCCGGACGGCCTGGCGCCCGTCGATCCCGGGGCCACGCTCAAGGGAATGCTCCGGCCCTACCAGCAGGCCGGTGTACGGTGGTTGTACCTGCTCTCCCGGCTCGGCCTCGGAGCGTGCCTGGCCGACGACATGGGGCTCGGCAAGACCATTCAGGTTCTCTCGCTGCTGCTGATTCTGAAGGACCAGGCGCACGGCAACGGCGAGCCACCCAAGCCGAGCCTGCTGGTGGCGCCCGCCTCGCTCATGGCCAACTGGGCCTCGGAAATCGAGCGCTTCGCGCCGGGACTGACGGCCATGATCGCCCATCCTTCGGCGATTCCGCCGGCCGAGCTCAAGTCGCTCCTGCCCGAACGGCTCCACGGCGTCGACCTCGTCATTGCCAGCTACGGGACGGTGCTGCGCCTGCCCTGGATCGCCGATCGATCATGGCGCCTGGCGATCCTCGATGAAGCGCAGGCGATCAAGAATCCGGGCGCGGGGCAGACGCGCGCAGTGAAGAAGCTCACCGCCTCGGCGCGCCTGGCGCTCACCGGCACGCCTGTGGAAAACCGGCTGGGCGATCTCTGGTCGATCTTCGATTTCATCAATCCGGGCCTGCTGGGAACGGCCAAGGAGTTCACCGCCTTCGCCAAGCGTCTGGAGAAGCGGCCCGGCGCCTTTGCCCCGCTGCGCGAACTGGTGCGCCCGTACATCTTACGCCGGCTGAAGACGGACCGGAAGGTGATTGCGGACCTGCCCGACAAAACCGAGATCGACGCGTTTTGCCACCTCAGCCGCAAACAGGCCGCGTTGTACCAGGAAGCCGTGCGCGAATTCAAGGACCGCATCGAAACCACCGAAGGCATCCAGCGCCGCGGCCTGGTGCTCTCCTTTCTGATGCGGTTCAAGCAGATCTGCAACCATCCGGCGCAGTGGCTGGGAGACGGCGGCGGCACGTGGAACGAAGACGACAGCGGAAAACTGGCCCGCTTGCGCGAGATCGCCGAGGTGATCGCCGACAAGCAGGAAAAGGTTCTGGTCTTCACGCAGTTCCGCGAGGCCGCCGCGCCACTGGCGGCCTTTCTCGCCTCGGTCTTCGGCGCGCCCGGCCTGGTGCTGCATGGCGGCACGGACGTGAAGTCGCGCAAGGATCTGGTGCGCCGGTTTCAGGAGGACGAGGTGGAGAAGTTCTTCATCCTTTCGCTCAAGGCCGGCGGCGCGGGCCTGAATCTCACGGCCGCCTCGCACGTTGTACACTTTGACCGTTGGTGGAACCCGGCGGTGGAGAATCAAGCAACCGATCGCGCCTTTCGCATTGGCCAGACGCGCAATGTATTGGTGCACAAGTTCGTATGCCGGGGGACGGTGGAGGAGAAAATCGATGCGCTCATCGAATCCAAGCGCCGGCTGTCGCGGGATGTGCTCGAAGGCGGCGCCGGGGCGGCCTTGACGGAAATGAACAACGGCGAGTTACTGCGGCTGTTTGCTCTCGATCTGAACAAAGCGTTACGGGAGGCATAAATGTCTGGCTGGGGTTGGGGCTGGAAACCGTACGTGTCTGTGGCGCAGCGCCGGCGGAACGCACAGCGGGAACTCGAAAAGAGCCGGAAGAAAGGCGACATCATTTCTCCCGTCATCCTCACCGGCCGCGCCATTGCCGCCACGTTTTGGGGCAAGGCCTGGTGTGAGAATCTGGAGCGCTACAGCGATTTTGCCAACCGCCTGCCGCGCGGACGCTCCTATGTGCGGAATGGCTCGGTGATCGATTTGCAAATCGCACCCGGCGCCGTGCGGGCGTCCGTAAGCGGATCGAGCCTGTACACCGTGACGGTCAAGGTCGCTTCCGTATCGAAAGCGCGCTGGCAGGCGATTTGCACCGACTGCGCCAGCCAGATCGATTCTCTCGTCGAACTGCTGCAAGGCAAGTTGTCCAAGGGCGTGATGGAACGGATCTGCCGGCCGAAAACCGGATTGTTCCCGGCTCCGGGCGAGATCCAATTCAACTGTACCTGCCCCGACTGGGCGGACATGTGCAAGCATGTGGCAGCCGTACTCTATGGCGTGGGAGCGCGGCTGGACAATCGGCCGGAGCTGCTGTTCCGCCTGCATGCCGTGGATCAGGCGGAGTTGATTGCCAAGGCGGCTCAAGGTCTGTCGCCGGCCAAGCCCGCAAAGGGCAGCGGCTCGAAGGTGCTTGCAGGCGGCGATCTGGAGGGCATGTTCGGACTCGACATGGCGGAGGCAGCCATCGCGCCGCCGAAGCGGAAAGCCAAGGCGCCGGCGGCGAACAACGCTGCCGCTGCCGCCAATCCAAGCGGGCCGAAGGCAGCGAAAAAGCCCGGGCGGCCCCAGACATCTCCCCGATGATGAGCCGGGACCTCGATACAGGCCAGCGGCGAGGATTGGCGCATCGCCTTCACCCGAGAAGCGATCCTGAAACCGTTGGTGGCCAAGAGGCTCGCTCGCCGACGGAGATCTTCCATGCGATCCACGGCTTGAACGAGCCCAGGAGGTAGCGTTGAGGAACGGTTGCGCCAAGTTCGTCGAACACCTCCTTGGCGCCGACCGTGCGGCGCACTCTCACCCGTCACAAGAACCGTTCACATCTCCGCCAAAAGTTTTTCCGCCGGAACCTAAACCACTTAGGCAGTTTCCCGCAGCCGCATTGTTCGCCCCGCCCGCTAGCTTCAGAGCCCGAAGAGTATGTTGTACCAACCTCCAACGCTATCCGCACCCCGGCCACACGAGCGGGGTCTGTCGGGTGGAGATGCCGTCCTGCATGTTTGCACGATGATTTCCAACCCTGTCCGCTACGCCTCGCGCTATCGCCTGTATGAGGGCTTTGTCGCGCAAAACGCGGGGCCGCATGTGAAGTTCTGGATGGTGGAAGTTGCTTATGGCGACCGGCCTTTTGTGGTCACCCAGCCCGGCGAGCCTCACCATCTTCAACTGAGAACCAACTGCGAGATCTGGCACAAAGAGAATGCCCTGAACCTGCTCTTTGCTCACGTCCTCAAGGTCTGCCCCGGCGCTCAGTACTTCGCGTGGGTGGATGCTGCCCTCACCTTCGTCCGCCCGGACTGGGCCTTTGAAACCCTGCAGCAGTTGCAGCATTACCAGGTGGTCCAGATGTTCTCGTTTGCGCAGGATGTAGGGCCGAAATACGCGCCCGTGGCGGGAGCAACCCGGCAACACCGCGGCTTCATCTACGCCTACTGCAACGCCCCCTCGTTCCTGTCGAGCGACATGCGTTTCGGCTACTCAACCAACGGCCATCCCGGCTACGCTTGGGCCGCCCGGCGTACCGCGCTCGACGCCACCGGCGGACTGCTCGACTTTGCCATCACCGGAGGCGCTGACCGTCACATGGCTTGCGGGCTGCTCGGCACCATGGAGCAGTCCGGTTCCTATCGTGAGGCCAGGCTCACCGATCTGACGCCCAACTTCCGCAACTCGCTGCTGCTCTGGAAGGAGCGCGCGGCGGCGCTTGAGCGCAACGTTGGCTATGTCGACGCGCTCATTCTGCATCACTGGCACGGCCGCAAGCTCGACCGCAAGTACGGCAACCGCTGGCGCATCTATGCCGACAATACGTTTGACCCGTGGCGCGATCTCAGGCGCGATGCGCAGGGCCTTTACGACATTCCCGGCTCGCGGCAGAAACTGCGCGACGATTTGCGGTGCTACTTCCGCGCCCGCAACGAGGATTCGATTGAAGAACAGCTCGCTACTCTTTGACGCGATCAGCGCGGCGCGTGCCCAGCAACGCCAGGGCTTCACGGATGAGGATTTCGCCGGTCTGCTCGCCGAGCGAAACCCGCGAGACATAGCCGTAGCGCGGGAAGCTCTGGAAGTCCACTTCGGTGAGGATATAGCCGAAAGCATCGTTGGTGAGGCCAAACAGGAACTGGTGAGGCCCGGGCATGCGCCGCTTGAGATACAGGCCGATGTTGGGGAGCGCCTCGCCGGGGATGGTGAGTATCTGCGCGTCGCCGATGCGCAGGAGGTTGACGCGCGCGGTGACCGTCCGAGCCTCGGCGTCATGCGGATAGCGGAGTGGCGAGTCGCGAATCACTCGCCACATGTCCGGCGAAGACACGGGAAAACGCACATCGGCGTAGCGATTCTCCACCGCGGCGGAGGCCTGCCACGCCGCGGTGCTCACGATGCGCAGGGCTTCGGAGGCAAGCAGTTCACCGATGCGGACGCATTCGGCCCAGGTGCGGCTATCGTCCCAGTAGGCGCGGAGCGGATCGCGCGGCGATTGATGCAGGTTGCGGTTGTCGGCCGTCACCATGCCGCCTTGTGCGCCGTTCATGAAGATCGCAACGCCACCGCCAGCCGCGGCTTCGAGACGATCGTAGAGCGGGCCGGCGAGATCCGGACTCAGCACGCCCTGGCCGCTGCCCAGCACCTCCGGGTGCACGGCGTAGTTCACCAGCGTGGCGATGGGCGCGTGCCGCGGCGCGGCGGCTTCGCGCAATTGAATGATGCCGGCGCGGCGGTCATAGAGGTCCGGCGCGTAGTAGTTATAGGCGATCTTGCCCTTGGCTTCTCCGGACGCCACGCGGATTTCGGCAGGGCGCATCTGATCGAGCGCGTCATTGATGGCGCCGGCCACTTGCTCGGCGACAAACTGCATGTAGGCGAGCGAGCCGGTGTGGCCGCCGCGGCCGTCGGGGAAGGCGTAGGTATCCGGCGCGCTGTGAGTGTGGGTGGCGCCGATGACGATACGCTCGGGAGCAAGGCGCGGCACGAGGGCGCGAGCGCGGTTGCCGAGCACGGAGGGAAAGCCGAGCAAGTCCACGCCGGCGAGCACAAGCGGCTCACCGCCGGCGGCACGAATCACCAGAGCGCGCGCCGTCAACTCGCCTTGCTTCGACTTGGCCGGCGACGGCGTGCCCATGCCGCCCGAGACGGGCAGCAGTGGATCGGGCGTGACGATGCGGCGGGCCGCCCCGGCTTCAAGCGTGGCGGCGCCGGCCGCGAGGGTGGAAACCACCAGGGCAAGGAGGAGCCGCCGCATGGCTTACTTCTCAAATCCGCGGATATAGGGAATCACGGGCGGCCGCGGGCCCGTGTTGTGTTGCGGGCCGCGGGTGGGGCGGTAGGCGATGTTCATGTACGGCGTATCAATCCGCCGGCCGACGGCTGAGTAACGGCCGTTCTCCCAGTTTGACTCCATGTTAGAGGCCACAATGCCCGTGGATAGGAGAAGCCGCTCGGCGTTGAAAGGCTCTTTGCGCGTGAGTATCATCTCCACAAGCCAGTGTTCAAAGGCGTTGGCGGCGTGGTATTGGGAGTAAGGCGCGGGCCAGCCGAGCATGGAGACAATGAACGGGTCGCGCTGTCCTCCAACGTCGCCGGCATACGTCCAACCCACATCGTTCGCGGCGTAGACGGCGGCCTTGGTGCCGTCGCGATAGTCAACGAGGCAAACGGCGGGGTCGCGGACGGTCTGTTGGAAGTGACCTGGCTTGAACTCAAAGCGGACGCGGATGGCGTCCAGGAGCTTCGCCGCCCAGGGGTTGCGATCCGTCCACTTCCAGACATCCGGCCCGTGGATGCACTTAACCGCTTCGATGCCAGATTCGCCGCCCTTGCGAAGCTCGGCAAAGGCCTGCAGCACGTCGACAGCGTGGAACAGGCCGCCTTCGTCTTTGCTGCCGCCCGCCACCACCGATGCCTTGAGCGGAGCTCCGAGCTCCAGTTCCATTTCCGGCTTACGGTAGTAAAAAGGAATGGAAGAGCCGCCGTAGAGCGGGAAGTTCAACTCGCGCGACTTGTCGAACATCCACTTGGCCTCGTTCCAATTGGTGGACAGGTGCTTGTCGTTGAACACCGGCACCGACCGTTTGCTTTGCTCAAAGACGCGGATCACCTGCTGGTAGAGCCACCAGCGCGGATAGTATCTCTGGCCCATGAGGTTGTCATGGTAGATGCCATGCTCGCCGACCAGCACGACGCCATCTACGGCGAGTTCCTCGCCGCCGAGCGTGAGGGCGTCTTTTACTGACTTGAAGATCGCAATATTTTTGGCCTTGCAGACCTTCTGTCCGAGGCCGCTTTCCTCCAGTTGGTGGATGTAAGCAGATACAATGTCCACGCGCGACGGAGTATGCGCGCCCTTCCACCAGTAGCCGTCAATGAGTTTCGTGATGATCCAGTCCGCATGAGAACCTGGAGCGGCCCAGTAGGTGACGATGCAGGCAAGGCGAGGCCGCTTCGGCTGGGCGAAGGCAGCGGGGGCGGCGCCGGTCGCCGCGGCGGCGAACAGTTCGCGGCGGGAGAGCAGTGGGGGCGCAGAACGCTGGAGACGATTCATCGGCCTCCCATTGTACCGCCGCCGATCTGGTCACCGATGAGTCGAAGGCTCGGGCGGCAGTTGCAGTTCAATGAGGTTGCCTTCCGGGTCGCGCATACAACACCATTCCACGCGGCGTCCATCGGCGAGGGTGTGCGTAACGGTGTCACCCACGGACACGGAAGCCACGGCAAAGGCGATATGTCCGAAGCCGAAGTGGTTGGGTTGCGGGTGAGCGGCGCGGCCGGCCGCAGCAGGCGAGTAGCTGAAGATCTCCAGCGTCGGGCCGCCCTCAGCGAAACCCGGCAACAGCAAATGGACGCCTGCGAGCGCGGCGCCCGCCCCGCTCGCGCCCCGCTCCAGATCGCGGCCCGAGTAACTCCGTTCAGGCGGCGCGGGGCGGCAGCTGAACACATCGCAGTAGAAGGCGGCCAAGGCGCGCCAGTATTTCGCGATCAAATTAGTGTGGAGGTAAAGTGCGTCGCGCAGCATCGTCAGGGCTCAGGAGAGAACAACTGAAGGTGCTCTCCTTTAGGCAACGGTCGAACTGCCGTCACGCGTGGGCCGTCGACGCCCGTTAGCTCGAAGGTCAAGCTGAATTCAGCCTGTTTGAGGAAAGAGACCGGATTGGGGATCGCGCGGCATTGGCGCGGCCCCACGGACGTGAATGCCCAGGAGTCGCCGCGCTGATGGAGAAACGGATCGGGATCACTGGGCAATGCGCTGCAGACGCGCTGCCATTCGTCGTCCACGGATGTGCTCTTCACGACGCGCCGTGCTGCACTCCGGTAGTTGCCTTGCGCGGTGCTCCGCAGAATTTCGATCATCGCACGCCCGACCGCTTGCCAAGCTGGCGGGGGAGGCTCGAATTGCAGGATGGCATCGAGGACTCCATCCAGCACCAGATGCTCCGCGTAGCGGCGTCCCTTGCCCACGGGGACCGCAGCAAACCGCAGCTGCGTGCCGGGATGAGGCCGGAGATCCTTGACGCTCTTGCTCTCTTCACGGACCCACAGGTAGCGCTTGGTGACCTGATCGACCTCAATCAAGTACACCGCCAAGCCGGTGCCGCCGCTCCAGCCAAGAAACGTGCCGGTTACTTCTTCGGGCGGTGCCGCAGGTAATGCGAGCGCGCCGAGCAAACCGGCAGCAAGCAGGGGACGGGGTATGTTGATGTTGAAGGTTTCGCTACCGGGGTACACTGCGAGGGTGCCCGTCACCGCACGTTCGCGCTGGATGCTGTGCGTGCTGTTGCTGGGCGGCACCACGATCAACTATCTGGACCGGCAAACGCTGAGCCTGATGGCGCCGATGATGCGCGATGAGTTGAAGCTGGACAACGAACGATTGGGGCTGCTGTTTGCCTGCTTTTACTACTCCTACACGGCTGCGCAGTTTGCCGTGGGCGGCTGGGTGGACCGCGCGCATCTGCGCTGGGCGTACGGCGGCGCGGTGTTGGCGTGGTCCGCGGTGGGTATGCTCACGTCGTTCAGCGCGGGCTTCTTGAGTCTCGCGCTGTTCCGGATTTTGCTGGGTATCACGGAGTCGCCGAACTGGCCGGGTGCGTTGAAGATTGTGCAGCACGCGCTACCGGAGAAGGAGCGCCCGCTCGGCAACGGCATCTTTACCAGCGGGCAAAGCGTGGGCGCGCTGATTGCGCCGGCGTTGATTCTGACAATCGCGGCGGCCGCCGGTTGGCGCGCGGGCTTTCTCGCGGTGGGCGCGCTGGGTGCGATCTGGTTTGCAGCCTGGGTGTGGTTCAGCGGGCGCAGCGAGTTCGTCGGTATCTGGCAAAGCGCCGGACCCGCGGCGCCGGTGGCGAGCGGATATAAGGAAGTGCTGCGGTCGCGCAAGTTCTGGTGCGTGGTGGCCATCACCAGCACCGTGAACCCGATCCTGTATTTCTACGTGAATTGGCTGCCCACGTACTTCAACTAGGAACGCGGCATGGCAGCGGGGTCGGGCGAGTTGCGGTGGATTCTCACACTCATTTACCTTGGGCTCGATCTCGGCTATCTCGCGTTCGGGTTCGCTTCGCTGCGCTTCGGGCGCGTGGCGCTCTTCACGGTGGCGTCTCTGTTGGTGGCCGTGGCGGCTCTGGTGCTATTGGCGGACCGCGAGCGGATGATCGCGCTGCTGGTGGTGTCGAACTTCGGTGTGGGCATGTGGATGTCGCAGTACCTGACGTTCACGCAGGAGATTTCAAAGACCGCCGTGTCCACCGCGATGGGCCTGCTGGGTGGCACCGGATCGCTGGCAGGCGCGATTCTGATGTATGTCGTTGGCGCGGTGACGCAGCGCACGCACTCGTTCACCGGGCCGTTTGTGGCAGTGGCGGCGATGATGCTGATTGCGTGGATCGCCGGGCGGGTGGCGGTGAGGTCGTCATGATCACGGTGGCAGTAGGTTCACGGAATCCGGTGAAAGTGAACGCGGCGCGGCTGGGCTGCGGCGAGTTGCTGGGCGCGCCGGTGAACGCGTTAGGTGTCGACGGAGCGTCGGGCGTGCGAGCGCAGCCGGTGGGCGATGAAGAGACGATGGATGGCGCGTTGAACCGTGCGCGCGCCGCGCTGGCCGCGGTCCCAGAGGCGGAGTTCGGCATCGGGCTTGAAGGCGGCGTAGTGGACATAGATGGCGTGCTGTATTGCTGCGCATGGTGCGCCGTAGTGCGGCGCAGCGACGGGCGCGCGGGCCTCGCCTCCACGGGGCGCTGCGAGTTGCCCCCGCGCGTAGCGGAACTGGTGCGCGGCGGCATGGAACTGGGCGCGGCGGACGATCTGGTGTTTGGGCGCAACAACTCGAAGCAAGGCGAAGGCGCCGTAGGGCTGCTCACGCGTGGCGCGATTGACCGCACGCAGCTCTACGTGCCGGCGGTAACGATGGCACTGGTGCAGTTTCTCAATGAGGACTCGGCGACGGGGTGGGTGGCTGACTAGAGGCCCGCCATCGCGCCTACTTCACGGCCTGCGCCCCGTGATGCTCAAACCACCCGAGGATGTACTCCACCTTCGCCACCCAATGGCTGGGGAACGCGCCGCGCACGCCGTGCGGCTCCTTGGGGAAACGGATCATCGCCGTGTCCACGCCGCGCGTCTTCAGCGCCACGTAGAACTCTTCGGTCTGCGCGATAGGCGTGCGCCAATCTTCCTCGCCAGTGAGCAGCATCGTCGGTGTTTTCACCTTGTCGGCGAACGACAGCGGCGAGCGGCTCAGATACTGTTGCGGATTTTCCCACGGCGTCGATTTCATCCAGCGATGCGTCACCAGCGGGATGTCGGAGCTGCCGCCCTGCGTGATCCAGTTGATCACCGGATACTGGCTCACCGCCGCGCGGAAGCGGTCCGTCTGCGTCACGATCCACGCGGCGAGAATGCCGCCGCCGGAGCCACCGGTGATGAACAGGCGCGCGGGGTCCACGTAGCCCTTCGCGATCAACGCGTCGACACCTGCCATCAGGTCCTGATAGTCGTCACCGGGGTACTTGCCATGAATCACGTTGCCGAACTCTTCGCCATACCCGGTGGAGCCGCGTGGATTCGTGTACAGCACCACGAAGCCGCGCGCGGCGTGCACCTGCATCTGCCAGTTGAACTCGACGCCGTACATCGCGTGCGGACCCCCGTGGATGTCGAGGATCATCGGATACTTCTTCGTTGAATCAAAGCCGGGCGGCTTGATGATCCAGCCCTGCATGATGCGGCCGTCGAAGCTTTTGTAGCGGATCTCTTCGACGTCGCCGAGCGTGCGGCTATCGAGCACGCCGCGGTTCACGTCGGTCAACATCGTCATGCGGCCGGGCTCGGCGATTGAAACGGCAGCAAGATCGCGCGGCGCGTTCGGCGCCGAGTGGCCCATCACGGCCACGCCGTTGTGGCTCAGCGCAAAGCCGCTGTCGGCCGCATAGCCGGTGACCCAGCGCACGTTGCCTTCGGTGAGTTGGCGAGCGCCGCCGTCGAGCGTGAACTCGTAGAGGTGCGCTTTGCCTTGATCCTCCACAATGCCGTAGAGCGCGCGGCCATCGGCACGCCAGCGCGCGGAGCTGATGTTGCGGTCGAGCGCGCGTGCGAGTTCCTGCCGCAATTCCGCCGCGCCACCGAGATCCTGCACGTAGAGATGCGTCGTGTGGCTCGCGTTGCCTTTGTCCACAAACCCTAGGAACGCAACGCGACGGCCGTCAGGCGAGATGCGCGCATCGCCCTCCGGACCAGCAGCGGTGGTGAGCCGGCGCAGTTCGCCATCCGCCACCGTGACCGAGTAGAGATCGTCCGGGTACAACTCCCGGTCCCCTTGCGGTACACGCTGCGCGGTGAACACGATGGTGCGGCTATCGGGCGACCAATCAGGCCGGCCTGACAACGAGTAGCCCTCCGGCGTGACACGGCGCGAACCGCCGCCATCCGCAGGAATCACGAACAGATGCGTTTCACCGTAAGGAACAAGGCCCTGGCCCGGCGTGCGATCGGCGCGCCACTTGAGACGCGTCACCACCGACGCCGGTTCAGCCCACTTCGTGCCCGCGGGCGCGGCCTCCAGTTTCACCGAGAAATCCGGCTTGCCCGGCACGCGCGCAAGGTAGGCGATCGAGCGGCCATCGGGTGACCACGAGAAGGCCAATGGCGCAGGGTCGATATCGGTGAGCACTGCTTCGTGCGAGCCATCCACCCAGCGCACGTGAATCTGATTCTTGCCGCTGCGATTGCTGAGGAACGCGATGCGGCGGCCGTCGGGCGACCAAGCCGGGGCCGAGTCGCGATAGTTGCCCTGTGTGAGCGGGCGGCGATCCTGGCCGTTGGAGGACACCAGCCAAAGGTGTGAGTAGTTGGCGTCGGTGAACTTGTCCTGCCAGCCCAGCACGTAGACCACGCGGGAGCCGTCGCGCGTGATGTCGGGCGAGGAAACGCTGCGCCAATCCCAATAGGTGCCGGAGGTCAGGACACTTGGTGCGGCAGAGTGCCCAACCGCGGTGAACAGCAACAGAAGCAAAGCAGCAAGACGCATTCGTTCATTGTAGAAGTTGGTAGACTCGCAGGCGTGAGGCAATGGATTCTTCTGACGGCGATGGCGATGGTGCTGCGCGGCGAAGTGCGTGAGTTTCCGGCCGGCAAGGAGCTGCCGCATGACAAGTACATTCATGCGGTGCCCGAAAGCGTGTCTCCGGTGGAGCAGGTCTACATCAAGTCAAAATACGGAGTGTACGTGGCCGCGGCGATGCGGAAGCCGAAGGGCAACGGTCCGTTCCCTGTGCTGATTCATTTTCACGGCGCGCCGGGCGGGCGTGGGATGGAGAAGCTGGTGACATGGTCGCGCGGGGATACCGGATCGCCATTTTTCGAGCGCTTCCTGCAGGAAGGCTAAGTGGTAGTGGTGGCCGATTATCGCGGCGGGCAGAACTTCGCGCGATTGGGTGAGTATGTCAAAGCAGGCGGCGTTACGTATGTGGACGACGCAGTGGCCGTGGTGGATCACGTAAAGGCGCTGCCGCATGTGGACGCCGCGCGCGTGCATGTTTATGGCGTCTCGCTGGGCGGTGACGTGACGATGAATCTGCTGAGCCGCGTGAAGGTGCGCGCGGTAGTGCTAGGCGCGGGCGCGCCGTTCAGTTTCCTCGGCGTGCAGACAGACCCCGGCGCCAAACCCGAAGACCGCTTCAAGAACATTAAAGTAGACGAAGCCGGCGCGGGCGAACGGATAGCCAAGGTGCAAACGCCGCTGCTGGTACTGGTGGGGACCAAGGACGACCTGCTGCCGTTGAGCCGCCGCCTGCACGACATGATGTCGGCGGGGGGCAAGTGGGTGCGCCTGGAGATCTATGAGAACGGCTATCATGATTTTGTGATGGGGCCGCAGGTGTCGGCGATCATCTGAAAACGTAGTTTTCTGATCATTGCGCCGGAGGCGACGACATCATCGGCGCCGAAGGCGCCAGTCATCGGTCTGGTCATCAGTTTGGGTTTTCCGCGTACCGGTGGCATAATCCCTGATTGGCGAGGCCCTCTTCTTCCCGCGTTGACCAAGCACTCCGTCAGAAGCAATGCAACAATCCCGCGTGCAGGGCCATTTT
>VFZP01000042.1 GCA_016871115.1 Acidobacteriota bacterium
CGACTGTTGGTTCGCCACCTCCCGCCCGACGCGATGTCGATATTGGCCGTGGTCCGCCTTGGGCTCGTGAAAACCGAGGCTCACGCCCAGCAGTCCGCTGCCAGAGCTACGTCCTACTCTGTTGTTCGATTTCCTGCCAGCCCCTTAGAGGCGGCCGAGACACAACTCCTCGCGGCCCTCCGGGCTTGGCGTCCCTCTGCGCGCGCCCTGGACGACGATTGCGTCCGCTACCGCTATGTGGACGAAGCCTGCGTCCGGCACACAATGTCGGTTGCCTCCGGTTTGGCCTCGCGCGTCAAGGGCGACGCCCAGATCGCCCAGCAGTTCCGTCAGGCTGCCGAAACCTCTTCCCAGGCAGCACGTTGTGGCCCGGTCCTGAATAGCAACGTCCAAGCAGCCCTCCGCACCGCTCGCCGCGTCCACCGCGAAACCGGCATAGGGTGCGGCAGCATCCACGGGCGCGGCCGTACTCGGGGCCATCCGGAGCCGCTTTGGCGACTGTCAGCCCCTCCGTATCCTCCTGCTCGGGGCGGGCCAAGCGGCCGCTGATACACTGGCACACCTCTCCAAGCAACGCTTCGCTCATCTCGGTGTCGCAGCCCGTCGCGCGGAAGCTGCCCTGGAGCTCATCCGGTCCTACCGCGCCACTCCGGTTGACTGGGCACGTCGGGAAACGGAAATCCAAGCGGCGGACGCCGTAGTTGCGGCTGTGTCTGAACCGCTCGAATGCCTGCGGGCGGACAGACTTGCCCAACTCCGGTGCGGCTCATCACGGCCGCTTCTGCTGATTGACCTGGGAGTGCCCCGCGCGATGGACCCGCTCTGCCAGTCACTGCCGGGGGTAAGCCTCTTGGACGTAGACTACATCCAGTCCGAGCTCGCTGCCGCCCATCAAATGCGCGAAGCCGGCGCGCACCAAGCCGAGTTTATCGTCTCCGAAGAGCTCGCCAAGTACGCGCGGCGGGAACGGGAGCAATCGGTTGAGCCCGCCATCCGCGATCTCTATCGCGATGCGGACCGCATCCGCCAGCGCATCCTGGCCTCACCGGGACTCGACCAAGGCGACAGCACGCGCCGTCTGATGAAGTTGTTGCTCGATGGTCCCGTCCGCCGGCTGCGCCAACTCGCCTCGTCCGATGCGCCTTCCGCCGGGCAGGCCGCCTGGGTATTGTCTGTTTCCAACAACGAAAAAAGGGAGGCGGTTTTGTAAACCGCCTCCCTTGAGTATCAAGACCGGATATCTTCCGATCCCGAGAGCTACTTCGGACCGAAGTATACCACGAAACCCACCAGGAACGTATTTTGGTTCTTGGCGCTGCCTGCCTCGTTGCCACGGTCGAAATACGCTTTGTTGGACCAGTCGCGGCGGTATTCCACCCGCGTCAGGAAGCCCTTCGCCATCTTCGCTTCCGCCGTCCAGGTAAAGCTCTGCAAACGCTGCATCTTGCCGGTGATCAACCCGCCGCCGTCGTCGTAAACTTCATAGCGCGGGCTGACGGAAAACCACGAATTTGCGACAAAATGGCCGGCCAGGCCGAGGCCCCAGAAAGGCTGCCGGCCCGCGCCGGCACCGGCCTTGTCCACGCCGTAATCGTAGTTGATGTAGAAGTTCGCCTTCTCGCTCGGCGCCAGGGTCAGCACGGTGTCGAAGAAGTGGCGGTAGCCTTCGTTCGAGTTCGTCTTCTCCGGTCCGACGTAGTAGGTGTTGAACAGCGACGCCTTCTTGCCGGTCAGGGCGCTCGTCAAGCCCACCGTCTTGCCGCTGTTATTGTCCTCGATGTTATTCCAGCCATTGGTCAACTGCACGCCCGCAGTCCAGTTACTCGTAACCGGCTTGGACATACGTGCGCCGAAATGATAGAACGGCCCGTTGGCGTAGAGAAAGCCGCGCGAGTAATTCCAGTTCAAATGCGTCTCGGTCAACTCGGCGCCGGCGCTGGTGGCGAACTTGCCGAAATCGAACTGCAGGCCGCCGGCCTTGGGAGGCTTCACGCTCAAATACGCCTGCAGGATGTTCCGTGTGATGTCGCGGTTCTCGGCGATCGGCTCGAAGGAGTTAAACAAATCAGCGCCGCGGCCAAAGCCGAGGTCGAGTTTGAAGCCGACCGGATCGGCCGTCTTCTCCGCCGTGAACTTCGCCAGATTCAAACTGAGCTGATTGGCCCGGGCGTCGTAGAAACGCAGGTTGTTGGTGCGCGAAACCGGGTGATTCGTATTGATGCTGTAATAACCGTCAATCAATCCGCTGAAATCGATTCCTCCAGCAGACCAGGGCGAAGGAGCAGGGGACGGATTGGCAGGCGGCGGCGTTGGCGTAGTCTGGCCCTGCAGGCTCGCAGACAGGGCGGCGACCAGCAACACGGGCCAGATACGATAGACGTACTTCATTTGAGGGGGATCTCACTTTCGAAATTTCTTGCGCCGGCTGCCGACTGCGTCCGGCGAGAGTGGTCTTTACTTTCTGACTGAAGTCTAAACGGGAAACGGCCGCAGGCCAAATAGAAAATTTCAATTAGCCCCATCGAAACATTGAGTTTCCCCAAACGGCTCCAGCAGAGCATCATAAGAAAGACCCGCACCGGCGGAATGCAGCGTTGCCCCGCGTCGTCGCACCCCTGCACACCGCACTGTTTCCACAGGAGAATTGCCAAGTCATGAAGCTCTCGACTTTCAAGCCGGCATGGCCCTGGGCCAGTCTGGCTACGCTGCTCGCCTCCGCGCCGGCCGCCTTTGGCCAAGCCACGGCCCCCGCCCCGGACAAGATCGCCGCCCTCGAAGGCTTAGTGAGCGCGGCCCAAACCTCCGGCGATAACGCCTGGATGTTGACCAGCGCCGCGCTGGTGCTGATGATGACCGGACCCGCGCTGGCGCTGTTCTACAGCGGATTGGTCCGCTCGAAAAACGTGCTGGGTACGATGATGCAGAGCTTTGTGCTGATGGCCCTGGTTTCTGTACTCTGGGCCGTTGTCGGCTATAGCATCGCCTTCGGTGAGGGCAACGCTTTCTTCGGCAACCCCATGCAATATTTTCTGCTCAGTGGTGTGGAAGGCGCGCCGAATGGCGACTACGCGCCTACAATTCCTCACCAGACCTTCATGGTTTTCCAGTTGATGTTCGCCATCATCACCCCGGGCCTCATCTGCGGCGCCTACGCCGAACGCATGAAGTTCTCGGCCATGGTGCTCTTCAGCACCCTCTGGCTGCTACTCGTGTATTGCCCGATGGCCCACATGGTTTGGGGCAAGGGTGGATACTTCAACGCGTTCCTGCCTCCGGCGGGCGGCGGCATCCGAGCGTTTGACTTCGCCGGCGGCACCGTCGTGCACATCACCTCCGGCATCTCGGCACTGGTCTGCGCCATCCTGCTGGGGCCTCGCAAAGGCTACGGCAAGGAGCCAATGAAACCGCACAGCCTGGTGCTCAGCTTCATCGGCGCCTGTTTGCTGTGGGTCGGCTGGTTCGGCTTCAACGCGGGTAGCGCGCTCGGCGCCGGCCCGGTCGCCACCAGCGCCTTCGTTGCCACCCACTTCGGCGCGGCGGCGGCCACGCTCGGCTGGCTCGGCATGGAATGGATCCGCTCCGGCAAGCCCAGCGTCCTCGGCGGCATCTCGGGCGCGGTGGCGGGCCTCGTGGCGATTACGCCTGCCTCCGGTTTCGTGAAACCCGGCCCGGCGCTGATCATCGGCTTCGCGGCGGGCATCTTCTGCTACCTGATGTGCGCCGTGGTGAAGAACAAGTTTGGCTACGACGACTCGCTGGACGCCTTCGGTGTCCACGGAGCGGGCGGTACGCTTGGAGCAATCCTTACCGGCGTGTTCGCCACCAACGCTGTCAATAGCGCACTCAAGGACGGCGACAAGCCGGCTGCGCTTGGGCTGATCGACGGCGCGGGCTACCAGGTGGTCAACCAGATCATCGCTTCCGGTGTCGCCTGGGCGATTGCCATCGCCGGCAGCTTCGTTCTTCTCAAGCTGGTTGATATGATCGTGGGCTTGCGCCTCTCCGAAGAAGATGAACGCGACGGGCTCGACCTGAGCCAACACGGCGAAGAAGGGTACAATCTGGAATCGTAAGCCAAGGAGCCAATAACGATGAAGAAAATCGAAGCCATTATCCAACCCTTCAAGCTGGAAGAGGTCAAAGAGGCGCTGAAGGGCATCGGTATCGACGGCATGACCGTCACCGAAGTTCGCGGCCACGGACGCCAGAAAGGCCACAAGGAGGTCTACCGCGGCCAGGAATACATGGTGGACTTACTGCCGAAATGCAAGGTGGAACTGGTGGTGGGCGACTCGCGCGTGGAGGAGGTCATCAAGACGCTGACGGCGGCAGCCCGCACCGGTAAGATCGGAGACGGCAAAATATTCCTGTATGACGTTGCAGAAGCCATCCGCATCAGAAACGACGAGCGTGGAGAGTCTACACTCTAGCCCGGCGCAGCGGGTCCGCCACGAGTCGGCGGAAATTGCCAATGCGTTTATGGCGAGCGGGGACGCCTGGGAAGTCCTCGCTCGCCGTTCGCGCCTTGTAGACGGGGTTCTTGCCGGTGAATTCGCGCGGCTCCTCGCGCTTAGCTTTCCGTCCGGTCTCGCGCTGTCTGCCGTCGGCGGCTACGGGCGCGGCGAACTGTTCCCGCACTCCGACGTGGATCTGCTGTTTCTCGTTCCTGAACAGCCACCCACCGGAGCGGGCAAGGAAGCTCTCTCGCGTTTTCTTCAGACGGGTTGGGACTGCGGCCTCCGGCTCAGCCACTCGGTTCACAATGTCCGTGACTGCTGCGAACTGCACGAAGGCAATCTCGAGCTCACCATCAGTCTACTCGACCTGCGCTTCCTCGCCGGCGATGTGGAGCTGTTCGGCCGCCTCACTGAGCGCCTGCCCAAGTTTCTGCAATCGCAGCGCTCCACCATTTCCCGGCAGCTCTGCAAGCTCACCCGTCAACGCCATCACAAGCTCCAAGACACGATCTACCACCTGGAGCCGAACATCAAAGAAGGCCCGGGCGGACTGCGCGACCTGCACCTGACTGCCTGGCTTGCGCAACTCAACCCCTCGGCGGCCGCTGCCAACTGGCGCGAGGAACTGGCCGATCCCATCTCTGATGTTTTTCGCCTGCGTTGTTTCCTGCACCTGCGCTCCGGCCGCGACAACAATCTGCTCAGTTTCGACGCGCAGGAGGAATACGCGGAAAAACCGTTTGCCGGCGTCGAGACACCCGATGCCGCCGCGGTGATGCGCGGCCACTTCCGCCACGCCCGTACGCTGCAGCGCGCGGCGCTCCGGTCCATGGAAGGGTTCGAGGAAAAAAGCAGTTCCCTGCTCGCCGGCTTCCGCGACTGGCGGAGCCGTCTTTCATCCGCCGAGTTCACTGTCTCGCGGGACCGTGTACTGTTCCGCTCTCCGCAGCAGATCGATACCGACCCTTCGGTGCTTTTTCGCCTCTTTGCCCTGGTGGGCCGGCACCAGGTCTCGCTTCACCCTGACACCGAACGCAAGATCGTTTCGCGCCGGCCGGTGTTTGAATCATGGCTCGCGGCCCGGCCGCCGGTGTGGCCTGCGCTCCATTCCATTCTCACTCTCCCGCGGGCCTCGGCCGCGCTACGCGCCATGCACGACAGCGGCGTGTTGGGTACGTTGTTTCCGGCCTGGGCGGGCATTGAGTCCCACGTGGTGCGCGACTTCAACCACCGTTACACGGTGGACGAACACACGCTGGTCACCATCGAAACGCTGGAGAAGCTGGCCGAAGCAAAAGAGCCAGAGCGGCGCCGCTTCTGCAATCTGCTCTCGGAAGTGGAAGATCTTTCGGTTCTCAGCCTCGCATTGATTTTCCACGATACAGGTAAGGGCGCTGAGTCTGACAGTCACGCGGCTGAATCGGCCCGCCTTGCCGCTGACGCCGCCGAGCAAATCGGTCTGCCCACCGAAGACCGCCCGCTACTGGACGCGCTCATCCGCCAGCACCTGGTGTTGCCCTCTGCCATGAATGGCCGCGATCTGGACGACCCGGCCACGGCCCGCTGGCTCGCCGATCGCGTCGGCACCATCGAAGTGCTCAAGCAGCTCACCCTGCTCACCTTCGCGGACATCAGCGCCGTGCATCCCACTGCCATGACGCCCTGGCGCCTGGAACAACTCTGGCGCGTTTATGCAACCGCGCACCGTGAACTCACCCGCGAACTGGAGACAGACCGCATCACGCAACCGGCCGCCGCGGTGCCGGCAGAACGGGCGGCGTTTCTAAAAGGCTTCCCCACCCGTTATCTGCGCATTCACGACGAAGCCGAGATTGCCTACCACGCGCAACTCGATGAACAGCGCCGGCAAACGGGCACCGCCATCGACATCCGCAAGAAGGGCGGGGTCTACCATCTCACCGTTCTGACCAAGGACCGGCTGTTTCTGTTTGCCTCCATGGCGGGGGCGCTTGCTTCGTTCGGTATGAACATCCTCAAGGCTGAAGCCTTTGCCAACCAGCAGGGCACGATACTTGATACCTTCGCCTTTGCCGATCCGCAGCGCACACTGGAACTCAATCCGCCGGAACTCGACCGGCTCCGGCAAACGATCGAACGCGTGCTGCTCGGCAAACTGGACGTGAAGGCGCTCCTGCGCAACCGGCCCAAGCCGTTGCTACCGAGCAAGAACAGCGCTATTCCCGCGAGCGTCAGCTTTGACGACGAGGCCTCGGAATCCGCCACGCTCGTGGAGGTAACCACGCAAGACCGTCCGGGCCTGCTCTACGATCTGGCATCGGCGCTGTCTGAAGCCGGCTGCAGCATTGAAGTGGTGCTGGTGGATACCGAGGCGCACAAAGCCATTGACGTGTTCTACGTCACCACCAACGGCCGCAAGCTCGACCCCCCGCAATGCGGCGCCCTGCAGGCACGGCTCATGGCGAGGGCGACAGGTTAACACTTCGAAACCCCGTTTTTACAAACTTCCGGCAGGTCCTCGCATAGAATGGAAGCTAGCCACATGCTAGCTGAAGACTCGGAAACCTCCCGCCGGCGTTTCCACCTCGGCGTCATCTACACGCTGATGGGGACGATCGGGGCCGCGCTCGGCATTCCCGCGGCCGGGTATCTCCTCGTACCCGGTTCATCCAATCGCAAAGAAGAGTGGGTCGAAGTGACCAACCTCGAGAAGCTGAAAGCCGGGGAGCCGGAGGAAATTGTGTTCCGCCGCAACCGCAAGGACGGCTGGAAAATCCTCAGCGAGAAGACCAGCGCCTGGGTGACCAAGAAGCCCGACGGCCAGGTCATTGCTTTTGCGCCCTCATGCACGCACCTGGGGTGCGCGTTTCACTACGACGAAAAGCACAAGAACTTCCTGTGCCCCTGCCACACATCCACGTTTGACCTGGAAGGCAAACCGCTCGAAGGCCCGGCGCCGCGCGCACTGGACCGCTACCAGATGAAAATCGAAGGCGGCAAGATCCTGCTGGGCGCCGTTGTGAAGAGCCAGGAGAGCTAGATGCGCCGCCAAGTGATGGACTGGCTTGAGGAACGCACAGGCCTGGAGACGGCCGTCAACCATTTCCTCTATGAAGACATCCCGGCCTCGGCCGGCTGGCATCAGGTGATGGGCAGCGTGGCGCTGTTCTGCTTCATGATCCAGATTCTCACCGGGCTCCTGCTGGCGTTCAACTACGCACCCACGCCCGGCGAGGCCCACTCGAGCGTTCGCTACATCATGACCGAAGTCACCGGCGGCAAACTCATCCGCGGCCTCCATCACTGGGGCGCCAGCATGATGATCGTCGTCGTTGTGTCGCACATGGTGCAGGTATTCCTCTGGGGCGCCCACAAGAAACCGCGCGAAGCAACATGGCTGGTGGGCATCGTGCTGCTGCTGTTGACGCTGGGATTCGGGCTCACTGGCTACCTGCTGCCGTGGGACAACCGGGCCTACTGGGGCACGGTGGTGACCACGCAGATCGCGGCTAAGTCCCCGGGGCTTGGCGCACAGATTGAGCGCCTGCTCGGCAGTGAAAACGGCGTCGGGGTCGTCACTTTCGCGCGCTTCTATACGATGCATGTGATGTTGCTGCCGCTGCTCACTACGTTGATTGTTGGCGTGCACATCTATCTTGTCCGCCGCCACGGCATCGCCCCTGCACCGAATGACACGGCCCCCAAGAAGAAGTTCTTTCCCGGCCAGGTGTTCAAAGATACGGTGGCCATCTTTATCGCCTTCTGCGTTCTGTTTGCGCTATCCGTGTTCCTCCAGGCGCCGCTGGGGCGGCTGGCCGACCCCACCGATACCACCTACGTTCCGCGGCCAGAATGGTATTTCCTCTTCCTGTTCCAGACGCTCAAGTTCTTTGAAGGCCCGCTCGAAGTGGTGGGCGCGCACATTCTACCCGGCCTCGCCATCGGTGCACTGGCCATGGCGCCGTTCATCGATCGCGGTCAACTCCGCAAGGTGACGCAGCGGACCACGGCCTGGGGTATCGCGCTGCTGGCGGGCGCGGCCTGGGCGGGACTGACGATCGCGGCCATGCGCTCCACGCCGCCTGAAACGGACATGCACGCCGGGCTGGTGGACGCGCCCGAATGGCAATCGCTGTCACCGGAAGAACTCGCTGGACTCGGCCATTTTCGCAAGCAGAACTGCCATGCGTGCCATGTGCTGGGGGAAAAAGGCAAAGCGATCGGGCCCGATCTCACGGCCTCGGCCACCAAGCGCGATGCGGCGTGGCACATCGCGCATTTCAAGTCGCCCGCCGAAGTGGTGCCGGGCAGTTCGATGCCGCCCCTGACGCTGCCCGAGAGGCAATTGAATGCGCTCGCCGCATTCATGCTCCAGTTGAAACCCGGCTCAGGCGCGTCGCTCGACTCGGCGCCCGATGCGGTAGTGAACGGCGCCATGGTCTACCAGCAACAGCAATGCGGCATTTGTCACCAGGCCAACGGCTTCGGCATGAAGGTGGGCCCGGCGTTGAACGGCCTCGCTTCCCGCCGCAAGCGAGACTGGGTGGTGAAGCACTTCTACGAACCGCAGATGATGGTGCCCGGCTCGACCATGCCGCCCTACCGTTTACCCAAACAGCAGCTCCAAGACCTCACTACGTATCTGATGGAACTGCCGGCCCGCGCGCCGTCGCGCGACTAAGAGCTAAAAGCGCCAGTCCATGCCAATGAGCGGGAACAGCCCTAACTGTTCCCCTTGCTGGAGCGAGTTGGTGGCCCGGTTCCAGCCAATGCCAGCGACGTTCCGTCGGTTGAAGGCGTTCTGAACGCCAATGAACACAAGGAGCGGTCTGTCGCGAACCGTGAACGTGCGGTCAGCGCGGATGTCCACGCGAAGATAATCCGGGAGCCGCTCAGCGTTCACGCGCGTGAGATCGAAGATGCCGCGGCTCTGCTGCCGCGACACATCGTCGCGAAACGGGGTGAACGGACGGCCCGCGAGGTACGACACGCGCGAGGAGAATTCCCACTTGGCGTTCAGTCGGTAGCCGCCCACGAAGTTGGCGATGCGCGGGTAGTCGTAGACAGAAGGGCGCAGCACGGCGTCGAGGCCCGCCTGGCGGGAACGGAGCCACGCGAGGTTCGCCTGGCCGAACCATTTGTTGGTGAACTTTTTCTCGGCGAACAACTCGACGCCCTTCACGCGGCCGCGGCCCGCGCTGGTCATCGGGAACAGAATGTCGCGCACGGAAAAGGTGTCGCCCACGTTGGCCAGCGAAAGCTGCGGAAACTGCGTGGAAACCGGATAGTCCTTGTAACGCTTGGCGTAGGCCTCGAGCGTGATGCGGAAGGTGGGTGTGGCTACGTAGGTGAGGCCCGTGACGTAGTGGTCCGCGCGGAATGGAATCAGGCCACGGTTTTGTGGGAAGGCGGAGAGAAACAGGAAGAAGGGCTGCTGGAAATACTGCCCGTAGCTGGCGCGCCACGACAGCTTGTCGGTGATGCGGAAGCTGACGCCGGCGCGCGGGCTGAAGCGCGACGCGCTGAGGTAGTTGTAATTATCGATGCGCCCGCCCAGCGTGACGTTTAAGCGCCGTGTGAGGCCGCGGGTGAACTGAGAGTACGCGCTGCCTTGGTAGGCGCGGAAATTGCGGCGCAGATCGAACGGGTTAATGTCGCGCATCGTGGTGAACGGACTCAGCGTGCCGAGCGGCGACTGCGTGTTGTACCGCACATTGAAAATCTTGTACGAACCGCCCGCCTGCATTTTGCTGAGCATGGAGGTCTGCGCCGTCAGATCGTACTTGAGCGTGGTCTCGCCTTCGCGCGAATCGTCGGAGTAGATAATCGGCGCGCGAACCAGAATCCGATCGAGCGGCACGCCCGGCGGCCGCGGCCCGTTGCGGACGAGATCCTTCACCTGCGAGCCCACCTTGGCGTCCGAGTGCGTGATCCCCAACAACCCTACAGCGGAGTTGCCGAGCAGCCGCTGCCAGTTGAAGCCGTTGGCCGTGCGCCAGCCGTCGTAGCGGATGTCGAGGTTGTTCACCTCCTCGTCATCGGCCCTCACTTCCTCGCGCGCCCCCAGCCGGATGTTGTCTGTGCCGGAGACCGACACGGCCCATACACGGTCCCGTGGCGTGAGATCGTACAGTGCCTTCGCATTGAAAGTGTAGAGAATGGGCACACCACCGAAGCCAACATCGTCGGTGAAGAAGTCAAGGAACGAGCGCCGGGCCGATACGACCCACGAACCCTTGCCTTTTTTGATGGGCCCCTCCAGAATCGTTCCGCCGCCGGCGAAACCGACGGTTGCCCGGCCGTGAAACTTCTCCCGGTCGCCTTCGCGCTGCGCCACTTGCAGGACGGAGGACGTGCGGTTGATGTACGGTGCCGGGTAGCCGCCGGTGAGGAACGTGACGTCCTGGATCAACTCGGAGTCGAGCAGCGATACCGTGCCGCCGGCCGAAGCGAAGTTGGCAAAGGCGTTGATGTTTGGGATTTCAATGTTGTCGATGATATAGAGGTTCTCAAGCGGCGAACCGCCGCGCACGATAATGTCGTTGCGGAAGTCGCTTGAGCCGATGGCAACGCCCGGCAGCGTTTGGATGTAGCGGGAGACGTCCTGGAGCGATCCGGCTGACTTTGAAACCTCTTGCCGCGTCACCAGAAACCCGGAGCTCTTGATCTCCTCGGGCGCGATGAATACACTCTCGGTGACGGTGACTTCCTGGCGCTGGCTTTCGAGGCGCGGTAACAAGACTTCCACGCGCGCTTCGAGGCCCGCGCGCACTTCAATCCCCTCGCGTTTGAGCGGTGACCGTCCGTCGGAGGCTATCTCAATGACGTAAATGCCCGAGCGCAGATCGGGCAGACGGAACGCGCCATCGGCGCCGGCATCCGCACAGCGGTTCGGCCCGGCCACGCAAACGCGGGCCTTCATTGGCGTGTTGGAGCCTTCCTCAACCACGGTACCCGCAAGGCTGCCGGCGCCCGTGGTGTCCTGGGCGAGAAGGGCGAATGGAAAGACGAGGAGACACAAACGCATTTGCTCAGGAGATGAGGCCACGGGCGGCGCGGGTGTAGAAAACCACCAGTGAAAGTGAAATTCTGGGCACAAGTATGCAAATCAGGAATCTTCCTCCAGAGTTACATGCTTCCAGTTGGGCGCATCTCCTGCGGCATAATGTATGTAATTCCGGATTCTCTCTCCCGATTTGCATACTTCTCTCTCGCAAAGTATGCAATTATGGAGTGTGGCTCCCGATCTGCATGAATTGGCGCGCGGCGTCACCGCCCGAATTGAACAGCGCCTCACGCACTCTCCGGCCGTCGTGCTCCTCGGGCCCCGGCAGGTCGGCAAAACCACGCTCTCGCTGGCTCTCGGCGAGCGGCGGCCCTCCGTCTACCTCGACCTCGAAGACCCCGAGGAGCGCGCCAAGATCGCCAGCCCCACCCTCTACTTTGCCGACCATGAGAACGAACTCGTGATTCTCGACGAAGTGCACCGCGTGCCGGAGCTGTTCCAGCCCATGCGCAGCGTCATCGACAAGGGCCGCCGCCGCGGCAAGGGCACCGGGCGCCTCCTCTGCCTCGGCTCCGCCTCCATGGATCTGATTCGCCAATCCGGTGAGAGCCTGGCCGGGCGCGTGGCCTACATTGAGCTGGGGCCGTTCCACGCGTTGGAGGTAGCGCCCGCGCAAATCGAAACCCTCTGGGTGCGCGGCGGCTTTCCCCGCAGCTTTCTGGCGGAAACCGACGCGGAGAGCCTCATCTGGCGCCGCGATTTCATCCGCACGTACCTGGAGCGTGACGTGCCGCAGTTCGGCCGCCGCATCGCCGCGGATATGCTGCGCCGCTTCTGGACGATGCTGGCGCACAATCAGGGGCAAATCTTCAACGCCGCCAACCTCGGCGCCAGCCTCGGCGTGGACGCCAAGACGGTGGCCAACTATCTGGACCTGATGGTGGACCTTTTACTGGTACGACGCCTGGAACCCTGGTATCGCAACGCGGGCAAGCGCCTGGTGAAGTCGCCCAAGGTGTACGTGCGCGACAGCGGCGTGGCGCACGCGCTGCTCAGCATCGGCGACAAAGAGGGGCTGCTCAGCCATCCCGTGGCAGGGTTCACTTGGGAAGGCTTTGTCATTGAGTCACTGCTCGCCGTTGCGCCCGAAGGAACCGAGGCGCACTTCTACCGCACCTCCAACGGCACGGAAGTGGACCTGATCCTTACGCTACCCGGCGGCAAGCTCTGGGCTGTGGAGATCAAGCGCAACGCCGCGCCCAAGGTGGAGCGCGGATTCCATTCCGCCTGCGCCGGCCTGCGTCCCGCGCGCCGCTTTGTCGTATATCCGGGAACCGACCGCTACCGGCTGGACGAGCACACCGAAGCCATCGGCATCGTCACGCTGGCGCAAATGCTGCGCGACGGAGAAGAGGGCAGAAACACGAAGGCCGCGCCCGCGGCCAATCGGCCAGCAGGCGCGGCAGTACAGCAGCGGAGTAGAGCGCAGTCTTAGCTATCGCGTTACGACTTTGGTTTCGGCTGCGGCCATGGGTGCAGATGCATTCCTTCGATTGCTCCTCCTCGCGGCAAAGGTACATTAAGCCATCCGTATCCGTGACGGGCTCGGGGAGTCCTCCCACCGGGTCGCCTTGGGCCGCGCGGATGTTCACCGAGTCCACCCGCCCCACGCGGTCCCGATAGACCAGCGAATTCGGGTCCGTCATCGTGCATCTGCCGCCTTCGCAGATCTGCGCGTGCAGTTGATTGGTGTAGAGCACCGACAGGCGCACCTTCCTGGCCGCGCAGGACGCACCGGCCCTCGGCTTGGTGAGCTGCAGAATCGGCGGCAAGGCACGGCCGTTGACGAGGAACGTGTACACGGTCTGCGCCTGAGTGGACTTGGCCAGCAGCGTCGCGCCGAACGCGATGGATAAAGGGGTGCGAGTGATCATGTTATGTCTCCTTGGGTAGCGGCCGTTTCGCGTGCCGCTTTCGTTCTCACCAGGATCTGTGCGAACGGCGGAAGAAACCCGTCAACAAAATTAGCGGAGGCTCCCGCGGAATGCATTCAACGCTGCCCGTGTATCGCTGCCATGGCGGCAAGCGAACAGATCTGCCAACGGCCAATCGATGTCGTCGCGCCGCGCGGCGAAGGCATCCAGTACCGGTGACGGCGCCGAGTACGCAAACGAGTCCGCGAGGAGCATCTCCACAGGAACGGCTTTCAGTCCGTTCCGCACCACGGCGTGCGACAGAACGTCACCCCAACCAATCGCCGACCACTGCCAGAAATAGACCAACGGAAATGCGGGGTAGGCAAACATCACCTGCCCACCACCGCCAAAGCGCCCAAGTGCAACGTGCACGCCCGGTGGCAGTGGCAGCTTCTCGTGAAAACCCAGATCCGAAACCAACGCCGAGTGGCTATTCGATTCCGGCCACTCCGGCAGTCCGTGCAACAGCATCGCCCGCGTGGACGTCACCGCCCAATCCACGCCCCTTGCATCGCACGCCGCGCCCACCATTCGAAAGTGTGCGAGCGAACGATCGAACAACGCGCGGTGGAGCGCTGCGTCGTCCATGGGCACGAAAGAAACGCCCGGAACGTCCGGGAACGCCAGCGTGCTGAACCGGCTTGCGGGCACGGCCACTTCCACCGGCCAGCGTTCCACGTCCGTTACCAGCCAGCGGACATTTGCCTCCTGAAGAATGCTGTTGATCCGGGAGAGCGCCTCCAGTTGCTTGTTTGAAAAGTGGTATGACCGATCGAGAGCCTCAAATGCAGAGTCCTCCAGAAGAGCAACCCCGATCGCGGGACCCTGGTCATCCGGATGATACAGGTGCGCATAAGCGATGTCGCCCAAACACACCACGTCGATCAGGCAGCGCATCCGCGAGCGCACTGCCGCAAAGCCGCCAGAAGGCATCGAGAACTGGAGCGGCACACCCGGCATGTCAACTCCAGGCCGCCAAGGGACCCCCGGCAGCTTCGCAGGTCTCCACAAGCTCGCCCAGCAACGCCTCTTGTGACGCCGTCATCCCCACCACTCCGCGAGCCGCTGCCGTTGATTGCCTGGTTCGGATCGTTCGAGCAGCGCATCCACCAGCGCCCAGTCAATTTGATCGCGCCGCGAGGCGAACGCTTCGAGCGATCCGTCCGCCGCGCACACCAGGAGCGACTCGATCGGCTCGACGCATAGGCCGTTCACTCTCACGGCATGTTGTAAGACGAGCTCATCAAAAAGCGTTGCCGTGTGAGCGCAAGTGACAAACGCGCCAGAAGTCTGATCGCGCAGATGCAGCCGGCCATGCCCGCCGGCCCAAAGCACACCCAGGACCAGACCCTCTCGCAAGCCGCGCTGGAAACGGGAATCTTCCACGACCATGCACGCGATGAATCGATCAGGCGGCGCAGGCAGGCCATGCAAATCCTTTGCCCACCGATGCAGAACCGCCCACTTCACGCCCGCCGTCACACGCCGCGCCAGCTTCGGCAAACAGCGCCAGGACGCACACACACTACGCCTTAACGTCGTCGCGCGCGAAGTCCCACTCCACCATCCGGCCTTCCTGCACGCTCTTGTTCACCATGTGCGCGCAGGCCGCGGCGCGGTGGCCCACCGCCGCATCTTCCCAGTGCCCCTGGCGCGTGCGGAGCGACGTCACCCAGGACCGCAAGTGCGGCACGGTCATGTCCTCCGCCGGGCTCTTGATCGAAGTCGGCAACTGCGCCTTCACGCGCTTCGGCGCGATCTCGCTCGCGATCACCCTCGGGTCTTTCCAATACGCTTCTTCGAGCGTCTTCGGCCAGCTCTCCACAATCCACTTGTTGTCGTCCCACTTGCGTTCGGGCAGGAACGTCAGGTCCGACGCCAGTTCCAGGCTCGCCTCGGTGCCCAGAATCTGGAACGAGCCCTCACCCGAAATTTGGTTGTTGAACGTCGAACTCAGGTTCACCACGAACCCATCCGGGTACTCCAGAATCGCGTTCAGCGTGTCGGGCACATCGCGATCCTTGCGCAGATAAAGCTGCCCCATCGCCATCACCTTCGCGGGCGCAGTGGCGTTCATCAAGAAGTGAATCGTCGTGCAGAGGTGCACGAATAAATCGGTCGCGATGCCGCCCGAATACTCCGAGTAGCAGCGCCAACGGAAGAACCGCTCGAGCGAAAACGGGCGCTTCTCCGCCGGGCCCTGGAACATCTCCCAATTGCAATTGGCCGCCGACGCATCGGGCGGAATCGGATAACCCCACGCGCCCGACACCGTATTGCGCGAATACGCCGCGCGGATCATCGTCACCTTGCCCAGCTTGCCCGCCTGGATCATGCGCCGCGCTTCCTGCTGAATCGCCGAGCTGCACACCTGGCTGCCCACCTGCACGATCTTCTTCGCGGCCTGCGCGGCGCGGATTACTTCGAGGCCCTCCGCGGAGCGGAACGTGAGCGGCTTTTCGCAGTAGACATCCTTGCCCGCGGCGATCGCCCCCAGCACCATCGTCTCGTGCCAGTGATCGGGCGTGACGATCATCACTGCGTCAATCGACTTGTCATTGAGCACGTTGCGATAATCGGCCACCTTGCGCACGCGCCCGCCCACGCGGTCTGCCGCGCGCTCCATGCGGCCCTGATAGGCATCGCACACGGCGACGATCTCCGCGCCGCCCGCGGTCATCAAGTGGCGCATCAGCTCATGCGAGCGCGCACCGCATCCGATGACGCCCACTTGCACACGGTCGTTCGGGGCAGCCATGGATAGCCCGGCCGCGGCGAGTCCGGCGGCGGCAAATTCTCTACGAGTCAGCATCCTTCGATTCTACAGAATGCCCCAATCTTCGAGCTGATCCTGCAGCAGTTGATGATTGCGGAAGTGGTGCGTGGCAAAGCCCAAGCGCCCTGCGCCCTTCACATTCACCAGCGCGTCGTCAATGAACAGCGAACGCGCCGGGTCCAGCCCCCAGCGCTGCGTGGCGTGGCGGAAAATCGCAGGATCCGGCTTGATAAGCCCGATCTCGCCCGACACCACAATGTCGGCGAACCACCTCAGAAAATCGAACTGCGGCCGCGCGATGGCGAACGTGTCGGCAGACCAGTTGGTGATGGAAAACAACCGGTACTTGCCGCGCAGCTTCCAGAGAATGTCCACGGTGCCCGGAACCGGCCCGCCCAGCATCTCTTCCCAACGCTCGCGGTAGGCGCGGATCAGATGCGCCTGGTCGGGGTGGCGCTCAACCAGCTCCGCGATGCCGTCCGCCCACGGCCGGCCCGCGTCCATCTGAATGTTCCAGTCGTGGTTGCAGACCTCGGCCAGGAACCGTTCGCGCTCGGCCTCGTTGGGAATCAACTGCTCGTACACATGCCGTGGATCCCAATAAATCAAAACGTTGCCGAGGTCAAACAGAATCGTGTCGATAGCGGTACGCGATCGCGTCATCATTCCATCAAAATACGAGCTTCAAACCGAGTTGCACATAACGGGGATCGAACGTCCAACTCGACCGGCCGAAGTTGGCGTTGGCAAGGCCCACGGTCGGCGCCGTGAAGTTGGTCCGGTTGAACAGATTGTAGAACTCGCCGCGGAACTGGAGCCGGGCGCCTTCGTTGATCATTGGCAGGCGGAAGCTCTTCGCCAGTACGAGGTCCGTCTGATACAACGGGAAGCCGTAGGCCACGTTGCGGCCCAGGTTGCCGAACGGCGCGGCGACGGGGGGCACGACCAGATTGGCGCGGTTGAAGTAGTTGAGGTAGTCGCTGCCCGCCGCGCGCACGCCCGCGTTCCCGTCGATGATGTTCGGCCGCAGCGCGACGTTGCCGAGGAAGTCCGGGTGCCCGTCCGAGAGCAGGCCGGCATTGTCGGGGTAGCGCAGATTGAGCGGTTGGCCCGAATAGAGGTTCAGAATCGAGCTCCATTGCCATCCGCCGATCGCGGCATCCAGAGCGCCCGGCATGCCTTTACCGAACCTGCGGCCCTTGCCCACGGGGACATCGAACACAAAACTCGTGGTGGAATTGAAGCGTTGATCGAAACTCGACGCGCCCTTGTCGTTGGCGACGTTGCGAATGTCCCGCGGATTGGGGCCGCCGCCGTTGGTGGTCTCCAGGCGGCCAATCGCTCGCGTCACCGCCACCATGGGCGTTGAACAGAACAGCCCGATTCGCACGCCCGGCGTGGCGAAGGCGGCAGACTCATCGCCCAGCGCGAGGTCGCAGGTGGCCACCAACTGGCACCCTGCCGCGGTGGCGAGGCCGCGCACTTCGGCGATCACCGGTTGCGGAATCGATTGGATGGTCTGCATCAGCGCCGTGCACTCGGCAAACAGCGCCTCGTAGTCCGCGCGCGGCTGGCCGGTAAGTTCGTTGAGGTCATGTCCGGAGCAGAAGACCTTGCCCGTGGCCGCCAGCACCACCACCCGTACGGCGGCATCGGCCGCCAGCCGTTCGAGCGTTGCGCGCAACTCGTTCATCAACGTGAGCGATAGTGCGTTGCGGCGCTCAGGCCGGTTCAGCGTGATGATAGCCGCGCCTCCGTTGTCTTTTTCGAGCAACAGATGATCGAGCCGCATAGTGATACCATAGCGCCTCATGCCCGCTGCCGCGCCGCCGCAGTTCCCCGCGTGGGACCGAGACCAGTTGCCTGAGCCGCCCGCACCCGCCACCGCGGCCGAATCCACGCGCCGCATGCGGCTGGCTTCGCTCATCGGCCCGGGCCTGCTGATGGTAGGCGCCAACATCGGCGGCGGCGAGTGGCTGTTCGGCCCGCTCGTTACGGCGCAGTTCGGCGGACGTGTGCTGTGGCTCGCCACCGTCGCCATTCTAATGCAGGTGGCCTACAACTTGTCGGTCATGCGCTACACGCTCTACACGGGCGAAACGATCTTTGTGGGCTTCTTCCGTACTTGGCCCGGACCGCGTTTCTGGACGGGCTTCTATCTGCTGTTTGAGATCGGCAGCGTGTGGCCGTATCTTTCGTCGAACGCTGCCGTGCCGCTGGCCGCGGTGCTGCTGGGGCGTTTGCCGGCCGCAGCCGACGGCGGCCTGGTGCGCTCGCTCAGCTACGGCATTTTCCTCGTGGCCTTCATCCCGCTCATCTTCGGCGGCAAGATCTACAACGCGCTGGAACGTATTATGGTAACCAAGCTCGCCATCATTCTCAGCTACCTCCTGTTCGTGGCGGTGGTGTTTGTGAGTCCTGCGACGTGGTGGGAAATCGGCTCAGGCTTCTTTCGCTTCGGCTCGGTACCGGAGGGCCAATTCAACTGGGCCACCCTGGCGGCCTTCTCCGCGGTGGCAGGCGCCGGCGGGCTCACCAACAGCGCATTCTCCAACTACGCGCGCGATAAAGGCTGGGGCATGGGTGCGCGCGCCGGCGCGATTCCCAGTGCCATCGGCGGCCGCACCATCAAGCTCTCGCATACCGGCAAAGTGTTCGATCTCGACGAAACCACGCTGCCACGCTGGCGGCGCTGGCTGGGTCTTATCCAACGCGACCAGTTACTGCTGTGGGCGCCCGGCTGCGTTCTCGGCATGGCGCTGCCGGCCATGTTCTCGTATGAGTTCATCCGCGGCGTCAGCAACGTCGACGGCAACTCCGCCGCGGCAATGTCCGCACAGGCGATTGCCGCGCGACATGGGCACATCTTCTGGTTCCTGACGCTGCTGTGCGGATTCCTGATCATGGCGCCCACGCAAGTTAGCCAGCTCGATAACATCGCCCGCCGGTGGACTGACGTACTGTGGATCGGCTCGGCCCGGCTCAAGAACGTGGATGGCCACAAGGTGAAGTACGTCTATTACGCGATTTTGGCGGTCTACGCCGTGTGGGGGCTGGTGGCGCTGCGCATCACGCCCAATCCACTGGTGCTGGCCATGGCCACGGGTGTGATGTGGAACTTTGCGCTCGGGTTCTCGGCGCTGCACACTTTGTATGTGATGCGCACCCTGCTGCCGCCGCCACTGCGCCCCGGACTGCTGCAATATCTTGGCCTGGTGGCCTGCGCCGTTTTCTATATCGGGATTTCCTCCATCGCATTTGCCCAACAGTTGCCGGCGCTACGGAAGTGGCTCAGCGAGTAGCTTTCGATTGCGTCGAACTCTTTACTTCAATGCTGAATGCGGCCGTGAGTCCTGAAAACTCTTGACGTGCGGGAAAGAGAACTGCGAAAATACCATGGCAACCAGGCAAGTTGCGGATATTTGTTGCTCATGCTGCCTTGGCTCGCAATGTATTGGGGTTCGCAAACGGGGCGCGCTACGGACATTTGTCTGTAGCGTTTTTTGTTTTTTGGGGTAGCGCGGGTGACACGTGTTGAGGAGTGAACGTGTCGAGAGAAAAGGGTATCGTGAAGTGGTTCAACAACGCGAAGGGGTACGGATTCATCCAGCGTTCAACGGGTGAAGATGTGTTCGTGCACTTCAGCGCCATTGAGATGTCGGGTTATCGCACGCTCGATAACGGCATCGAAGTAGAGTTCGACGTCAAGCAGGGCCCCAAGGGCGTCCAAGCCGAAAACGTCCAGCGTCCGTCCGCTCAGTCGCCCGAATTGGCGCGGGGCAGCCATCCACGCTGAGCGCCGTCCCGCTTTCCTTCCTTAGAAACTCACCCGCACGCCTAACTGGATCCGGCGCGGATCGAAGGCCGACGTGAAGCCAAGCGGTTCGCTGGGAGACCGGTCATGCCGGCCAGTCACCGCGAAGGGCCCCCGCATCAATCCCACGGTATTGTTCACGCTGGAGTAGTTGAGGTTGTTCAAGAGGTTGAATCCTTCCGCCAGCAGTTCCACTTGGCGGCGCTCGTTCGCCCCCAGCCGGATGCGTTTGGTCAAACGCAAATCCACAGTATAAAACGCCGGCCCGATACCGGTGTTGCGCGCCGCTCCCGGTGGACGGTCCGTGGTGGAGTGGCGGTCTTGATTGATATCGGCGCCCACCAGCAGATTAAACGGCCGGCTGCTGTTGGTGCGGAAAATCGGCGACACCTGGAGGTTGCCCGGAGTCACCCACACGCCGTATAGCACCGCTTTGTGCCGCTGATTGAACGATGACAGCGCCCGTTCACCGCGGAGGTTCGTCTGGTCGTTCGCCTGGAAGTCTGAGTTGAAATCGGTCACTTCGTCTTCGGCGCGCGACAACGTGTAGTTGGCCGCCAGCGACAAGCGGCTGGACACGCGCTTGCGCAATTCCAGAATCACGCCTCGATAGAACGCGTTGGCGGACGATTCATACACGTTTACCTGGAACAGCAGCGGATCGGCAAAGTCCTGCGGGCGCCACACGCGGATGCCGAGCACCGGATTCACGGGCGCCGTGGGCAGAATGTTGCGGTTGCGCGCGCGCGTGATTTTCAGCGCGCGAGACCAGATTCCCGATACACTGACGGCCGTATCCGAAGTGATTTGCCGCTCCAGGCTCAGCGTCGCCTGCTGGGAATAGGGGTTGACGTAGTTGGGTGAGTTCTCAAAAGTCACTGAAAACGGTGGCACCGGCCCGGTTTGGCTGATGGAGATGCCAAACTGCGCGAGGTCGCTTGGCTCAATGCGCCGCGTGGATAACGGCAGCCCGATCACGCCCTGACGCCGCAACGCCGAGTAGATGTTGTTGGCCGCCGCCGGGCCGGCCGTTTGAATCGTTGTGAGCACTTGCGGAATCTGCCGCCGTCCGTTCACCACGCCAAGCGCGTTCACCACATAATCGATCTGGAAGTAGATGGGCGAGTAGAAAATACCGTAACCGCCGCGGACGCTGGTCTTGCCGTCGCCAAACGGATCCCACGCGAAACCGAAGCGCGGCGCGAGATTGTTCTTATCGGTGGGCATGGGCGACTTGCGCGTGTCCAGTTCATAACGCAGCCCGAGGTCCAGTGTAAGGTTGCGCCCCACGCGCCATGTGTCTTGAAAGAACGCACCGTAGAACGGATAGGTGGCCGCCACGATCGAATCGCCGAAACCCTGCTGATAAGACTGCGGCAGCCCGAGATTGAAAGCCTGGAGCGCGGTGATGGTGGCGCCGGCCAGCGCGGGATTCACCAGTGCGGCCGGAAGCGAACCGAAGTTGAAGCGTCCGCCGAAAAACGTCTTCGAGTCTTCATGGTTGCCGCGCACCAGCAGTTGCCCGCCCGCCTTGAACGTGTGCGCCCCGCGCGAAAAGGCCAGCGTGTCGCGAATCTCATAGCGGCGGCTGATGCTGTCGAACGGCAGAAAAATGTCTTTGCCGAAGAATCCGAAACCAGCAATGTTCAACTCCGGACCCACGGTATCCTGCGAGACCACCGCTTTGTTGAAGTAGTTCCACTGGAGGCGCAGATCGTTCACCAGGGTGGGGCTGAACGAACGGGTCCAGCCCAGGGCAACGTTGGAGTCGAACGTATCGATCTTAGAGCCGCGGCTGGCGCCCACCAGCGCGCGCGTGCTGGCGTTCGTGTCCTGTCCCTGTGCGTTGCTGTAGCGGAAGTTGACAAAGTTGTTGTCGTTGAAGCTGTGATCCAGGCGCAACGACACCTTGCGGTCGTCGCTGACATAGGGCTGAATGCCGCTATTGGACTCAAACAGCGCGACGGTGGAGGCGGGGCTGGTAAGCGCGCCGCGTAACTGCGCGGCCGCCGCCGCGGGCAAGCGCGCGAGGATCGCTTCCTGTTCGCGTGTGGGACCGAAGATCGAACGGTCTGTCAGCACACTTACTACATTCGATTCGTCGCGATTCAACAACTCGGCGGCAAGAAAGAAAAATGTCCGGTCTTTGGCAATAGGCCCGCCGAGCGAACCGCCCACCTGCTGGCGGTCTGCCGGCGGCTTCACGCGGCGAAGCCCGCCGTCTGCCTGCAGCACTCGCGCAAACGGGTCGCCCGCGTCGAGGCGCTGGTGGCGGAAAAAGCCAAAGCCCGTGCCCCGGAACAGATTGGTGCCGCCGCGTGACACGATGTTAATGACCCCGCCCGACGCGCCGCCGAGTTCAGCCTGGTAGTTACTGCGGTTGACCTGAAACTCCTCCACCGCCTCCTGGCTCAACGTGGGCCGCACGCCGCCTGCCGCGTCGTTCGCCTCGGCGCCGTCTACTGTGACGGAGTTGCCGCGTCCGTTGGAGCCGTAGAACGACAGCCCGCTGGTGCTGGTTTGCGTCACGCGGAAATCGCTGTTGTCGGCCAGCGCATTGGCGTCGGCCACGCCCGGCGCAAGCAGGGAAAAGGTGAGATAGTCGCGCCGGTCAATCGGCAGGTTGCGCACAAACTCCTGCTGTAGCGTATTGCCCTGGCCGGTGCGCTCGGATTCAATGAGCGGCACTTCCCCGGTAACCTCAAGCACCTGGGAGGAAGCGCCCACGGCCAGTTCCAGATCCAGTTGCGCCGTTTGCGTAATGGCGAGGCGCAGGTCTTTCAACAGCTTGGTTTGAAAACCGTCTTGGGAGGCGCGAACTTCGTAGAGGCCCGGCGGGACCAGTAAGAACCGATAAGCGCCCTCAGATGAAGTTTGGCTGGCCCGCTCCAGCCCGGTTTGCGCATTTCGCAGGATTACTCTCGCTCCCGAGATCACGCCGCCCGACTGGTCTTTGACGGTTCCCGCTAACTCGGCGGTCTCGCTGGCCGACTGCGCCCAGCCGGAGATTGCACAGACAAGCGCCATGACAACGTGGATAACTTTCATGAAGTCGAAATGCGCCCTTCTCCCAAAAGGATGGCTCAAAACCGCGCAATAAGCAAGTTGGGCATACGGCAACATCAGCCGGGCCCTGCTTAGGGCGCGCACCGGTGGCTGTAAATTCGGGTGGGTACGGGCGAAGAAAAAGGCTCGTCAGAAAAATTCGTGGGCAAGTGGCGGCTCGGGCAGCTTTCCAAGTGTGTGATAGAGCGCGAGTTCGAGGATGCGATAGGTGCGAAAGCCGTACGATCTTCTCATGGCGACTTTGGCCTTGTTGTTCAGGCCCTCTATCACGCCGCTGGAGAACTCCTTTTTGGCCTTGAAGTAGTTGAGCA
>VFZP01000043.1 GCA_016871115.1 Acidobacteriota bacterium
AGCCACACCAAGAAGATCATCGGTAAGCCGTGTGCCGGAAAACGGCACGCACGGTTTGAAAGGGGAGCTTAGAAACGGGCTGGCGTAAGCCGGTACCGCGCTAACATCTACCAATGCAAACGAACGCCTATGGTCCGGAGTTCGGTCGCAGCGGGGGCGGCGTGGTGAAGGTGCTCACGCGCGGCGGCGGCAACACCTTCCATGGCACGGTGTACAAATTCTTCCGCAATGACCGCTTGCGCGCCAACAACTACTTTGCCAATGCGCGCAACCAGAAGCGCGGCATCTTCCACTGCAACCAGTTCGGCGTGGCTGCGGGCGGCGCCATCAAGAAAGACCGTACCTTCTTCTTCGCCGAATACCAGGGGCACCGCGAAGACACCTCGTTCGGCGGGCGCGTTCTGACGATCCCCACCGCAGCGCAGAACGCGGGTGACTTCAGCGACGTCCGCTTCACCAATGGCCAGCCGATTGTGATCTACGATCCGTTCTCGACGCAAGCCCAGGCGGGCGGCTGCTTCCGGCGGCAACCGTTCGCGGGCAACGTCATTCCGCAGAACCGCATTGACCGCGCCGCGGCACGGATGGCGAGCTTCCTGCCGAATCAGAACTTGCCGGGCGACGGCCCGGCGCGCGTGAACAATTGGGCGTTTGCGCCGTCGAACGCGACGGATGACGATCAATACTCGATTCGCATCGATCAGCGCATTTCGGACAAACACAGCCTCTTTGGGCGTGTGACGCGGAACATGGGGGAAAGCAAGAACACCGGTGAGTTCGGCACCATCGCCGACAACACGCTCGGCAACATCAAGAACCGCGTGGTCAACGGCGTGGTGAATGGCACGTATCTGCTGGCGCCGACGCGCATTCTCAACTATCGCGCCGGCATCACACGGCGCTACGAGGACCGCCAGCCAATCAATGAGGGCAAAGTGGAAATCGCCGCGTTGGGATTCCCGGCTTCGATGGCGAGCGCGTTCGACACGAAGTTTGCCATGTTCCCGACGATTTCCACCGGTTATGCCACGTTCGGGATGGATGGCGGCGACCCGATCCGCCGCGGCAACACCATCTACACGCTGGTGGCGGATGCTTCGGAAATCCGTGGCCGGCACACGCTCAAGCTGGGCGCCGACTTTCGGCTCTATGACCAGACTCCGCTACGGGGTTGGCCTGTGGGGCACAGCTACACATTCGGACGCGGGCAAACCCAAGGTCCGGACCCGCTGCAACAGAGCTTGACCACCGGCGATGGATTCGCTTCGCTGCTCACCGGCTTCGGCACAGGCTCCATCCGCAACACCCCGGCGCTGGCGATCCGCAATCTGTATTGGGCCGCGTTCGTCAACGACGAAATCAAGCTGGGCAAGCTCACCGTGAATGTTGGCTTGCGTTACGAAATCGAGAATCCGCGCACGGAGCGCTACAGCCGGTTCGCGTCGTTCGATTTCAATCGCGCCTTCCCGATTGGCGTGCCCGGTGTGGCGAACTTGCGTGGCGTGCTGACGCGCCCCGGCCGCGATGGGCTCTCTCGGGCACAGACCGAGACGGCCTATGCAAAATGGGGGCCACGAGTGGGCTTGGCCTACGCGATGAATCCCAAAACCGTGATTCGCGCGGGCTATGGCATCTTTTATTCGCCGCTCTGGGGAACCACGTCGGCAGGCGGATTCGGCGTAACGGGCGAAGAGATCACCACGGACTGGCTGTCGTCGATCGATGGCGTCACGCCGGTGAATCTGTTGAGCAATCCGTTCCCCACCGGCTTTCTGCGGCCTCTGACAACGGAAGCCTTCCGAGTCTAACTCGGGCAGAACCTGAACATCATCGACCGCGGCAACAAGTCAAACGCCTATACGCAGCAGTGGAACTTCGGCATTCAGCGCGAGATTCCCGGCAACATGGTGGTGGAGGTTGCCTACGCAGCCCACAAGGGCACGAGGCTTCCGGCGGCATTTGACTTCAACCAACTCGATCCGCGCTACCAGTCGCTCGGGCAGGATCTCAACACGCGGGTGACGAATCCGTTCTTCGGTCTGGTGCCGACTGGTACGCTCTCGGTTGCAACCGTGGCGCGTGGGCAACTACTGCGTCCGTATCCGCAATATCTCAGCGTGACCAACAACAACCCGTCCCGCTGGCAGAACGCGGCCAACGCGATCTACCATTCCATGACCGTGCGCGCCGAGAAGCGCTTCACGTACGGCATCGACTTCGTGGCAGCCTACACGCGCGGCAAGGTGATCGACGAAGCAACCGCGCGCATCTTCGGCGTGAATCTCGCGGTGACGCCGCAGAACAACTACAACCTGCGCGCGGAACGCGCCCTTTCGGAAGGCGACGTGCGGAACCGCTTCGTGTTGAATCACACCGTGGATCTGCCCTTCGGGCGCGGTAAGAAGATCGGCGCCAATGCGCCGCGGGCGCTGGACCTGCTAGTGGGCGGCTGGTCCGCAAGCGGCCAGTTGACGCTGGTTTCCGGATTCCCGCTGGCGCTCGCGTCCACTGGCAACAGCGGTGTCTTCAGCGGCCGTCTCCGGCCCAATACCACTGGGAGCTCCACCGAGTTGACCGGCCCGATCCAACAACGCCCGAATCGCTTCTTCGATACCTCGCAGTTCTCGATTCCGGCCGCATTCACGTTCGGCAACCTCGGCCGAACGCTCAATGTGCGCGGGCCTGGAATGGGGGCTTATGACATTGCGCTCTCCAAGCGTTTCCTGATGCGCGAACCGGTGTCCATCCTGTTCCGCGCGGCGGCGTTCAATCTCACCAATACACCGTTCTTCGGCGGTGCCAATAAGCCGTTCTGTAATCCTGGCCAGGCCCTGGGCAATCCTGATTTCGGAGTGATCTCGGCCGCGCGCAACGAGCGGCAATTTCAGTTTTCGCTCAAAGTACAGTGGTAGGACGATGGCCCAGATTTTGAAAAGCGCCCCCTTCCACAATGTGGTTGTAATCGGTTCGGGAGCGGGCGGCGGAACCGCCGTCCACACGCTCACCAAGCTGGGCGTGAACGTTCTGCTGCTCGAAGCCGGCGGGCCTTTGAATCCTGCCAAGGATTTCAAGGAACATCTCATGCCGTGGCAGGTTCCGCATCGCGGCGCGGGCGAAGACGGCCGGTTCTACTTCGGCGGCATGAAGGACGGCTTTTCAGCGGCGCCGAACGGTTACTGGGAGATTGCCGGCGAACCATACACCGTGGCCCCCGGAAACAAATTTGATTGGTTCCGTTCGCGCATTCTCGGCGGGCGCACCAACCACTACGGGCGCATCTCGCTGCGCTTTGCGGACTACGACTTCAAGCCCTACTCAACGGACGGGCTCGGCACGGACTGGCCGATTTCTTACGAAGATCTCGCCCCGTGGTACGACAAGGCCGAAGCGTTCATCGGCGTGCACGGCACGCGCGAAGGGATCCGTTCCGCCCCGGACGGAATCTACCAGCCCCCACCCGCTTTCCGCGTGCATGAAACGCTAATTCAACGCGCGGGAGCGAAGCTCGGCCTGCCGGTGGTGGCCGCGCGCAAGGCGATGATCACCAAAGCGCACAACGGCCGCGCGGCTTGCCACTACTGCGGTCATTGCGGGCGCGGGCGTCTGACCGCTTCGGCCTATTCGTCCAGCCAGTTGCAGATCTTTCCAGCGCTCAAGACGGGGCGATTGAAGATTGTGCAGCATGCGATGGTCCGCGAGTTGATCCGGGGTACGGACGGGCGCGTCGCCGAAATATCCTACGTGGACAAGACCACGCGGCAGGAAAAACGCGTGCGATGCCGCGCGGTGGTGCTGGCGGCGAGTGCGTGCGAGTCGGCGCGCATTCTGCTCAACTCCAACGGCCTCGCCAACTCGTCAGGCGTCGTGGGACGCAACCTCACCGATACGGTTGGGCTCACGGTGAGCGGCCATGTTCCTGCTCTCGAAGGGCTGATGCGATACGACACTGACGGGATTCGCGGATCGCACGTGTACGTGCCATGGTGGCTCTACGATCGCAAGAACGAGTTCCCGCGCGGCTATTACATTAAGCTCGGCGGAACGGGCTTCGCCGCGCCGCAGGTGGGCTAGTTCCACGGTATTGCCGCGAAGTACCAGGGCTTTGGGAAAGACCTGAAAAAGCACATCCGCAACGACTACGGCGTTAGAGTGAGTTGCACCGGGCGTGGCGAGATGATTCCGAACGTGAAGTCATATTGCGAGATCGACCCGAGCGTGGTGGACGAGTGGGGGATCCCGGCTCTGCGCTTCCACTTTGCGTGGAGCGAGCACGAACTCAAACAGTCCGCGCATATGCGGTAAACGTTCACCAGTTTGCTGGAGACGCTCGGCGCGAAATCGATCGCGGCGGGCGGCATCACCACCGGCGGAGAAGTGATCCACGAAGTGGGAACGATCCGCATGGGCAAAGACCCGCGCGACTCTGCGTTGAACGCATTTTGGCAGGCTCATGAATTGAAGAATCTGTTCGTGGCTGACGGCGGATCGTTCGCAAGTAACCCGGACTAGAATCCCACGCTGACGACCATCGCGCTGGCTTGGCGTATGTCGGAATACCTGGCCGAGGAAATGAGGAAGGGCACTGTCTAAACCAATCTCCCGGCGCATGGCAATCGGCACGGCGGTGGCGGCGGCCCCGCTGGCAGCGCGGCAGCACCACGGTCATGGCGTGGCGGCCCCGGCTCCGGCGGCGAAACACCAGGCGTATCTGGCCCCGCATGAATTCGCCACACTCCGCATTCTCTGCGATCTGATCCTGCCCGCTGACGACACATCACCGGCGGCGTCGGCAACAGGCGCGTCCGAGTATATCGACCGGTTGTGCCGCGGCAGCGTGAGAATCGCGCGAACCTACGACGGCGGGCTGGTCTGGCTTGACGCAACGTGCGCCAAGCTGCACGGCGTGCCGTTTCGGGAAGCAGCCGAAGGGCAGCGCATCGCAATTCTGGAAAAGATTGCCTACCCCGAGAAGACGCCACCGGAATGGCAAGCCGGCGCGGTCTTCTTCGATTGGGTGCGCAAAATGACGCTCGACGGCTACTATACGTCGCCCGCCGGGTATCGTGATGTTGGTTACCAGGGCGGCAAAGGCATGACCACGTATCAGGTCCCCGAAGAAGCCTTGCGCCAGGCGCTGAGCCGCTGGAAACCCTGACAACGGAAATGGAAATGAACAAGAAAGTCTTGATCGTAATTGGTGACGCGGCCGAAGCGCTCGACACGTTTTATCCGATGTGGCGGGTTCAGGAGGATGACTACGACGCTGTCGTGGCCGGGCCGGAAAAGCGTGTCTATCACCTCGTGATGCACGAAATCCCTCCTGGCTGGGATGTGACGAAGGAGTCGCCCAGCTACCATCTGGCCTCGCACATCGCGTTCCGCGACGTGAAGCCCGAAGAGTACGCCGGACTCTTCCTCAGCGGCGGGCGCGCTCCCGAATACTTGCGGTATGACCAGGACCTGATCCGCATCACGCGGCACTTCTTTGAGCAGAACAAGCCCGTAGCCGTGGTGTGCCATGGGGCCGAGATCGTGGCGACGGCCGATGTGATTCGCGGCCGCAGAATGGCGACCGTGCCCAAGTGCCGGTTCGACGTGGAAGTGTGCGGCGGCCGTTCGTCAACGAAGGCTGCGTGCGCGATGGCAATATGGTCAGCGGACGGACATGGCACGACAATCCCTGGTTCATGCGCGAATTCATGAGGATGCTTCGCGGCGCAGCGGCCTGATGCGGCGCCGCGATTTGCTGTTCGGCGCGGCCGCGGCGGCGCGCCCGCTGACGGGCGCATCCAAGGGGCCCGTGAAACTGCACATTGGCACCTACGGTATGCAGCCGCTGGATGTGAACCGCGCCATTGCCACGATTCGCGACATCGGCTACGACGGGGTTGAGTTGTGTCTGATGGCGGGCTGGCCCAGCGAACCGGCCAAACTGGACGCGGCCGCGCGCCGCCGTATCCGCGCGGCGAAGCTTCCGGTGCCGACGATGATTGAGAACTTCAATACGCTGGTTTCCGAAGCCGATCACGCGCGCACGCTCGACCGGATTCGCGCGGCTGCCGCGCTTGCGCACGACATCGCACCGAAGTCGCCGCCGATTCTGCAGACCGTGCTGGGCGGCAAGCCGGCCGAGTGGGAACAGGTGAAACAGCACATGGCTTCGCGCTTGGCCGAGTGGGCACGCATCGCTGCGGAGACCAAGATCCGGCTTGCCGTGAAGTCACACATCGGCAGCGCATCGAACACGCCCGAAAAACTCATCTGGCTGCTCGATCATGTGAAGAACCCCGCGCTGTCGGGCATCTACGACTACGGCCACTTTCAGTTGTTGAACCTGCCGCTGCGCGGAACGCTCGAAACGCTGATGCCGCGCAGTTCATTCCTCACCGTGAAAGATGGCCGTATGGTGAACGGCGCGGCACAGTTCCTGCTGCCCGGCGATGGGAATATCGACTACCGCGAGTACTTCTCGATCCTTGCCGAGAAGCGCTTCCGCGGTTGGATGCTGGTAGAGATCAGCCGTCAGTTGCAAACGCAGCCGGGCTACGATCCGGTGGCCGCGGCCCGGCGCTCCTACACGAATCTCGCGGGCCTGCTGCGAAGCGCGGGGTTGCGCCGCGCCCAGTAGAGGCGTCGCCTACTTCAACTGAACCAGCGCGGCCTCGGCCTGCTCCATCGTGAACTCCTCGATCTTCGAAGAGATATTCATCGAGCAGAACTTCGGACCGCACATTGAGCAGAAATGCGCGTCCTTGAAGCCTTCCTGCGGCAGCGTCTCGTCGTGATACGCCTGCGCGGTTTCAGGATCGAGCGCCAGGGCAAACTGCTGCTTCCAGTCAAACTTGTAGCGCGCCCGCGATAGCTCGTCGTCACGGTCGCGCGCGCCGGGGCGGTGGCGAGCAATGTCGGCGGCATGCGCGGCGATCTTGTACGCCATGATGCCCTGCTTCACGTCTTCTTTATTCGGCAACCCCAGGTGTTCTTTCGGCGTCACGTAGCACAGCATCGACGCGCCGTACCAGCCGATCATCGCCGCGCCGATGGCTGACGTGATGTGGTCGTAGCCCGGCGCAAAATCGGTCACCAGTGGACCCAGCGTGTAGAACGGCGCCTCGTGGCACAGCTCTTTTTCCTTCGCCACCTGCATTTGGATCTGGTCCATCGGAATATGGCCTGGACCTTCGATCATCACCTGCACGTCGTAGTTCCAAGCGCGCCGCGTCAACTCACCCAGCGTCTTTAGTTCGGCAAACTGCGCTTCGTCGCTGGCATCGGCGAGGCTTCCCGGGCGGAGCCCGTCGCCCAGCGAAAAGCTCACGTCGTGCTTCTGGAAGATCTTGCAGATCTCGTCGAAATGTTCGTACAGGAAATTCTGCCGGTGGTTCTGAACCATCCATTTGGCGAGGATGGAACCGCCGCGCGAGACGATGCCAGTGACACGCTTGGTGGTCAACGGCACGTATTGAATGAGCACGCCTGCGTGGATTGTCATGTAGTCCACGCCTTGCTCAGCCTGCTCTTCGATCACCTCCAGCATCACGTTGATGTTGAGATCTTCGACGCGCCGTACGCGCGACAGAGCTTCATAAATCGGCACCGTGCCGATGGGCACCGGCGAGGCATTGATGATCGCGCGCCGGATGGTGGGAATGTCGCCGCCCGTGGACAGGTCCATCACCGTGTCGGCGCCGTACTTCACGGCGTAGTTGAGCTTCTCCAGTTCGCCGTCGATATTGGACGTCGTCGCCGAGTTGCCAATGTTCGCATTGATCTTGCACTTGGACGCCACGCCGATGGCCATCGGCTCCAGCGATGTGTGATTCCAGTTGGCCGGGATGATCAGCCGGCCGCGCGCCACTTCGTCGCGCACGGTCTCCACGGTGAGTTGCTCGCGGCGGGCAACGAACTCCATTTCCGGGGTGATCGTTCCACGACGCGCATACGCCATCTGCGTGCGAACCGGATCATTGGCGCGAGTGCGCACGTACTCTGCACGAATCATGAGTTTAGTGTAGCGGCTTTGCCTGCTGCTCCGGCATCCGGCCGTGGCGGTATCTGGCACGAGATAACGATGGACTCGCTGGAGGATGTCCAAACCTATTTTCGGCTCCTCGAACTCGAACGGTTCATAGAGCCGCATTCGTTCCTTGCCGAGACCGATTGCCGTGGATTTTCCTTTCGGGTGCGTCCAGGTGTGAACCTGCGCCAGGAACTGCTTCGGCGGCGCGACTTCCGGCGCGGCCCGCTGGGGTTCACTCACATTCGTCACGTCGGGTTTCCGGTTGCTGACTTTCGTTCGATGACCCGTGCTGGTGCGCCCTTCAGCCTGCAAATCAACATCGGTCTACGAGGGTACCGCGTGGACCTCGACCGGTACAATCCCGACGAGGGCCTCGACCGTTTCGTCCTACATGTCCTGCGGGAAGTGCTTCGGCTCTGGTGACGCCCTGGATCAATTCACCATCGGGCTTTCCACCGTGGCCATTTGGGTGCAAGGCGCGTGGCGCACAATCATCGTGCCGTCCGAATAGTAGCTGCGCTCGCCGCGCGCTGGAGAAGGCGTAGCGGTCAACGCATGGCCTTCCCCGGATGGCGCCAGCGCATAGCGGTAACCGGTCCGCTCGCCCGCCGCCAGGTCGGGCGGCAAGAGTCCCGCTGCTTGCGGACCCCTTTCCGAGGCCGCCGGAGGCGGCCCCAACTGCGCCAGACTCTCAGCGAACCGGCCGAACTTCGAATAGTACGTGGCTTGCGCCATGTGTATCGCGCGAATATGCTGGAGAACCGCTGAGTGCTTCGCGCCGCTCAGGATCTCGGTGAGCTTCGGTCCCACCACCGCCAGCAAAATCCCGATGATCGTCAGCACAATCGCCACTTCAATCAAGCTGATTCCCACTCGCGAACGTCTGCGCATCGTAACATCAGCTTTGACGAAGCTTCGCCCGCGGCACGCACCCCAAAATCTGATACTTTGGTCATTCTATGCTCGGACCAGCCGCCTTCGCCCTGACCTTGCTGGTGTGGACCGCTTCGGCCCAGCCGGCCGCCGTCGATCCGCCCGCCGAAAAGGTCACACGCAAGATCAAGCTCTTCAACGGCAAGAACCTCGACGGTTGGTACACGTGGCTTCGCGAGGCCCGCTACGACGACCCGGCGCGTGTCTACTCCGTGCAGAACGGCATGCTGCGCATCTCCGGCGAACAGTGGGGCGGCATCGCCACCCGCAAAGCTTATCGCGACTACCATCTCATCGTCGAGTGGAAGTGGGGCGCCAAGACCTGGGGCTCGCGAGAAAAGGCCTCGCGCGACTCGGGCATTCTCGTCCACGGTTTGGGCGAGGATGGCGCGTACAGCAAGACGTGGCTTGAATCGATCGAGTCGCAGATCATCGAAGGCGGCGCGGGCGACTTCATCATGGTGGGTGGCCGCAACAAGCCACGCATGACCGCCGACGTCCGCACCGAAGGCAATCAGGCCATCTGGCAGAAGGGCGGCACGCCCATGACGAAAGAAAGCGGCCGCTTCAACTGGTGGGGGCGCGATGCGAAGTGGACCGACACGCTCGGCTTCCGCGGCGCGAAAGATGTGGAAAAGTCCGCCGGTGAATGGAACCGCCAGGAAGTGATTTGCGATGGCGACACCATTACCAACATCGTGAACGGCGTGGTGGTGAACTACGGCTATAACTCTTCGCACACCGCCGGAAAAATTCAACTGCAGTCCGAAGGCGCTGAGATTCTTTTTCGCCGCGTGGAACTGCGCCCCATCAAGAAACACCTCAGCCACCGCTGATTGCAAAGGAACGGTCAACCCAGTTTATGTCCGCACTTCGGATGACTCGCGCCCTCACGGGCGAACAGAACGAGATTCTCACTTCCGCGGCGCAGGCATTTCTCGTAGAACTGCACCAGAAGTTCAACGCTCGCCGCCTCGAGTTGCTCGCCGCGCGCCGTGCACGCACCGCGGATCGGCAAGCCGGAAAGCTCCCCAACTTTCTCGATTCCACCCGCGATATCCGCGAGAGCAAGTGGCGCGTGGCCCCCATCCCGGCCGCGCTCGCGGACCGGCGCGTCGAAATCACCGGCCCCGTGGACCGCAAGATGATCATCAACGCGCTCAACTGCGGTGCGAGCGTGTTCATGGCAGATCTGGAAGACGCGAACTCGCCGACGTGGTCTAACTCGGTGGACGGCCAAGTGAACCTGCGCGACGCCGTGCGGCGCACCATCTCCTTCCAGAATCCGGACGGCAAGCAGTACAAGCTGAACGACAAGATCGCCACGCTCCTGGTCCGGCCGCGCGGCTGGCACCTCGTCGAAAAGCACGCGCTGGTTGACGGCCAACCCATGTCGGGCGGTCTGTTCGACTTCGGCCTCGCTTTCTTCCACAACGCCAAGCAGCAACTTGCGAACGGCCAGGGTCCCTACTACTACCTGCCGAAGATGGAAAGCCATCTCGAAGCGCGCCTCTGGAACGACGTATTCGTGTTCGCGCAGAACTACTGCGATGTGCCGCAGGGCTCGGTGCGCGCCACGGTGCTGGTGGAGACCATCCTCGCGTCGTTTGAGATGCACGAGATTCTGTGGGAGCTCAAGGATCACTCGGCGGGCCTGAACTGCGGCCGCTGGGACTACATCTTTAGCTACATCAAGAAGCTCGGCCACGATGCGCGGTTCATTCTGCCCAACCGTGCGCAGGTCACCATGGACAAAGACTTCCTGAACGCTTACGTGCAGTTGCTGATCCAAACCTGCCACGCGCGTGAAATCCACGCCATGGGCGGCATGGCGGCGCAGATTCCGATCAAGAACGATCCGGCGGCCAACGAAGCTGCGCTCGCTAAAGTGCGCGCCGACAAGCTGCGCGAAGTAAAAGCCGGGCACGATGGCACGTGGGTGGCGCATCCCGGCCTGGTGCCCGTGGCCAAAGAGATCTTCGACGCGCATATGCCCACGCCGAACCAAATCCACGTGAAGCGCGAGGAAGTGAGCGTCAGCCAGATAGATCTGCTCAAGGCGCACCAGGGCGAGATGACCTTCGATGGCCTGCGCGTGAACGTCGACGTGGGCATCCAATATCTCGAAGCCTGGCTGAACGGGAACGGCTGCGTGCCGATCTACAACCTCATGGAAGACGCCGCCACGGCGGAGATCTCACGGTCGCAGGTGTGGCAATGGGTGCGTCACGGTGTGAAGTTGGCCGATGGCCGCACGGTGACGCCGGAATTGGTGCGCGAGACGATCTACAAGGAACTGGCCGAAAAGCCCGGCACGCCCAACAAGCCGCTCGCCGCGAAGCTCTTCGCCGAGATGATGACCGGCGGCGAGTTCACCGAGTTCCTCACGCTGGTGGCCTACGACCACATCGACTAAAGTCGTGAAGCCGCCGCCGCGTGAATGGCGATCGTCATCGCTCGGCATGGCAGGTTCCACCTTCGATGCGCGCTCCGTTCTGCTCGTGGCAGACACGGCAAAATTTCATATTTGTCTCCACTTCCCGCCACAGCGCGTCGCGCTCGGCCACCGGCCCGTGACAGACCGCACACGCCGAGGCGCGGTGGGTATGGTGGCTAAATCGAACGAATTCCGGTCGAAACCACACGGGCTCCCACGCAATGCGGCGGCGGTTCCGCGCCGCGGCAGCGAGCGTGGCAATCGCCGGCTTTTCGCGTGCCACGGTACGGTGGCAGCCCATACACACCTGCGCCGGCGGCAAACTCATGCTGTGTCCGCCCGTGCCCGTCTCGCGGTGACAGGTGGCGCAGGCCAACCGCGCCGGCGCGCCGCCTGAATGCACACGATGGCGGAAGGGCATGGGTTGCGGCACAGTGTGGTCCTGTCCGGCAGCCTCCATTGCCGAGGCGAAGCAACCAGCAAGATGGTAAGGTATAGTCTGGTCAGTGTGAATCGGACTGAGGACTTCACTCAACCCAACTTACCCTTATTCGCGCCGCACCCCAACCTCGGGGACGGCGTGAATCGCGATCTCGCGCAGTCCGAGATCGAAGGCGGCGTGCACTTATCGCGGCTACCGAATGGCACGATTTTGGAGATTATCACCGAAAATCGCTGCTATTGGCTGGAATATCGCGGACGCGGACGCGCCATGCTTTCGGGCCATCCGCAGTTCTGCCCCCAACCGGTGCTGGTGTGCATCCAGGGCTCTACCTGGGGCGGATCGATGCTGAGGGCTGCATTCATCGGGCGCGGCATGCGGCTTGAGTTCCGGCATCCTTCGTTCCAGACCGTCGTCACTTCCCGCATCGTCGAAATCCGCGAACATCGCTATTAAGGGATCTAGCGCGGCGCGCCTTGCGGGATCGCCGCGCCGTCGCCGCGCGGGTCCGATGAGGCGGAGTTCACGCCCGTCGCAGCGTTGTGCATCACCGCTTGCCCCACGCCCACGCCCGACGTACTGTAGGTTCCCACCGTCACCACCTTGTGCCCCTTGGCTTCGAGTTCGCGCCGCGTGTCGGACGGTACACGAGTCTCCATCCGCACAGCGCAAGCCGGCGCATCTTTGCCCGACGGGCCTTCGACAAACCGGGGCGACTCGATTGCGCCTTGCAGGTTCATGCCGTGGTCGGCGAGGTTGGAAATGAACTGCGCGTGCGACAGCGGCTGCACTGGGCCACCCATGATGCCAAAGCCGATCCGCAGGCCACCCTTTTGCGCAAAGCCCGGAATGATCGTATGGAACGGCCGCTTGCGCGGCGCGATTACGTTGGCATGCGCGCGGTCCAGCTTAAACGAAGCGCCGCGATTCTGGAGGTGAAAACCAAAGCCCGGCACAGCCACGTACGAGCCCCAGCCGCCCGACACGCTTTGAATCCAGGAAGCAATGTTGCCGCTTGCGTCCACCGTGGCAAGGTAGGTGGTGTTGCCGCTCACACCCAACGGATCGCCCGCTTCCGGCGCGCAGCCCGCACGGTCTTTCTGAATCGCAGCGGCGCGGCGTTGCGCGTAGGGCTTTGACAGCAACTCGGTCACCGGCACTTTTACAAAGCGCGGATCCGTGATGTACTTCCGCATGTCCGCATAGGCCAGCCGCATGGACTCGATCTTCCAGTGCATCGCCGCACTCGACAACGGCGCGTGCTGAGAAAGACCGGTCTGTTCCATCAGGTTCAACATCTCCAGCGCGCCCATGCCCTGGCCGTTCGGCGGCAGCTCAAACACGCGCCAGCCGCGATAGGTGGTGGAGATCGGCTCCACCCACTCTGGCTCCCACTCGGCGAGATCGGCCGCTTCCATCGCGCCGCCCAGCTTGCGCTCAACCGCCACGATCGCGCCGGCGATCTCGCCGCGATAGAACGCGGCGGCGCCCTGCGTGGCGATGAGCTCATACGCGCGCGCCAGCTCCGGATTGCGGAACATCTCACCTTCCTTGGGCGCCTTCCCGCCCGGCAGGAAAACCGCGGGCCCGGCCGCATCGGCCGAGAGCGCCTTCACGGAGCGGCCCCAGTAGCCCGCAATCCGTTCGGAGACAGGGAAGCCCTCGCGCGCGTAGTAAATGGCAGGCGCGAACAGCCGCTCCCACGGGAGCTTACCGAAACGCTTGTGAATTGCCGCCCAGCCCGCCACGCAGCCGGGCACCGTCACCGAGTCGATCCCCGTGGAAGGCACGGTCTTCGCGCTTTTCACCAGGAAGTACTCCAGCGTCATTTTTTTCGCTGACCAGCCGCTCGCGTTCAGACCATACAATTTGCCTTCGCGCTGATCCCAGTAAAGGGAGAACAGGTCGCCACCGATGCCGTCCATCATCGGCTCCACCACGCCCAGCAATGCGTTGGCCGCGATGGCCGCGTCCGCCGCCGTGCCACCCGCCGCCAGCATGTCCGCGCCGGCCTGCGAAGCGAGAATCTGCGACGTAGCGGCAATGCCCTGCCGCGAGTTTGTCATGGAGCGCCCGTACTCGCGTGCGCCTTCCTGGGCCAAGAGCACGGCAGCGGATAGGGACAGGGCCAACAACAATCGCATGGGCGTGATTCTATCGAACCTCGGCTACCATCAAAAGACGTGGATTCGCCGAAGGTAATTCTGGTGTGTGATGACCAGCCCGATGTGCTGGTGGCGCTGGAGCTTCTATTGAAAGACGCTGGCTATCGCGCGAAGCTCACGTCCACACCCTCTGAACTGCTGGACGCGCTGCACACGGTGCGCGCAGACGTCGCGCTGACTGACATGAACTTCGCGCGCGACACCACCTCTGGCGGCGAAGGGCTCGCGCTCGTCGATATGATCTGAGGCCGCCCCGGTAATCCGCCGTCGTCGCGATGACCGCGTGGGCCGATATCGACCTCGCCGTGGAAGCCGTGCACCGCGGCGCGGTGGACTTCGTGCGCAAACCTTGGGATAACGCGCGGCTCCTCGCTTCGCTGCAAAAGGCGATGAACGCCAAGCGCGGCGGCCGCAGCGAAATGGAAGCGGCCCCCCTCGTGCAGGAGCGCCTCTTGCCACGCCGCGATTATTTGTTGGGCCGCGCGCGCTTCACCGCTTCGTTTGAGCCAGCGGGCGAAGTGGGCGGCGACTAATACGATCTTTTCGAACTCAACACCCACGAGTTCGCGTTCCTGCTGGCCGACGTGAGCGGCAAAGGCGTGCCCGCCGCGCTCCTTATGGCCAACCTCCAGGCGCTGTTCCACGCCCAGGACCGAGCGCTGCTGCGTTCGCCGGCGCTGCTGGTGGATCGCGTCAACGAGTTGCTCTATCGCTCCACCGCGCCGGAACACTACGCCACGCTGTTTTATGGCGTCTATCGCGGCGAGTCGCACGAAGTGACGTATGTGAACTTCGGCCATCCACCCGCTGTGCTGGAACGTGGCGGCGCAGCGCCGGAAGAGTGCGGCGCCACGGCGTTGCCGGCCGGCTTGTTTGCCGCCGCCCGCTGCGAGGAACGCCGCGTCGGGCTCGGCCCCGGTAGCCGGCTGACGGTGTGCTCGGACGGCATCACCGAGGCCGACATGGGCGAGGATGACCGGACGCGCAACGTGATTGAGGTCAACTAGAGTCTGATACGCTGGTGAGCCGTACCTTGCCATGCGGCCCACTCGCACTCGCCACGTCGTTCTCTGGCTGACCGTCGCCGCCTACATGATCACCTACATGGATCGCGTGGTGATCTCGTCGGCCGTACCCTCGATCAAAGAAGAATTTCACTTCAACAACGAGACAATGAGCTGGATCCTCAGCTCGTTCCGTTGGGGCTACGCATTGTTTCAGATCCCAGGCGGCTGGCTGGGTGACCTGATGGGTCCGCGCCGCGCTCTCACCCTGATCGTCATCTGGTGGAGCGCGTTCACTTCGCTCACGTCATTTATGTGGAGCGCCACCTCCATGGCCGCGGCGCGTTTTCTGTTCGGCGTCGGCGAAGCGGGCGCGTTCCCCATCGCCACGCGTTCGCTCTCCCGCTGGATTCTCCCCACCGAGCGCGGTTACGCGCAAGGCATTACGCACGCGGGCTCGCGTTTGGGCGCGGCGCTGACGCCCACGCTGGTGGTGGCGATGATCGGCGCCTACGGGTGGCGCATGCCGTTCTTCGTTTTCGGCGCGCTGGGCGTGGTGTGGGCCCTGGTGTGGTTCTGGTATTACCGCGACACGCCGGACGAACATCCTTCGGTGAATCAGGCCGAACTCAAACTGATTCACGGCGGTGTCGGCAAGCCGAAGGCCCGCACTTCCGGCAAAGTACCATGGAGCGAGATTCTCGCCAGCCCCACGCTGTGGATGCTGGCCGCGATGTACTTCTGCTACGGCTGGTGCCTCGCCGTGTATCTCGATTGGTTCCCCACCTATCTCAAAGAGCATCGCGGGTTGACGCTCAAGGCAATGGGCATCTATGCAAGCCTGCCGTTGCTGGCGGGCGTGCTCGGTGATTTTCTCGGCGGCTGGATCTCTGACCGCATTGCCCATACGACCAAGAAGCTGAAGCTCGCGCGCAGCGGCGTGGCGGTTGCCGGCTTTGCGCTGGCCGCCGCGGGCATCATTCCCGCTACGCTCGCGCAGTCTGCTGAGACCTGCGTGGCGTTCACGTGCCTGGCGTTCTTCGGCCTCGAAGTGACGGTGGGCGTGTCGTGGGCCGTGCCGCTCGACATTGGCGGCGACTGGGCCGGCTCGGTCTCATCGGTGATGAACACCTCCGGCAACATCGGCGGCGCCATCTCCACCCTGGCACTCGGCTATCTTGTGCGCGACTACGGTTGGAACGTGCCGTTCCTCGTGGCCGCAACGCTATGCGCTTTGGGCGCTGTGTTGTTTGCGCGCCTGGACGCGTCGCGGAAGATCTTCTAGCTTATTTTGCCTGCGGCAGCGCGCCTGTCTGCCACAACGCGAACATGAGCTTATCGGCCGCATCGCGCGCCATCTTGCTCACGCCGAGGCCCACCGAGTGGCCCGCTTCACTGTCGTAGTGCAGCAACACCGGCCCGCCGCGAGTGGCAGACTGCATGAGCGCGGCCATCTTGCGCGCATGGAGCGGCGCCACGCGCGTGTCGGACTCGCCGGTGACCAGCAGCATCGCCGGATACTTCGTGCCCGCCTTCACGTTGTGATACGGCGAGTACTTCAGCAGATAGTGGAACTGCGCGGGGTCTTCGCTCGACCCATACTCGGGAATCCAGAAGCGCGCCACCAGAAACTGGTGATAGCCAATCATATCGAGCAGTGGCACCTCGCACCAAACGGCGGCGAACAACTCGGGCCGCTGCGTCATGGCCGCACCCACCAGCAGGCCGCCGTTCGAGCCGCCGCGAATCGCCAGCTTTTGCGGCGTCGTGTACCTCGCCGCCATCAGATGCTCGGCGGCGGCGAGGACGTCGTCAAACACGTTCTGCTTGTTCGCCAGCATCCCCGCGCGATGCCACTCTTCGCCGAACTCGGCGCCGCCGCGCAGATTCGCCAGTACCCACAATCCGCCCTGATCCACCCACGCCATCGCGGTGGGCAGAAAACTCGCCAGCATGCTGGAGTTGAAGGCGCCGTAGGCAGTCAGGACGGTGGGCCGCACCACGCTACGCCGCGCGCCCTTTTTGCTCATCAGGAACATCGGCACTTTGGTGCTGTCTTTCGACGTACACCACTCCTGCCACACATCGTAGTTCTCCGGCGCCACGGGCAACAAGGGGCGATACTACGTGTCCTGCGAGTTCTTCACCAGATCGAACCGGTAGATGGCCGAGGGCGTGTGGAGCGACGTGAATTGATAGAACACCGCGCGGCTTCCCCACTCGCCGCTTACGCCAGTGACGCTACCCGGGCCAGGCAGCGGAATGTCGCGCTCATGCCGCCCAGTGGCCGCGTCATAGACCTTGAGCTCTGACCGCACGTTGTTCAGATACACCAGCACAATGCGGCCGCCGGCAAGTTTGAAGCTGTCGATCGAAAGCTTGCCTTCGGGCACCAGTTCACGCCAGTGCGCTTGGCCGGGCTGGTTGAGGTCAATCGAGACGACGCGCCACTTCGGCGCACCCAGGTTGGTCATGGCGATCAGCCGGCCGCCGATCACGTCGCCGGAGAACGAAGATTTCAGATCGGCCTTGGCGATGGCGCGCACGGGCTGGCCCGCCGCGCCTTCGAGGCTCTGCACATGGATTTCGGTGACGTCGGCCGAGGAGCCGTGAAACACCGTGATCACCAGCCAGCGGCCATGGTGCGAGACTTCGGCGGCAAGCAGATGCTGCTGGCCATAGCCCGCGCCGAACACATCGGTGTCGGACGAGGACGGCGTGCCGAGCGCGTGGACCCGCACACGCGGCTCGGCTGACCCGGAGGTGGAGTAGAAGAACCGGCGCTTGTCGTGCGAGAACGCGTAGCTCAGCCAGCGCCCTTCAGGAATCGTGTCGGCAATGGCGCGGCCCGTGTCCACGTCGATAAAGCGAATCTCCTGTTCGTCCTTGCCGCCGCGCTGCACGCCGTAGGCGAGGAGCTTGCCGTCGTGCGAGACGGCGGCGATGGCGACGGACGTGTTGGGGTTCGCGTCGATCTGCGCCGGGTCCATCAGCACGCGCTCGGCGTCACCGGCCTCGCGAACCACGATGCGGTGCTGCTCGGCGTCGGCGGCACGGCGGCGGAAGAACAGCCGGCCGCCGTGCTGGGACGGCAGCGTGGCAGCGTCGGTCTTCAGTAACTTAGTCACTCGCTTTTCTACCGCCGCGCGTCCGGGCAGTCCGGTGAGGATGCCGCGCGTATAGGCGTTCTGCGCTTTGGCCCAGGCAAGGGTCTCGCCGGTGGACTCTTCGAGCCAGCGGTAGGGGTCAGTCAGCCTGGTGCCGTGCAGCGTGTCAGTGACGGGCGCGCGGCGTGTAGGGGGAGGTGGAGGCAACGTCATAGAAGCGGCGAAAAGGAAAAACGGAAGCCCGTGGGCAGCCAAGCGAGCCATGCTGGCAGGATAACGCAGCGGAGGAGAACAACCTTTGCGCTTTTGTTTTATCCACAGATTTATCACAGTATTCTCACAGGGACGATTCGTCTCAGTAAAGACCTTGGGGGGCCCCGCGCTCGTGCTTCTAAGCGCATCTATCGTGGAGATGGAAGATCGCGAACCGATGAGCCAACCAATGGGCGAGAGCAAATTGGGCAACGGCAACGGTACCAAGTGCGTGCTGGTGGAGGACGACAATCGAGTGAATCGATAGGTGGCTTCGGCGATGCTCGCGCGATTGGGCTAGGGCTCGGAAGCATGTGCGAACGGGCGGGAAGCGGTGACGGCGTGCTTGACACGGCCCTACTGCGCTGTATTGATGGATGGCTGGATGCCGGAGATGGACGGTCTCGAAGCCTCGCGCGAAATCCGCCGTCTGGAGCGAGGGCGGCGGACACCGATCATTGCTTTCACGGCCAGCGTGCGCGAGGAGGATCGCAGCCGATGTCTGGCAGCGGGGATGGACGATTTTCTGGCCAAACCGGCCGCGCTCGAAAGCCTCGGTGCGGCCTTGGAGCGGTGGATGTCGGAGCCGTCCGTGTAGGGTGGTCTTCAGCCCGCGCGGGACTTTAGTCCCGCCTTCCGCCCGTGTGCAAACATTTGAAATAATAGGAGTCGTTCGTCCGGTTTCTCAAAGAGGAGCGGCCTACAGCTAACCGCCGAAAGTCAGTTCCAACTTGCTGCCCACCGGTATGGCGTGCCACTGCTTGAACAAACCGGCGCGGACAGCGCGAATGGCGCAGATGGTCTCCGCGTTGAGTTGGCGGCCCAGGGTAGGCGGCGCGAAGGCGACGAACTCTTCCGGTGTCCACAACGTGCCGGCGGCGCGCTCGGTGTCGAACAGCCCTCCGGCCGATTCCACCTCACTGGCCTCCGGCGGCAGCGGCCCGCGAGCGCCTTTCCCGGTGGTGTCTTCAATACTCCAGCCCTCGGCGATCAGGCCGAAGAAGCCGCGGCGGCAACCGAGCACGGTCTCCACGGCGTAGTGCGTGAGGTCGTGGTGGACGAAATAGACGGCGTGGCGCTCCGGTTGCTTCTGCCAGGTGACGCTGCCGTTACCGGGCCGCATGCAGCGCAGCAGACCCGCACCGCCGGCACGCTGTTCGATTTCGATCTTCAGCATTACGCGGCTACCGCAGCCTCCTCTGCTTTCTTGCTGAAGCGTTCCCACACGCCGTCATCGTACCAGCGGTCCACGGCGAGGGGTTTCACGTTGTCGTCGGTGTCGGCGAACGTCACCTGCATCCGCGCGGCCCACTCGGTGACGTAGGCGGCAAAGGCGTCTTCCAGCGGCGCGGGCCGGCTCGTGGGATAGACGTCATAGCAGACTAGCCGCGCCTCCTCGTCAACGGCGGCCACCTGGCGCGCGAGGAACCTGCCCTGCGCGTCGCGGGCGAACAACACGCGCTTGTTGGCATCCAGCAGCACGGCCACCACGGCGTGGGCGTTGTGGCCGCCGGCGGCAAAGCACGAGTCGACATAAGTGCCCATGCGGAGGATTTCGAGCGGATCGGTTTCGGGCGCGATGGTGACGCGGCCGTAGCCTTCCACGGTGAACACGAGTGCGGGCGCGTGAAGCCAGGCATCGAGGTGGAGCCGTGCGCTCATGCGCTGGAGCCAGCGGCGGTTCACCGCGTGATCGAGCCGTTGGTCCACCTCGGCGGCGGCGTGGCGGCGGAGAAAGCGGCGGAGCGGGCGGCGATTGGATTCGAGCGCTGCATACAGGCGCGCGGCGTTTTCATCGGGGTGCACGCGCAGGAGCTCAGCGCGCACCTCCTCTTGCAGCCACCACATCTGCAAGACCGGCAGTTTGGCGCGGATGCGCGCGGCCACGTCGGCGATGGCCGCGACTTTGAGCGGCTTCGTCCCGGAGAAGTGCTTGTCCCAGGTGACAAACTCCAGGAGCCGCCGCGCCAGTGCACGGTGCGCGAGGAGGAAGTTGTCGAGCGCAACGAGCGCACCGGCGTCCGGCGGCGCGGCGAAGAGCGGATGCCGCCGCGCGCGTTCGAGTAGCCGCCGCGCGCGCACCCGGCCACAGGCGCCGAACCACGCGCCGAGGTCGGCCAGATGGCGCGGGCCGGCGCAGAGAAATTCGAGGGCGAGGTCCGGTGCGTGGGCACACAGCGGCCCGCGCAACCCCCACAGAGTCTGGTCGGGTGCGCGCTCCACGGCTTTCGCAAGCGCGGTAAGCGCTTCGTTTGGAAGCGCCACCGCAGCATCGCGCCAGCGCGGCGGCAACTCATCGATCCACAACACCCACTCCGAGACGGCGGCATTCGATAGACCCGCTTGCCATCGCGCGGCCACCGTAGCGGCGTGCTCCGGCGTCAGGTTAGACCAGCTCAAAGCGGGCCCGTCGGACTTCTTCAATTGCTCCTGCCGTTCCGGCGGCATGGCCAGCATGGCTCGCACGAACGTGCGTGCCAGCGGACGATTCCGGCCGGCCGTGTCGCAGACAAACTCCAGCGCCGCCGGGCTCAACTGCTCCAGGCCGGGCTCATCGAGAAACACCGCGCCGCCTTCGCGGCACAGGCCAAAGACGGAAGGCAGCGCAGCGCCTGCGTTGAGGGAGCGAATGCGGCCGAGCGGCAACTCAGTGCCCTTTGCCGGAGTGCCCAGCCAGAGCAACCGGCCGCTCTCGAGGCGAAGCCGCAGCCAGCCTTCGATGAACGCGAGGCTCGTGCCCGCACGCATGGCCGCGCCGATGTGCTCACACACGTCGGCCATGCGCTCGGCGCCGAGAGCCAGTCCCAGCCGGAAGGCGGCGGATAGTTCGCTGGACGGCGCGGCGGTGTTACAGCCGCATTGCTCCACCCACAGCGCTACGCTCACGCGGCAGTTCTCCGGCAGTTCGGCAAGCAGGTCCAGCCATGCCGCCGCGGCGTCGGGGTCCGTCGTAGCAATCCAATGGAGAACGCGTTGCCGCAGCGCGCGGGCGCCTGAAAGCCGCAACGCAAAAAAGTAGGGCAGAAATCGATACCGCCGCGCCGGATCGAGCGACGCGGAAAAAGCATAGTAGGCCGCAGGTGCGCCCATGATGAGTGGCTCCTTCGTGAACGAAACGAAGTCACACGGGTGGACAGACGAAGAGCGAGCAAATGGTTGTGTCGACCGAAGCCGGGGGCGACGAAACTAGCTGAGGTGACGGCGGAACATCATGGGACGACTCGCTGAAGCGAACCCTCGACAGAATAGCCTGAAACCGCGCATTGCGCAAGAGTTTTTCGCTACCATCGAAGATGACTCCGCATCCAGCCGAAATCACCATGGGCAAGATCTACTCCCGGTCCGAATTGATTGCGCAGCGCGCCGAGTGGAAGCGCGCGGGCCAGTGCGTGGTGTTTACCAACGGCTGTTATGACCTGCTGCATCCGGGCCACATCCGGCTGCTGGAAAGCGCGCGTTCGCTGGGCGACGTTCTCATCCTCGCGCTCAACACCGACGCGAGCGTGCGGCGCTACAAAGGTCCCGCGCGGCCGCTGATCGCCGAAGCCGAGCGCGGCGCGATGGCCGCCTCGCTCGCCGCCGTGGACGCCGTGACGTACTTTGACGAAGACACGCCACGCGAACTCATTGCCGACGTGCTGCCCGATGTACTGGTGAAAGGCGCGGACTGGTCGCACTTCGTGGCCGGCCGCGAGGAAGTGGAAGCAGCTGGCGGCGAGGTGAAGCTGATTCCCCTTGAGCCCGGCTACTCCACCACGAACGTCGAAAAGGAAATTCTGAGGCGGAACACGCCACCGGCATGACGCATCCGGCGCTGCGCGAACTTCTCGGAACGGCGGCGCGTCCGGCGGCCTATCAGGAGTTGCTGCGTCTGGCGGCGGCTGGCGCGCCGTCGGCCGAACCTTGGCGGCTGACCGGGCTCACGCTCACGGCCAAGGCGCTGTATCTGGCGCTCCTGTGGCAGGCAGTTCAGCGGCCGATGGTGGTAATGGTGGACGGCGCGCGGCAGGCCGAGTCGCTCACCGAGCTCCTTGAAGCCTACTTTGCGCTGATGGCGCGTTCGCAGGAAGCAGTGCGTCCGCAACTGCTGCCCGCGCTGGACGTGCTGCCCGCGCAAGACCTTTCGCCGCACTCGGACATTACGGCGCGGCGCGCCGTGGCGCTCGATCGCCTGGCGCGCGGCGCGGCGCCCGTCACCGTGGTACCGGTCGGCTCGGCACTGCTGCGCGTCGAGTCGCCGGACTTTCACCGGCGCTTGTCGATCCGCCTCGAAGTGGACGGCGAACTCGACATGCAGGAACTGGCGCAGCACCTGGTGAGCGTGGGCTACTTGCGGCGCGAGCCGGTGGAGAGCGAAGGCGAGTTCTCGATTCGCGGCGGGATCCTCGACGTCTTTCCCGCCGAGGGTACGCGCCCAGTGCGGGTGGAATTCTTCGGCGACACCGTGGAATCGATGCGCACCTTCGACGTCGAGACGCAGCGCTCGGTGCTGAAGATCAGCGAGTTCACGCTCTTGCCGCTCACCGAATATCCCCGTTCGCGCGACCTGCTCACTGAACTCGGCTTCGGAGACACGCCGCCGGCGGGCTGGGAGTTTGCGATTCCGCGCGTGCGTCCGCGCACGTCTTCCGTGCTGGAGCAGGCGCCGGGCACGTTCGTTGTGATTGACGAGCCGGAGGCGACCAAGGCCGTCGCCGAGCGTTTGTGGGAGCGCCTTGATGAGCCCGGGCGCGAAGGCCCCGTGGCCGCCGCGGACCTCTATTTGACGTGGGAAGAACTCCTGGCGCGCGCAGGCGCCAGCCACGCACCACGCCTCGAACTCACCGAGCTTGACCTTGCACATCCCCTCACCCCCCGCATCGCCTGCCGCCCCACCGTGGCGTTTCACGGCAACATGTCCATCGCGGTGGCCGAGGCGCGCACGCTCGTGGAACAGGGCAACCGGGTGGTGTTCTTCGGCGCGTCTGTCGGCGAAGTGGAGCGCCTCGCCGACATCTTCCACGAGTACGCCGTG
>VFZP01000044.1 GCA_016871115.1 Acidobacteriota bacterium
TGTCACCCATTGGGTGCTGTCCGCCGCAGGGGTCTTCACTGCCTTCAAACCCTTATGGATATTGCTGCGGACGAGCATCCGAGAGACTCGCACGCGCGGCTCAAAACGGAAATGTGGGTTCCGGCGATGATGCACCGCCCGTGCCCGCGCTATAGGACGGTGTGTACACCGACGGCGGTGGCGGCGGCGCGGCTCCAGCCGCCCGCTACTGTTGTTGCCGCCGGTCCCGCAGCATGATGGCGCCGAGTGCGATGAGTGCCACGGGCCAGAGCCGGACCACTTGCGATATGCGCAACAGGCCCAGATTATTCAGCAGGAAGAGCAGCCCGACGCCGATCATCACCAGCGGCCCGACGGGAAATCCACTGACTTTGCCCTGCAGCGGCAGGATGCTGGAGAATTCGTCCACCGGCTCGCCGCGCTGCCGGCGCTGCGCCGTATGGTATGCCTCAAACGGCATATAGAGGTAGCAGCCCGCTACCATGAACCCGAGAAACGGGCCCAGCTCATGCGCGTTGTCGGCAACGCTGATGAGCCGGCCGAACAGGAACACGTGCACGAGACCCTTGGCGTATTGGCTGTTATAAATGGCGCCCACGCCGGGAATGAGGCCGAGCAGGAAGGCAAGGCCGGGGGAGATGTTCGGGTCTGCCATGGGGCGCATCGTGGAGGCGCCGGAGGAGGACGGCGGTGGCGGCGCGGCGCTGGCAAAGGCCGAACCGCAACCGGTACAGAAGACCGCCAATCGGCCCTTTTCTTCGTCGTTCAACGCCCTGCCGCAGTTGCGGCAAAACAAAGCGGGTGTACTCATTGCTTGCTACTCCCCTCTTCCTGTTGTGGCGCCGGCGCCGGCACGGCTATGGGATCCACACGGCGTCCCCTGCAGGCCCGTTCGGCCGTGGCGGCCTGCTCATCCTGCGCCGACCATTCACTCAGCCGGCTCTGGATTTCGTACACCAGCCGCAGGTTGTCGATGTACTTCACAAACCGGTCATAGGTGCGGTGCGCTTTGTGGTCGATCGCCGCCCAAATCTGCGCGGGCTCCAGATCGGCCGCCGTCAACGGCCGCTGCGGAATACCGGCCATCCGCCCGATCATCGAAAACGACAAAATCGTCATCGCCATGCCCATGGCAAACCGCGGCGCCAGCACGGGCCGGAAAAACCCATGCAGCCAAGCCAGCCATCCGCCGCCCGCTTCCTCTTTGGCCGCCTGCGCCGGCGTTTCGCCGTGCGTGCGGTAAAGGATCCGCGTCACCAGTTCGTCCGGCACTTCCACGCTGGCCGCGCCGTCCATGAACGCCAGGGCCGCGCGGGCATCTTCCAAAGCCGCGGCACAAGCCTCGCAACCGCGCACATGCTCGTCCACCTGCGCCCGCTCGGCCGTGCCGAGCGCGCCGTCGACATCGCGCACAGCAGAGCGTCGATGTCCGTGCACTTCATGACTTCTATACCAACACTTTCATGCGCCGCAAGATACGGCCCAGTTCGGCGCGGCCGCGGTTGATCCGCGACTTGACGGTGCCTTCAGGCACCTGTAACACGCCGACGATTTCACGATATTCCAGTTCCTCAAGGTCGCGCAGCACCACGGCCTCACGCAACTCAGGCGACAGCTTCTGGAGCGCGGACTGCAGTACTTCGCTCGCCTCGCGCCCTTCCAGCATTCCGTCGGCCTGCGCGCCGAGCGCGGATTTCTCTTTGAGCACCGCCAATTGATCTTCGATCGATTCGCTCGCGCGCGCCGTCCGGCCCTTGCGGCAGTGGTCAATCAGAAGATTGCGGGTGAGCCGCGCCAGCTATACCTGAAACGAACCTTCGCCCGCGCGGAAGCTCTTCAGCGACTGGAACACGCGCAGAAATACTTCCTGCGCGATGTCCTGCGCCTCGCCATCGGAGCCTGTGAAGCGGTGACAGATTCCGTAGACGCGCTTGCTGTGCAGGCGTACGAGGTCCTCCCAAGCGGCTTCATTGCCGCTCAGGCACCGTTCTGGCAGTTGTGCGTCGGCGTCCAAGGATGCTTGCCGTTGTTGCCAACTGATGACAACGCCCCGATCGGTACTGTGAGAGCTGCGCTGGCCATGGTCCGGTTTCGCCTTCCACTAGGAGTAACGAGTCCGTATCATGAGAAGTTCACCGTTTTTGTGCGCCCGCCTGCTATTCTACGCCGTGGGCATCCTTGATGATGGAGGAATTTCACACTGTCGGCTGCTGAGTTGTCTTCGGCGCGCGGTTTGGGCCGGTGGTACGGGCCCTTGGCGCTTGGCGCCGCCGTATTAGCCGCAGCCGTTTGGTTCTTCTGGAGCAAGGTCCGGGATTTCGACTGGGCGCTGTTCACCAGCACGCTGGCTCGCACGGACTGGGCCTGGTTGGGCGCGGCGGGCGCGCTCGCCGGGCTCACCTTCCTGGTGCGCGCCATGCGCTGGCGGGTGTTGATTCGCCACCTGAAGCCGGACCTCGGGCTGTGGAGCCTGTTCTCGAGTACCGCGATTGGGTTCACCGCGATTGTGTTGTTGGGCCGCCCCGGAGAGATGGTACGGCCCTATGTGATTGCTTTGAAGGAGCGTCTGTCGTTCTCCTCTCAGCTTGCCGCGCTGGTTGTAGAGCGGATGTTCGATCTGTTGATGGCGCTGCTGATCTTCGGATTTGCGCTTTCGCAGATAGATTCAATGGGTGTCCAAGCCGGGGCGCGCTTGCGGTGGGTGCTGGCCACCGGCGGCTATGCGGCCGGGGGCGTGGCACTGCTGTGTTTCGGGTTTTTCATCGCCCTGCGGCAGTTGGGTGAGTCGAGCGAACAGCGCGTTATGGCGGCGGCGGAGATCCTGCCGTACTCGGTTCGCCAGATCCTCGGGCGCGTGATGAAGGCCTTCATGCAAGGCGTGCAGTCCACCAAGGATTGGGGCGCGGTGGCGGGCGCGCTCGGCTACTCGGTGCTGGAGTGGGCGCTGATTGTGGGCTGTAGCGTCTGTTTTTTCAAGGCATCGCCGATCACTTCCGGCTACGGTCTGATGGATTCGCTGATTTTTGCCGGCTTTGTGTCGTTCGGGAATGTGGTGCAGATTCCCGGCGTAGGCGGGGGTGTTCAGATTGTGACTGTGCTGGTTTTGACAGAGCTGTTCAGAGTTGCCGTGGAACCAGCCATCGGGGTGGCAATGCTGTTCTGGCTTTCTACCTTCGTAGTAATTGTGCCCTTCGGCCTTGTGGTGGCCTTCCGGGACGGTATTCGCTGGGGGAAACTCCGGCAACTGAAAAGTGAAGATATACAATGACTTGTCCATTTTGTAATCACCGCGAAGACAAGGTGATCGATTCCCGCGAGAGCAAAGAAGCGGATGTGGTCCGCCGGCGCCGGGAGTGCCTCGCTTGCGGCCGGCGCTTTACCACCTATGAGCGTATCGATGAGATTCCGTACATGGTCATCAAGAAGAGCGGCCGGCGGGAGAAGTTCGAGCGTCAAAAGGTATTGAATGGTCTGCTCCGGGCCTGTGAGAAGCGGCCGATCAGCGTGGGGAAACTGGCAGAGATTGTCGATGCGGTGGAGGCGAAGCTGTCGGACAGTTCAGACCGCGAGATTACTACTAGTGACATAGGAGAAATGGTCGCCAACCGCCTCCAGGCGCTCGACAAGGTCGCCTATGTGCGCTTTTCCTCGGTTTACCGCGACTTCCAGGACGTCGATGCCTTTCTCGGCGAGCTCGAGACGCTCGTCAAGAATAAGCGCCCCCAATCATGAGGCTTGGCTACCCGTTCCATGGTAGTCAGGCAACTTTGTCATCCGCGGCGACATCCAAAAAGGGGGGCGAGCTGACCCCGCTAGTCCCGTTCGGGGGGCATTAGAGACTTCGATGGTTACTTTCCCCATTCCCAATACTTATTGAGAAATAGGGCTAAAGTTTGAGATCGGGGCTTAACGGAATCGGCTGTAGATGATATACTTCTGTACCGCTGTCTTGCGGCCAGGGCGGGCTTGGCCTGCCTGAAAGGGCTTTTTTCTCGGAACGAACCTCGTTTCCGATGTTGGCGACCGCTCCCACCAGGGGCGCAAACGCATTTGATTTTATAAGGTTGGTGCATTGTGGATCAATTTGAGGAACGGTACCTCGGCGACGCGCGTGAGCCGCTAGGGCTTCCCTTCGACGAAGAAACTCCTTTTTTCTCCCCGGAAGAGCTGCACGACGGGGAAGAATTTCCGGCCGCGCAACAGCAAGAAGAGTCAATCTATACAGATGACCCGGTTCGCGTGTACCTTCGCGAAATGGGTGCCGTTCCGCTGCTCACGCGTGAAGGTGAAGTGGATCTCGCCCGCAAGATGGAACGCGGCAAGCTGCGGATGCAAAAGGCAGTTAGCCGTTCCGCTCTCGTCCAGTCGCTGATTCAGGATGTGGCCGAGCGGGTTCGCAAGGGGGCCGAAGAGATCGACAACGTGGTCGACCTGGGCGGCGTGGAAGAGGGCACCTCCGCCGACCTGAAGCGCCGCAAGGAAGTCTCCGCCCAGTTCAACGAGTATCAGGCTGTCTTCAAAAAGCAGCGTCAGGCAGCCGAAAAGGCCGAAGCCATCGCTGCTTCCAACAAGAAACTGCGCCGCAAATCGAACTACAAGTGGGCGCGTACTATCATTAATACCTCGCTCCTGATCCGCGGCATTCCCTGGACCATGCTCAAGTGGCGCGACTTTTCGCGTGAGCTGGACCGCGCCGTGGACGAAATGTCGTACCTGGAAGCCGAGCTCAAAAAGCTCGAGGGCAAGAACAACCAGGCGGCCCAGGCCAAAGTTCGCGAGCTCAAGCGGGAACTGCGCAAGCGTGAGCAGGTGGCCAACGCCACGCTCGTGGACCTGCGCCACACAATGGCGGTGATCCGGCACGGCGAAATCGAAGCCGAGCGCGCCAAGAAGGACCTGGTGGAGGCCAACCTTCGTCTCGTCGTTTCCGTCGCCAAGAAATACGTCAACCGCGGCCTGCACTTGCTCGATCTGATTCAGGAAGGCAACATCGGCCTCATGCGCGCCGCCGACAAGTTCGAGTACCGGCGCGGCTACAAGTTCTCTACCTACGCCACCTGGTGGATTCGCCAAGCCATCACGCGCGCCATTGCGGACCAGTCTCGCACCATCCGCATCCCGGTGCACATGAACGAGAGTATGAACAAGTTCCTCCGCGCCACGCGCGAGCTTGAAAAGGAACTAGGCCGTTCTCCTACAAATGAAGAAATTAGCCGGCGCATGGACATCCCCGTGGAGAAGGTCCAGAAGCTGAAGACCATCTCGCGCGACCCCGTGTCGCTTGAAACGCCGGTCGGCCGGGACGGCGAGTCCGCGCTGGGCGACCTGATTGAGGATCGCTGGGTGGGTTCGCCCGTGGACTCCGTCATCGACACCAACGTCCGCGACGAAACCGCCAGCATCCTGAAGACGCTTTCTCCCAAGGAGGAGAAAGTCATCCGCCTGCGCTTCGGCATCGGCTGCGACCGCGAGCACACGCTCGAAGAAATCGGCCAGCAGTTCGACGTCACGCGTGAGCGGATCCGGCAGATCGAGGCGAAAGCGCTGCGTCAACTCCGGTCGCCCGAACGCGCCCGTCACCTGCGCGCACTGCTCGCGGCGCGGTAGTTTCAGGGCCGTCCGCTCACTATGGCGGGCGAGCCAGCCCCCCAGACAGAATCGGTCGGGCTGGTGAAATCAGTGGCCGCCTTAAATCGTCTAGAGAACAGCACGTATCTGTCGTCTTTCTCTTCGCATTGCAAGTTGCCCTAATGGCGCAGGAGCCCGCCACGATCAAGATGGCATTCCACAGAAGATTGAGTACTTCAGCAAAAGCGCTGCTTTAGCACTCAACCTGGGAATTGTGATTGACGCAAGCGGCAGCCAGGACAAGTTCCTCAAATGCCACCGGCGCGACATCGACGCCTTTCTGCAAACCACTCTCCAGCACCGTGGGTCTCACCGGCTTCGGCAGCAACATCCGTCTGCTGCAGGATTCTACTGGCAACAGCAAACTGGCAACAGCAAAGCGATTGTGAAAGCCGCGCAGGCCTACGATCGAAGCCCTGGCCGTTCTCCTATGCTCGGGCCGGTACTCCGGCGCGGCTTCGGAGACGGCAGCAGCGTTTTTGACGCTGTGTACAATACAATTCCCGAGCGGCTCGCGAAGGTAGAAGGCGGACGCAAAGCACTGCTGTTGTTTTCAGACGGCGAAGACAACACCAGCGCCAATCATATGCTGGACGTCCTCGAAGCTGCTCAGCAATCCGACATTGTTGTTTTCGGCATCCACTACCTGGAAACCCGGCGCGAGGGATCGACCAACATCCAGGGCAGGCGCGTGATGAATCGCCTCGCCAAGGACACGGGAGGCAAATTCTTCGACGGAACGGGAGACTTGAAAAACGCTTTTGCCACCATTGCGGACCAGTTGCGAACGTTGTACTAGATCGCCTACCGGTCATCCAATGCGGAGAAGCCCGGTTCGTTCAGAACCATCACGATCCGTGCGCTGCGGCCTGGCTTGAGATTGCGGCATCGTAGCGGGTACTTCATCCACGATTTAGCAGCACTCGGGCCGAGCCGTCACCGTCCCGGACCACCGCATATACTGGTGAGGCTCCACCATGTCGCGACCCTACGCCTTCGCACTTCTCCTCCTCTCCCTCATGACACCCACCACCCCGGCCTTCTCCCAAGACCGCTCGCAAGCCCGGTCGCTCACTATCACCCAGCGCGGCATCGTGGCCACCAGCCAGACGCTCGCTTCGCAAGCCGGCGCGCAGATCCTCGCGCGCGGCGGCAATGCGGTGGACGCGGCCATTGCCGCCAACCTCACGCTCGCCGTGGTCGAGCCGATGATGAACGGCCTCGGCGGTGACCTGTGCGTCATCGTCCGCGACGGCAAGACCGGCAAGCTCACGGGCCTCAATGCCTCTGGCGGGGCGCCCAGAGGTCTCACGCGCGCATTCCTTGAAAAGACCAACTCCTGGGGCATGCCGCAATCGGGCATTCACTCGGTCACGGTGCCCGGCGCGGTGGACGGTTGGGAGCGGCTCCATCGCAAGTTCGGCCGGCTGGCCTGGGCCGATCTGTTTGCGCCCGCGACCTACTATGCGCGCAACGGCTTCCCCGTCACCGAGTGGATTCAAGGCTCGTGGGAGGGCGCGCGCAGCAAGCTGCTCGCCGATGAAAACGCCCGCCGCCAGTATCTGCGCGATGGGCAACCGCCGAAGCTCGGCGAGGTGTGGAAGCTGCCGGAGATGGCCAAGGCGCTCGAACTGATCGCGGTACAGGGCGCGGCGGCGTTCTACAAGGGCGCGATCGCCGAGTCGATCCTGAAGACATCCAGGCGCCTCGGCGGCACCATGAGCGCAGCGGACCTTGCCGAGTATCAGTCTGAATTCGTGGAGCCCATCACCACCACCTATCGCGGCTGGACGGTTGCTGAACTGCCGCCGAACGGACAGGGCATGGCCGCGCTTGAAATGCTGAACATCATGGAGCGCTACCCGATGGGCCAATGGGCGCCACTGTCGGCCGCAGCCTTCCACTACAAGATCGAAGCGCAAAAACTCGCGTACGCTGACTTGCAGCGTTATCTCGGCGACCCGCGCGCGACGCGCATCCCCGTCTCCCAGATCATCTCGAAGCCCTACGCCGAAGCCCGCGCCAAGCTGCTTGACCCTGAAAAAGCCACCTGCAATGTGAACCCCGGCCAGCCCTTGAGCGGCGCCGGCGACACGATCTACCTCAGCACCGTGGACGCCGACGGCACCGTGGTGAGCCTGATTCAAAGCGTCTATCTCAGCTTCGGCTCCGGCGTCGTTGTTGACGACTTCGGCTTTCACCTCCACAACCGCGGCGCGCTGTTCACGCTCGAGGAAGGCCACCCCAATGAACTCAAGCCCCGGCGCCGCCCGTTCCACACCATCATTCCCGGCTACATGGAAAAGGACGGCCAGCACGTGGGCTTTGGCATCATGGGCGGGCTCAACCAGGCGCAGGCCCACGCGCAGTTTGTCTCCTACGTCGCCGATCACGGCGACAATATTCAAATGGCGCTCGAACGGCCTCGCTTCACCAAGCTCAACTTCTCCGGCTGCGACGTGATGGTGGAGGCGCGCATTCCCGAAGCCGCACGCGAGAAGCTGCGTGAGCGCGGCCATTTTCTCCAGGTGCAGGGCGACTTCTCCTCCTGGATGGGCGGCGGCCAAGCCGTGCTCCACGACTCGAAAGCCCGCGTGAACTACGGTGCATCCACGCCGCGCAAAGACGGTGCGGCGGTGCCAGAGCCGGATCCCTGTTTCGGCGCCCCGGGCGTCTCGCGCGTGAAACCTCCGGCCGCGCGATAGCATCTATCGCCTGGCGTGAACTATCTCTGCTCGATCTTTGCCCTCCTGCTGCTTGCGCCTGCCATGGGCGTGGCGCAGCCGTTACCCGGCGCCAAACTCCGGCCGGAGACGCAGCAAGCCTTTGACGCTTACACCCGCCAGCGAGAGGGCTTCATCCAGTGGACGCGCGTTCAAGGCGGCAAATTTCTCTGGGCCGATGAAGACGCCTCGCGCCAAGGCCGGGTGAAGAACGGCGAAGTGGTCATTGAGCCGGGCGCGGGCGCAGGCACCGTGGAAGTGCTCGGCGGTTTGGTGCACGACTGGATCGGCGCGGCGTTCATCCCGTGCGCCACCATGGCGCAGGTGGTGGCGCGCGTGCAGGACTACGATAGCCACAAGCGCATTTACCGTCCTGAAGTCGTGGATTCCAGCACCGTGCAGCGCAACGGCAACAACTTCCGCCTCCGCTACCGGCTGCTGAAGAAGAAAGTGATCACCGTGGTCTTGAACACAGATCATGAAGTGAACTACTTCCCGATTGACTCGACGCGCCAGCACAGCCGCTCGCGTACCACACGCGTTGCCGAAGTGTCGAATCCTGGCGAGGCAGGCGAGCAGGAGTTGACGCCGGGCGACGATCACGGTTTGCTTTGGCAGCTCAATACCTTCTGGCGGTTTTTGGAACGCGATGGCGGCGTGTGGGTGGAGTGCGAGGCACTGTCGCTGTCGCGCGGCATCCCGCTGGGCCTTGGGTGGATGATCACGCCCATTGTCGGCGAGTTGCCCCGCGAGTCGCTCACGCTGACGCTCGAAGGCACACGCCGCGCAGCCAGGTAGCTCTAACACGGAGCGTAGCTCCTGTTTTTGGCTCTGTAGCACAATCTGTGGGTTTGAATAAGCTGCCGTGATGCGGTTGGAGGAGTGTCCGGCTGGTCGGCCCTAGCAGCACGGTGCGAAGGGGAACGCCGAAGTCGTCGAAAGGGAAGAGGTTGGGCGCTGCCTCCCGTCGGTCGGCCCCGACAGTGCGGCGCGATGGGAACACCGAAGCTGTCGAAGTGGAGGAGGCTGGGTACTGCCTCCCGCTGGTCGGCCCTGGCAGGGCGGTGCGAACAGGAACACCGAGTTGTCGAAGGGGAGGAGGTTGGGCGCCGCCTCCCGCTGGTCGGCCCCGCACTGTAAAGGCAGGAAGAGCCGGACACTGGCGCGTGGGGTAGTCTTGGGTTGAGAACAAAAACATCCCAGACGAGGTGACCGGCTATTCAACTCCAGGCTAAGACGATACTGAACCACGTGCAACGCTTCGTGGGATTCGTTTATGCGGCTGTGGTGATGAAGCGCAACGAGCGGGGCGAGGAGGAGATCGAGATCGGGATCGAGCCGCACCGGGGGATTACCGGACGATGTTCACAGTGCCAGAAGCCGTCGCCGGGCTACGACCGGCTGGAGGAACGCAGGTGGCGGTTCGTGCCGCTCTGGAACATCGCCACGTATTTGCGCTACCGCCCGCGCCGGGTGAAATGCAGCGAGCACGGGATCGTGGTGGAACATATGCCGTGGAGCGAAGGCACGAGGCCGGTGGCCAGGGCGATGATGGACGTACTGGCCTACTGGGCGCGGCATCTGAGTTGGCGGGAAACGGCGCGGACATTCCGCACCAGTTGGGAGTCGGTATACCGGTCGGTGGAATGGATGGTGGAATATGGGCTGGCCAACCGGGTGTTGAAGGGTGTGAAGGCGATCGGGGTGGACCAGATTCACTGGGGCCGCGGCAAGAAGGCGGACCAATTTCTGACGGTGATCTACCAGATTGACGACGGTTGCCGGCGTCTGCTGTGGGTGGGCCGGAAACGGACGAAGGCGACATTGCAGAAGGGGCTGAAGACACTGGGGCCGGAGGTGGTCAGCCAAATCCAGTTCGTGTGCAGCGACATGTGGAAAGCGTTCCTGACGGTGCTGGGCGCCGAGGTCAAGCAAGCGATGCACGTGCTGGACCGCTTCCATATCGTGCAACACATCAACCAGGCGGTGGATCAGGTGAGGCGAGCCGAAAGCGCGCGTCTGCGGGCCAGCGGCAAGCAACAGGCGGCGGAGTTGAAGAACATGCGCTGGAAACTGCTCCGCCGAGGGAGCCGGGTGCTGGGGAAAGCCAGGCAGAAGATCAAAGCGCTGCTGGCCAGCAAGGCCGATACCGGGAGGGCGTGGATGTTGAAGGAGACGTTCGCCCACTTCTGGACCTACAAGTCGGTGCGGTGGGCCGCGGCGTTCCTGGACTACTGGTGCGAAGAGGCAGAACTCAGTGGCCTGGAGCCGATGCAAAAAGTGGCACGGATGCTTCAGAACCACCAACCCCTGATCATGAACTGGTTTCGGGCCAAAGGGGAGGTTTCCAGCGGGGCCGTGGAAGGACTCAATAACAAAATTCGAGTGGTCACCAGAAGATCCTGCGGATTCCGAACCTATGACGCCATGGAAATCGCCCTCCATCACAATCGTGGCCGATTACCGGAGCCGGAGTTCACCCATAGATTCCGCTGAGGAGGCATATTTCCGAACATGCGGCCGGGTGCGGGTGGCAGCCTCGTCAATCTGGCGCGCAATGGGTTCGCGTAGCGCGGCGGGCAGCAGGTCCTTCGCCGCCAGTTGCGCCCAGGCCTCGGTAACACGGTCAACGGTTTCGGCAATCACGCGCTGCACGGGCGGCGCCAGCAGCCCGGCACGGTCGACAAAGGCGCGGATTTGATCGGCGGAAATCTCGGTGAGGCTCCGCGCGTTGCCGAAGGTCAGAGCCAGGCGGTCTTCGGGCAGGTCGGGGAGTGTGGCAACAAAGTCATAGGCGGGTGACAAGGTGGCTTTGCGCCGGTCGCGATAGAGGATCGACCAGCTCTTCAAATGCATGTCCGCTTTGCCGATGAGCACCGAAAACGCGATGCGCCGGATGAACTCATACGTAGCGTCTGGCCCGGCCTCGGCCCACAACACACGCGCGATGTTTGCATAACTCACCGACTTATACTTGGCCTCCGGATACAGCCCGAAGACCTGCGCGAAGTCTTCCATGTGGATGCGCTCACGCCCGGCCTGCGCGCGGTCGAACCGTTCCACCGCCAGCGCCTGACCTCCCATCCGAGCCGCTTCGGCGGGGAGATTGCCGACGGCCGTGATGGGGATCAGGCGCGTGCGCGGCACGTCGATGCCGGCGGCGCGCGCCAGTTCCAGCATCACGTATTCGTTCTCCGGCACCGATTCAAACCGCTGCGAGGAGACGCGTGAGGACGTTTACCGCTACCTTCTGACGTTGGGCCTGTATCCGCCCGAAGCGCAGGAGGCGGCGCAGGAGGTGTTCCTGCGCTACTACGCTACCGTGAAGCGGGGCGAACAAATTCAAAGTCCGCGCGGGTGGGTTTTCCGCGTGGCGCACAATTATGGTTTAAAGGTCCGGTCTCGCCAGCAGTACGCGGCGCCGTTCGACCCGGAACCCGAAGCCAGGATCAAGTGCAGCGACCCCGGTCCCGAGCAATCGCTTGCCGACCGGAACCGCGCGCAGCGGCTGCATCGGGCCATTGAGAGCCTGAGCGAGCAGCAGCGCCGGTGCCTCTTTCTGCGGATGGAGGGGTTGCGTTATCCAGAAATCGGAGCGGCGCTGGGTATTGGCGCGTCCACCGTGGGAGAGTTCCTGCGGCGAGCCATCTCGCGCTTGAAGAAGGAGCATCATGAGTAAGCAGCGGACCGGGCACCCGGACGAAGAGCAACTGCTGCGTTATGCCGACGGCGAACTCGCGGCTCGCGAGTCGGCGGAGCTGAAGTCGCACCTCGATGCCTGTTGGGATTGCCGCGCGGCACTGGAGCGCGTGGATTCCGCCGTGGCCGGTTGTGTGTACTACCGCAAGAACGTGTTGCAGGCGCATTTGCCGCCACCGCCCGCGCCCTGGCGCGATCTGACGCCGGGCTTTGCCGCCATTCGCGCTGAGATCGCCGCCGAAGCGCCGCCGTGGTGGCGCGCGCTGTGGGACGCGATTGCCACGCCCCGAATCTGGATCCCCGCCGTCGCGGCTCTGGCCGTGGCGGCATTCGCCATTGTGCCGGAGTGGAGCAAAGGGCCCACGCCCGTGCAGGTCTCGGTATTGCTACGCAAAGCTACGGCGGCGGCCGCTCCTGGCCCCACCAAGCCGCGCCGGTTGCGAATTCGTACCAGCCAGGCGGCCGAGGCGCGGTTGGTGACCGTGCCGCCGCTCTTTGCCCGCGCGCGGTATGACGCGGCGGATCCGCTGAGCGCGCGGGCGTGCCTCGATTGGTCAGTGGGCTTGGGTGCGGCGAAGACGGAGAGCGTCACCGGGCGCGGCGAATACTACGGCGTTGCCACCCACACCACGGCGAGCGAACTCGCCGACGCGCTGCTGACCCTGCGGCAGGAAAATCTGGCGCCCACCTGCGGCATGTTCACGTTTAAGGACGCCGGTTGGCTGGAGATCACCGAAGCGCCCACTGCGGGAGAAGCAGAAATCACTTCGTCAGCCCCGCTGCCGCCATCTCGCCGTGACGCCGCGCCCGCTCCGCCCGTTGTTGAGCCGCCGCCGGCTTCGGCGGCCACCATCGCCGACGAACTCCGCGTGCTCGAAGCGCTGCACCGCATGGGCGCCGATCTGGGCGACCCCGTGGAAGTGGTGCGCCACGGAGCGCATGTCACCGCGCGCGGCTTCGGGCCGGACCCCCGCCGCCAAACGCAAATCGAACTAGCCGCGCGCCAGGCCGCGCCCAACGCCCGCGTGCAGTTTGCGGCCGAAGGTAGCGTCGCCGAGCCTCCCCCGGTGAGCGGCGCCGCGCTTGCCGTGCGCGCCGGTGCTTCGCCGGTCGAAGCCGAACTGGAACGTCAGTTCGGCAGCCGCCAGGCGGTGGGCCGATTCACCAGCGACGTTTTCGATCGTACGGAACGAATCATGGAACGTGCTCACGCCATCCAACGGCTAACGGCGCGTTTTCCCGACGCGCGCGCCTCGTTGGGCGCGGCTGAGCTCGGCGTCTACATGGCCATTCAGTGCGACCATTTCCGAGCCTTGCACGCCGCGCAGCGTGAGCTTGCCGATCTTTTGAAACCTATTCTCCCTGGCAGTGATGTGAACCAAAGCGGCGGAGTAGCGGCAACCACTGCTACTCCCGCCGTCTTGTTTGGCGCCGCCCGAGCGCTGGAGCGGTCGCTGTCGATGCTCCTGGGCGCCTCGCCGCTGCCTGTCGGCCTCCATGCCGCGCAGCTATCTGCGCGCATCGGCGCTGAGTCCCATACGCTCGAGCAAACCGCGCGGAACTGGACAGCATCCGTGGGACAATAAAAGGGGCCATGCCGCTGCTGCATTGCGCTGCCGCACTGTTGCCCTTATTGGCGGAGGTATCGGTTGCGCAGCAATACTCGCGGCTGACTGGCATCGTGACGGACCCGGCGGGCGAGGCCATGCCGGGCGCGGCCATCAGTGTCGTCAGTGAAGAGACCGGCTTCCGCCGTACCACCACTTCCTTCGACAACGGCTCCTACTCAGTGGCTTCGCTGCAGCCGGGCCTCTACAAAATGACGGTCCGCAAGCCGGGCTTCCCGACGCTGGTGCGGCTGGGCGTGAAGCTGGATGTGGCGCATACGGCGCGCGTGGATTTTTAGCTCCGGCTCGACAGCCGTCACGAAACCATCATGGTGGAGTTGAGCCCCGTGACCATCAACACCGAAAACGCCTCCGTGGGCAGCGTGGTACGGCGCGAGTGGATCGAGAAGCTCCCGGTGAACGGCCGCGGCTTGCTAACGCTGCTGGAAATGACGCCGGGCTCGGTGGTGACGCCGGCCACGCGCGGCGAGGCGGGCCAGTTCACCGTGAACGGCCAGCGCCCCCAAATGCACTACTTCAGCGTGGATGGCGTGTCGGTAAACTCCGGCATGCTCGGCGGCGGCCAACCGGCGCTGGCCGGGGGCGGGGCCCTACCGGCGGTGAACGCCTTCGGCGGCTTGCACGGTCTGGTGAGCCTGGAAGCGCTCGACGAGTTCCGCATTCAGACTTCCACGACCGCCGCGGAATTCGGCCGCTTGCCCGGCGCGCAGGTGTCTCTCGGCAGCCGCGCGGGATCGAACCAACTCCACGGTTCGCTGTTCCTGTTCGGGCGTCACGAAGCCGCCGACGCCAACGATTGGTTCGCCAACTCCCATTCGCTGGGCCGCTCGCCCACGCGCTTGCGTCACCTGGGCGGCGCGCTCGGCGGCCCGGTGCGCAAGAACCGCACGTTCTTCTTTCTGGCGCATGAAGACCTGCGGCTTCGCCAGTCCGCCGTGTGGTGCACGCCGGTGCCGGATGCCGATGTGCGCGGACGGGCGCCGGCATGGTCCCAGCCGCTGCTAGACCAATTTCCCTCGGCCAACGGCGTGCGTTTGAGCGCGGGAAGCGCTGAGTGGATCGGCCGCTCCAGCCGCCCGTCAGCGATGACGAACTCAAGCCTCCGGCTGGACCACGCGCTCGCCCCACGCGTGAACCTGTTTGCGTGCTACAGCCGCGCGCCGTCGGCGAGTGAGTTCGGCAGCACGCAGATCAACCGCTTTTCGGCGCGCTTTGCCACGATGACCGCGGGCGTGAACGTGCGCCTTACCCCGCGCTTCATCAATGACCTGCGCGCTAACTACGTGTGCGCCTCGGCCGATTCGGCCTGGACGCAGGAAAACTCCGCCGCACTCCCCAACTGCTACTTTGCCGCGCTGGCCACCGTGCTCACGCGCAGCACGCAGGAGTGCGACACGTTCTTCCGCCTGTTCGTGGGCGGCCTGAGCCCGCTCGTATCCGGACGCGAAGCCCGCCACCGCCAGCGTCAGTGGAACGTCACCAACACGGCCAGCTACACCTCCGGCAGCGCGCATGCGTGGCGCTTTGGCTTGGATTACCGGCGCGTGGACCCCGAGCGGCTCCAATCGGCTGTGAACGCCAACATCATGGTGAACAGCCTGGACGATCTGCTGAACCAGCGCAATATCTGGCTCACCACGTCGCGCCTGGAGCCGAACCGGCTCTCGCTCGGCGAGGTTTCGTTGTTTGTGCAAGATTCGTGGCGGCTCCATCCAAGCCTCACCGTGAACGACGGATTGCGCTGGGAGTGGAGCGCGCCGCCGTTTTCGCTGCGCCCGCCCAAGGGACTGCAACTGACGCGCCCGAATCCGTTTGCCCCGCCGCAGCGGGCCGATGTCTGGACATCGCGCTACACCAACTTTGCGCCGCGCCTAGGCCTGGCGCTACAGATCTCGCGTTCGCTCGGCACCGTGCTGCGCGCGGGCGCGGGTGCACATTTCGATTCGAGCCTCGCCATCGCCACGGATTTGCTCAACGAAAGCCCACACCTGTTCTGGGAACTCGCCAGCCCCGTGCCCGACGTTTCAAGCCCCGCGCAATCGGTGGTGAACTACGGCTTTGCCGATGGCCTTGTGCTGCCGAAGGTGTGGCAATGGAACGTGACGCTGGAGCAACCTTTGGGCGAGCGCGACATCCTCTCGGCGGGCTACGTCGGCTCGCGCGGCCTGAACCTGCTGCGCCGCGAGATGGAGGGCATCGGCGGTGTGGCACTGGTCACCAATCACGGCGCGTCGGATTATCATGCGCTTCAAGTGCAGTGGCGCCGGCAATTGGCGTGGTTTGCGCAGGCTTCGGCCTCGTATGCGTGGTCGCACTCGATCGACACCGCGTCCACGGATTCGCTCCTGCATTGGGTCAGATCGTCGTCGAGCGCGCTGCGGGACCGGGCATCGTCTGATTTTGACGTGCGCCAATCTTTGAACCTTGCGTTCATGCTCACGCCGCCACGCACGTGCTGGACGTTGAACGGCGCCTATCGCCTGCGCTCCGGCTTTCCGCTCAGCCTGTTGCAGGCCGAGACGCATCTGGGCCTGGTTTTCGCCAACGCCATGCGGCCGAATTACCTCGGCGCGCCGGTGTGGCGGCCGGACGCGCACGCCCCCGGCGGCCGGCGCCTGAACGTCGCCGTGTTTGAGCCGCCCCTGCGCGCGCGCCAAGGCTCGCTCGGGCGCAACGCAATTGACGGCTTCGGGACGGAGCAGTTTGACCTGTCGTTGCAGCGCTCGTTCAAGCGCGGGCTGGAACTACGGCTCGATGGATTCAATGTGCTGAACCGCGCGAACCTGGGCGACCCCGTACGCTTCCTCACCAGCCCGTTGTTCGGCCAGCCTGCCTCGATGTTGAACACCATGCTGGGCACCGGCACGCCGTCCAGCGGACTCACGCCGATGCTGCAGAGCGGCGGCGCGCGGAGCTTCCAGGCGTCGCTGCGTTGGCGCTTCTAGCGGGATTGCGAGGCGGCCACTTGGGTGAGGCGGATGGCGAGCTCGCGCTGATCGGCCGCTGAGCGGAACGCTTCGCCGAGCGGACGCACGGTGACGCGCATGGGCCGGCAGCTTTCGCCCGCCGGGGGCGGCTGCACCGGGCGATCGAAACGAAAGTTCCCGGGTGCGGCGATTTCCAGCGTTTGCACTGGTTCGCCGTCTACCTGCAATTCCACCGGCTTAGGAAAACGGTGCCCCGGAAAAGCCGGCGCTTCGCCTTCCAGATGCACCGCCGGCGCCGCGCCGCAGGCCTGGAATTGAAACTGTGCCTTGCCCGCCACCCAGCCATCCATGAACATGCCGTCAAAGGGCGCAAGGCCCCGGGTCACCTGCGGCGGGAAGCGCAGGCGCGGCTCAATCGTGGGTTCGCCGGATTCCAGACGGAGCCAGATTACGGCCACGTTGAGGCGGCGTGCGTCCACCGGCACCCAGCTATTCAGGCCCCAGTCGCGCGACAGAGGCTTGGCGATATCGTCGAGCTCGATCGTCAGACGCGCCCGGACGCCGGAAGGAAGGGCCGTGAAACGAACGACGATGCGCCGTGCAGTTCGTGTTCTTCAAGCAGCTTGCCGTCGAGGCGCAAGCGCAGGCGGCGCTCAAGCTTGGGATAGCTTGGACCGGCCATGAATGTGGCGTAGAGCCGCACCGGTTTGGTGGCCGAATAGATCAGAACATCGCGGCGGCGGCGCAGCCAGCGGAAATCGCGCTGCCAGGCTTGCGTGGCGGAGGCGGCAGGCTCGGCGTGATACCAGCCCGCTCCCAACGTCCAGCCGCCACCTGCGCGCCGCGCGGGCAAGAGTTGAAAACGGCGGCCGCGCCACACGGCCGGGCCCGCGCCGTCCGGCAGGGGAAACTCGCGCGAGGCGATGATCCATTTGGACTGTTCAGAGCCGCGTTCGTACAACTCGCCGCCCACGCCCTCTTCCGCACCCATGCCTCCTCCCATGCGGTGCGAAGCGAGAACAACGTCATGCTCGCCCAGCACAATCGCAGCCCAGCCCTGGACGGCCACTTCGGTCACGGCCAGCAGCGTCCGCTCACCGGGCGCTACCTGGCGCATGGCCTCGCGCAATTCGAGAAAATCGCCGAGCCGGTAACTGCGGCAGACTCTTCGATTCGGCATCGTCAGATCGCGAAATGCGCCCAAGCGTCAAAACAGAGGTGAAGTTGAAGCCGGCCAGGATCGCCAGCGTCATCCCGGCAGCCAAGCGGAGGCGGCCGCCCTGCGCCGCGATCTGGACCGCGCCCGCCACCGCGCAGACCAGAAACACCGGGCACCACCAAGAGGCAAATTTGAAGACGCCATGGCCGTTGTCGCGCAACAGGTAGAAGAGTATCGCACCCACCATCAGCGCCGTTTGCAGTTGGAACGCGCGCCGCTCTGGCGCCACCGCCCGCCACCAGCCACAGATCGCCATGCCGGTGACGGCCAAGCTCGCCAGATAGACGGCCAGTACGAATAGCGGCGTCAACAACCCCCAGCCCACTTCGGGAACCAGCGTCGTGTAGGCGCGGATGTTGTATTGAAGATAGTCAATGCCCCACGTATAGGGCAGGCTGAGTTCGGTTAGTGTGAATGCGAATTCGAGTAACTCGTCGCTACCGGTGAGCGAGGCCTGCAGCCGGTTGCTGCGTGCCTCCATCAGCGTCGCCGTCGCGATCCGGCGGACGTGCTCGGGATAGGCCAGAATGGCGGCCGCGGCACTGGAGGCGGCGACCGAAACCGGCCTCACCAGCACCGCCGGACGCTGGCATGCCGCGACGAACACCGCCGCGCCGGCCAAGCCCGCCAGAATCGGCAACGACGCCGGGTAGGCAAACGAGGTTCCCACCAGCAGCAATGGCGCAAACATAGCCGCAGTCCAGCGCAGCGGACGCAGCGCGACGTCGAAGGCGGCCAGCGCTGCCGGCAGCAGCACCTGTAGATGAATCGCACCCAGAGATTGGTTGGTCACCAGAAACGTCACCTGGCTCGAAGTCGCCAATACCGCGGCCGTGAGTAACGCGTGGCGCGGCGCAGCGTCGAAGATGCGGCGGGCAAGCAGCCAGCCGCTTAGGGGCGACAGGAAGGCGAAGGCCCCGCACACCACCTGGTGCAGTGCCAGCAACTCTGCGCCCGTGAGTTGCGCGATCAGAATGCCGAAGTATGCGCCGCCAAACTGGATGCCGGGATTGTACGGCGGATAGAGCGACGAGAAGCCCGTGGAAGGGATCTCGCCGAAGGGCAGGTTGATCGCATTTCGCCACACGGCCACATTAAACGGCGCGTCCGGGTTTCCAAACGCGAGATAGTTGCGATGGCCTTTTTCAAGCAGCGGCCAGTTGGCCAGCAGCAGCGCGCCCAGTCCGACGGCAAACACGGGCCAAGCGTCTCGCCAATCCTCGCGCGTGAAGCGCCGTTCGCGCGGGATCAGCAAAGCGGAAAGAAGCACGAAGCCGAGCGCGGCCCACACAATCTGGCGGCCCGGCAGGTTGAACGCGGCCAAACGGAAACAGATGACCAAGTAAGTGCAGGAGCCCGCCACAGGCGCCCACACCAACCGGTTGAGCGGCGCTTCGGCGGGCCGCCACACCCAGCACACCGGAGCCATGCGGGCGGCGAAAAACAGCCCCACCATGAACAGGAGATAAAGAAGCGCTTCCATGGCGCGCGGGTTCGCCTAATCCCAGGCCGCGCCTTCGAGCGGCTGAGTGAGGCCCTCGGCGCGGCCCATGAACTTCAGATGCGCCATCACTTCATAGATCGCGAAGCGGTAGTTGAACGGCGAGAGCGCCTTGGGCCAGAGCACTGCGACGATTTCATGGGGCGTTGTGGCGCCGCTTTCGAGCGCTTCTTCAATGCGGCGGCAACGCGCGTCGTGATGGCGCTTGATCTCCACGATGCGCTCGGCCGGCGCGCCGAAGGGGTCGCCGTGGCCGGGGAGAATCGTGTCGATAGCGAGATCGCCCACCAGATCGAGTGAAGCGCGGTAGTCGGCCAGTGCGTCGCGCTCTTCCATCCAGGCCACGTGCGGCGTGATCTTGGGCAGCAGATGATCGCCGGAGATGAGCAGCCGCGCTTCCGGCGAGTACAGGCATAGATGGCCGGGTGAGTGGCCGGGCGTGAAGACCGCGCGCACGGGTCCCAGCGCCGAGGTGCCGATCACTTCGCCGCCCTCGAACTCGCGGTCCGGCGCGAGCGCCTCAAAACGCTGGCGCATGCCGAGAAACTGCCTGGTGATCAACTGCAACTGATCTTCCGGCGTGCCCCACGAGCGGAGCCGCTTATCGAGCACCGATGGCCGGTTCACGGCCTCGGCCAGTTTCCGAAGATTCGCGGCTTCAATCGACTGCATGGCCACGCGCGCCGCACCGCCGGTTTCTGCCTTGACACGCGGAGCCAGGCCCCAGTGGTCGGGATGCGTGTGCGTGATGAAGACTTCGCGCACATCGTTCCAGGTCAGACCCAGGCTTGTGACCGCCGTGTTGAGCGCTGTCCACGATTCTTCGTTGCCGAAGCCCGCGTCCACCAGCATCCACTCGCGGCCCGCGTCGTCGAGGCGGATGAGGTACGAGTTGACGTGGTTTAGCTCAAGATGAAACGGCAACCGGATGCGATGCACGCCGGGATGCACCTCAGAGACCAGCGGAGGCGGAGGATGATGGTGCGACAAGCAGGTTGGCCCTTATCCGTTCACGGCTTCGTCGGCATGGTAGGAACTGCGGACGAGCGGACCGGCTTCCACATGCGAGAAACCCATTTCATAGCCTAGACGGCGCAGTTCGGCAAACTCGGCGGGCGGAACGTAGCGGATGACAGGCAGATGTTTGGGCGTGGGGCGCAGATACTGGCCCAGCGTGAGGATGTCCACGCGCGCGCCGCGCAACGCACGCATCACTTCGAGCACTTCGTCCGTGGTTTCGCCCAGACCCAGCATCACGCCGCTTTTCGCCGGCACGTCCGGACGCAGGTGTTTGGCGTAAGCGAGCATGTCGAGCGAACGGTCAAACTGCGCACCGAGGCGCACCTGGCGGTAGAGGCGCGGCACGGTCTCGGTGTTGTGATTCAAAACATCGGGCCGCGCGTTCATGACGAGTTCCATGGACTCGCGCTTGCCCTGAAAGTCCGGCACCAGCACTTCCACCTGGCAGCCGGGAATGTGGTCGCGGATGGCGCGGATGGTCATGGCAAACAGGAGCGCTCCGCCATCGCGGCGGTCGTCGCGGTTCACGCTGGTGACGACGGCGTAGCGCAGACCCATGGCCGCTACGGCTTCGGCCACGCGGCGAGGCTCATCCATGTCCACTTCGAGCGGCGCGCCCTTTTGCACGGCGCAGAAGCCGCAGCGGCGCGTGCATACGTTGCCCAGAATCATGAACGTGGCGGTACGGCGGTTCCAGCAATCGCCCACGTTGGGACAAGCGGCGCTCTCGCAAACGGTGTGCAGGCTTAGCCCTGTGATGAGCTCTTTCAATTCCCGGTAGCCGCTGCCCACGGGCGCTGGCGCGCGAAGCCATTCCGGACGCTGCCCCTTGGGCGATTCGCCGAAGGCCGGCACGGGAGCTTTGTCGATGGATACCAGCACGCTAGTCCAAGTTTAGCTTGGCCAGACGGTATTCCAGAATCATGCCGTCCGGCGACCAGTTCCTGAGCTTGACGTGCCGCGCGATGCCGGTGTCGAGCGCTTCGGCGGGCGCCAGGCCAATCAACTCGCTTTCGCGGACGTCAATGCCCAGGTTGCCGGCGAGCGCAGCCACGGCGTCGTAGGCCCGCGCAATGGAGGTGGTGGCAAAGTCCACCAGGTTCATCGAAACCTGCACGATGCCCTCGGATGCCAGCGGCAATCCCAGCGCCTTGACGGCGGGCAGGCCGCCGGAGGAAGCGCGCACGGCGTGGGCGATGTGGCGCGCCACGGTGAGATCGGTGGACGCAAGGTTCACGTTGAAGGCGATGAGAAAGCGCCGCGCGCCGACGGCAATCATGCCGCCGGTGGGATGCGGCGCGGGGCCGCCTACGTCCGGCGCCAGTGTCTCGGCGCGCGCGCCGCGGCGGACGTCTTCCAGCTTGCGGCACTCCTCGCGCGCGGCGGACTCTTCGTAGAAGTAGACGGGGATGCCGTGTTCGAGCCAGATGCGGTTACCGGTCCACTGCGCCAGCACCGCACATTGCTCCAGGGCGATGCCGCGCACGGGCACCAGCGGGCACACGTCCATGGCGCCGATGCGCGGATGCACGCCGCTGTGTTTGCGGATGTCGATGCGGCGCGCCGCTTCGCCGGCCAGCAGCACGGCGGCGTCCATTACGGCTTCCGGTTCGCCGGCGAAGGTGAGCACGGAGCGATGGTGGTCCGGGTCCGACGTCCGGTCAAGCAGCGCCACGCCCGGCACGGTGGCCAGCGCGGCGGCCAGCGCGCCGATGACGGCGGCATCGCGGCCTTCCGAAAAGTTGGGAACGCATTCCACCAGCGGTAAAGAGGAGGGCATGGACTTGTCAGTCCGGCAAAGCCACCGACTCCACGCGCGGAAACACCGTACTTCCGCCGCGGATCACCAGCGCCACCGGATTCATCCCGAAGTATAGCGGGATCTCGCGATAGTCGCCCCAGTCGGCAATCAACAGATCCGCGCGCCGGCCATACTGCCGCGAACCTGCCGAGGCGCCAAGGCCCAGCACGTGGGCGGCATTTACGGTGACGGCGGTGAGCGCCTCTTCCGCCGTCAAGCCCATCCGCGCGCAGGCGGCAAGCCTCCACCACGGTTTGGGTCGAATTTGTTTGAAACAAGGTGAGCGGAATACCCAGCCGCTCCGCACAGGCAATCAACCCTTCCGCGGACCCGGCCGGCCACTCCGCGCCGACGGCCAGCCCCGCCGCCAGCCGCTTGGCATGCAGCATGGGTAGTAGTTCGGTAGCCAGCGACTCGGCTGCTTCCGGCGTCGCGGCGACGGCAGCCAGGAGCGGCACGAGTCCGGTGAGGCCGGTGGCGCGCAATTTGCCGAGCACACGCAATGCGCGTAGTTCGAGATCGAGATCCTGGCCGTTGCCCGAGACCGAGGCAACCGTGGCCGACCCGTGCCGCAGAAACTGCCGCAACCTGCGCTGCCCCTCAAGTTCCACGCGCTGGGTAGACCATCCCCGCAAGGCCCGTAAGGAAGCCTCGGCGGCGGACTCGGGTTTCCCGCCGCTGGCGGCGCGAAACGGGCCGCACGTCAGGTGGGTGTAGCAGTCAATGAAGGCAGGTAACACGACGCGCCCGGTTGCGTCGATCTCTTCGGCGGCTTCCCGAGCCTCGGCCAGGCGCTCGACGCGGCGCGACGGGCCCACCTGCTCAACTACACCGTCCCCGATCAGGACAGCGCCATCCGGAATCACATGGAGGCTCTGCATATCCGCACCGCGGCGCAGGCCTGGGGGCCCGGTCATGGTTAACAACTGACGGGCTCCTCGAATCAGTAGACGGTTCACGTCTGAAAAACCAGCGGTGTGCCTTCGCGGCCGTATCCCGCTAGTGTCCTGTAATGTAAGTAGCCTGCAAGAGCGGCAGCCAGGGATTCCCGCGCCCTGGTGATTTTTCGGAGGATGTCTTGGCCGTTGGCTTTCCATTTATATGGCGTCGGGGCCTCGGCGCGAACGGCCAGAAATTCCTCGATGGCGTCAATCAG
>VFZP01000045.1 GCA_016871115.1 Acidobacteriota bacterium
GCCAGCAAGAGCACGGTCGCCCGCCTGCTTGAGCAGATGAACTTCCGGTTGCGTGTGAACCGCAAGCAGGTCGCCTGCTCCAAGAGCCCGGACCGCCATCAGCAATTCCTCTACATCGCCCAACAGATCTGCCCGGGGCGCTCCAAGCGCGCTACACGGTGGTGCGCACGGCGCTCCAATATCTGGATGCGCTTTCCACCGAAGCCGCCGGCGACGAGGCGCTGCAACTGGAACTCGGCTCCGGCTACTCCCGCGTGGCGGAAACACAGTCCGGCATGACCGGACCCAACCTCGGCCTGCGCGAGGAGGCGCTGAAGAATCTGCGCAAGGCGCAGGCGATTCTCGAGCCGCTGTACCGCACCCGCCCCGCCGCGAAGGGGCCGGCGATGGAGCTGGCCGATGTGCATCGCTGGATCTCGGAAAACTCGGTGCGCATCGGAGACCGGCCGGCCGGCATCAAGCACCTGGAGCAGTCGCTGGCCATCAGTCAGCAGTTGGCCAAGGCGCACCCGGAGTACGAGGAAGTGGCCATGGATCTCGCGCTCGGCTACTTCCAGTACAACCGCGATATCGCTCCGCGCGGCACCCCGGACTTCCGCTACGTGGCCGAACCCATCCGGATCATCGAAGATCTGTTGCGCAAGAAGCCGGACGATCAGCGCCTGCTGCGGGAACTCTCGCGCGCCTATAACGGCGCCGGGTCTGTCTACTTCAGCGCGCGGCGCGCCGCCGAGGGCTTGCCGTATCTTGAGAAAGCCACCGTGTTGCTGAAAGCCTGGGTGCGATCCCGGCCGGACAATGCGATCTCACGGCGCAATCTGATGTATGACTACTCCGGCGTGGGCGACGCCTACGTCGGCTCCTCCTTTAGTTTGGGCAATCGCGAAAAAGCCGCGGCCGCCTTTGCCAAGATGGCCGAGCATGGCGCGGCGCTGCTGGCGGCCGAACCCAATCAACCCAAGCGCAACAGGACTTCGCGATGGCGCAGATGCGCCAGGAGAGCGCCATGCCTCCCACGAGTCTCGCCGCCATTTAATTGTTGAGCAAGGCGCTCGCCACGATTGAGGCGGTGCGTTTGAAGGACCCGCACAATAACGCGGTGGTCACGCAGATCGGGCCATTCTACTCGCGTCTCGCCGCGCGTCGTCATATGGAACTCGGCCATTACGACGAGGGCGCCGCGCTGCTGCGCCGCTACATCGCCATCGCCGAAGCGGCGGCCGATTGGGACGCGCACGATGCATTCCACCGTTCCTGGCTGCTCAGTACGTATGAGCGGCTGGCGAACGAGTTGCTGCGCCGGCGGGATACGGCTGGCCTCCAGGACTTGGCCGCGCGCGCGGAGCAGCGCATGCGGGAGCACCGCGCGCTCGAGCCATCCGGCGCGTTGAAAGACATCTATGCGAAAACGGAAGCCTGGATCGCACAATCGCACGGCGGCGGGAGCGCGCAACGCTAGCCCGCACGGTTATTCAGCCGCGAGCTTCGGCGGCAGAAACCACCGCTGCACACCGCGCGGTTGCGGGCCAAACGATTCAATATCGATGCGCGCGAGTGCGCCCTTCTTGAAGTCGATCAGAAGCCCGGGCTCACCCAGCAGATACGCAAACAGCAACCCGAAGAGCGGTTCGTGGCCCACCAGCAACAACGCTTCTTCGTCTTTGTAGACGCGGATCTCTTCCCACGCATCGGTCACGGCGGCCGAGGGAATCAAAGCATGCGTCTGCACGAGATCGGACTTTTTGAGACCCAGTGCCGCGACGGCGATTTCGGCCGTTTCCACGGCGCGACGGAGTGGACTGGTGAGCACCAGCGTGGGCCGCGTGCCGGCCTGTTTCGCTACGCCGAGCACTTCCTTCACCTTCTTGCGCCCTTCGGGTGTAAGCGCACGGGCGCTATCGGCCGAGCCTCGCCGCGCGTCTTCGGCGATGCCGTGCCGCAGCAGGTACACTTGCATGGTTAGCCCTTGGTCATCCTCATTCTGTCACAACCAGCGGCGGCCCGCACATAAATAATGCTTTCTGTCTTGAAACAAATCAGCGCTCAGACGTGGCTGTTCTGGCTGGCGGCAGCCACGGCCACCGCCTCGATGATCTCGATCGCGGCTTGCCATTCGCTGCTCGGCATCACGCTCGGAGTGATCATCGCGCGGCGCGGCGTGGACTTACGCTGGCCGCCTTACTGGCCGGCCCTCGCCGCTTTCTTCGTCTGCACCATTGCGTCCGCCGCCGCGTCCGGCCACTTCTGCGAGGGCTGGCCGCAGTTGCGCAAGTTCTACGTGTGGCTGATTCTGCTGGTGGTCTACGCGGGCGTCCGCTCGGCGCGCGAGTCGCGCATCGTGCTCACCGGCATGGTAGCCGGCGCCAGTGCTTCGGCGCTGTGGGGCATGGTGCAGTTCTACCTTAAGTATCAGCGCGCGATGTCGGCGGGCGAGCCGTTCTATCGCTCCTACGTCGCCTCGCGCATCACCGGCTTCACCAGCCACTGGATGACGTTTGCCAGCGACATGATGCTGGCGCTGTTGACCGTGGCCGCGTTGCTGCTCTTTGCCAGGCGCAGCCTCACGCGCCTCCAGCAATGGGCGGCGGGCGGCGTGCTGGCCCTGCTGGGCCTCGCGCTGCTGCTCTCGTTCGTCCGCAGCGCGTGGCCCGCCACCGCCGCGGGCCTCATGTTGCTGCTGTGGTACTGGCGGCGCGCGGCCGTATTGAGCCTGCCGCTGCTCGCGGGGATGGTGGTGGCCGTCGCGCCGGAGCCTTTGCACAGCCGCATTGAATCGATCTGGAAGCCCAACGCGCAGCTTGACTCGAACGAGCATCGTGCTGTCCTGCGCCGCACCGGCATCGCGATGGCCGCCGATAACCCGCTGCTCGGCGTCGGCCCCGAGCGCGTCTACGCGCGGTTTGCCGACTACTACCCCGCCGACGCGCCGCACCCGGTACCCGTCGAGTGGTACTACAAGCACCTCCACAACACCTACATTCACTACGCGGCCGAGCGCGGCATTCCGGCAGCCGCGGCGCTGGTGGCGTTTGTATTGCTCAATTGGGGATGGCTGTTGCGAGCGCTGCGGGGCGCGGTGGAACCGGATCAGCGCCTGGCGCTGCTCATCGCCGCGGCTGCGGTGCCGGCGATTCTGGTGGGGGGCTGGTGGGAAGTTAACCTCGGCGATAGCGAGGTGTTGGGAGGGTTTCTATCGGTGCTGGGATGCGGACTGGCCGAGGCGCCGGAGGAACGGCCACGGCCAGCGTGAAGGAAACGGTTGCTATTTCGGCGGCGCGGCCTTCTTCGGCATCACCGCCGGCGGAGCGGCCGCGCCCGCCGGAGCCGCAGCGCCAGCCGGGGTGTTTCTGTCGTAGAGGTCGACGATGTCCTTGGTGATGTCCACGTTGTTTGACGCCCACAACACCGGGCTCTGCTGCGTGCTGATATCGATCACCACGGAGTAGGCGTTGTCCTTGGCGAACTTGTCGATCACCACCATCATCTTCTGGCCCAGCTCATTCAGAACCTTGTCCTGCTCCTGCTGGATTTCTTCCTGAGCGTCCTGCGAATCGCGCTGGAGCGACTTCTGCAGCGAATCGATCTCGCGCTGCAGGCTGGCCAGCTTGGCCTCGGCCATGGTGTTGCGGCTCTTGTTCACCTCGGCCTGCTTGGCCGCAATCTCGGCCTGCTTGCCTTCCAGTTCCTTGCGGCGTGGCTCCAGCTTGGCTTGCAAAGCAGCCGCGGCCTTCTGGCCCTCTTTGGTGCCAATCATCGCATTCTGGATGTGGATCACGGCAATCTTTTGCGGCGCGGCCTGCGCCTGCGCCATCTCCACCGTCATCAGGGCCGCGGCGGCGGCGGCAACGAACATCTTCATGACCTTGCTAGACTCCCATCAGATACACTAACACGCTGAAAAATCGCTAGAACGTGCGGCTAATGGTAAAGCGCCATAGCCGGTTGCGCTCAAAAAACGGATAGGCCTGCCCAACCGACGCAATCGAGTTCTGATACGAAGCTTCGTTCGGGAACATCGACCGGTCCGCCACGATCGGCGGCACCAGGAACTTTTGCAGGTATTGCGGATTGTAGGCCCAATACAGCCGGAACGGCGCGTTCACCACCGGCATCATGATCTGAAACTCCACGCCCACTGAACTGCGCATCTGCTGCGTGAGTTTGTCGATCACCACGCGCCGGTCAAACGCAGCCTGCGGGAAGAATCCATTCAACTCACCCAGCCGGCCTTCGTTCATCACAAGCTGGCTGGTGTTGGAAATCTTGTTAATACCAGCGTCGGCAAACAGCGCCAGCGTCAGCGGCCCGACGATCGGGATGCGGTACTCGAAGTTGCCCACGCCCTGCGTGTCGCCGCCGGGAGAGATCAACTGGTAGCTGGGGATGCGCGTGGTGGCCGTCACGGTGGAGAGAATGCCGGTGGCCGGATCGACAATCCGTTGCGTACGGGCCGAGCCGTCGGCGTTGAGCAGCGGCACGGTCGCCTCGCTAGGGATGTAGGCGATCGGGCTGATCTGCCAGATTTCGAAGCCGCGGATGTCGTTCTCGCCACCCATGTAGAAACGGTTAAACGGCGGCGCCACCCGGCCCGAGTAGCCGGTTACATAGCGGCCGAGTGCGTGCATGCCGATGACGTGGCCCTTCTTGAGGCCCGCCCGGAAATACTTGAAGTCGATCGTGGGCTCGATCATTCGCACGTTGCCGCCGATGGTGGCAAACTGCGTCGTGGCGAAAAGGCTCCGTCCCCGCGACGGCGTGATCGGATGGTCCACCGTGTTGTAGGTATACGACGGAGTCAGCGCACTGGTCTTGATGCCGGACAACTGGTTCTGGCCGGCGAGACCCTGGAAGTTGATGTATTGGAAGTAGGCGCGCGCCGACACCGACTCGGTTTGAATCTGCTGCGTGCTGTAGGTGTAGGTCAGGCCCACTCTCGCAAAGGTCCGGCGCCAGGGAGAACTCAGGAAGGCTGTGAAGCCATACCCGTTCGAAACGTAATTCAGCAGGTTGTCGCGCCCGAGCTGGTTGTACAGCGGGATGAGGTTGCGGCCCGTGAGCAGCGAAACTTCGCGGCCCTGATCGTAGTTGAAGCGGTTGGTGAAAATCGTAAAGCCCGCGGTGATGGGACGGTCAAAAAGATACGGCTCGGTGAAGCCCAGCGTGATGTTGCGGATGCGGTCGCCCAACTGCGCATCGAGCGACAGCGTTTCGCCGAGGCCGAGGAAGTTGTTCGTCGAATAGCCGAAGCCGATGAAGCTGCCGGCGATGCCCGACACGCCGCCGTTGAGCTGCACGGAGTTTTTCCCGCGCTCTTTCACCTTGAGCGTGATGTCCACCGTGTTGGTCTTGGTGTCGCGCTTGATGTCGGCCGCTTCGTTTTCCTTCAGCACTTCAAAGTAGCCGAGCTGGTTCAGGCGCAGGAGGCTGAGCTCCCAATAGCGCGTGTTGTAAACCTGGCCTTCATCGAGCAGAATTTCGCGGCGGATGACCTTGTCGCGCGTGGTGGTGTTGCCCTGGAAGTCCAGCCGGCGGAGGAAGAATTGCTTGCCTTCGTCCACGGAGAGGTTCAGATCGATCTGCCCCTTGGCCGTGTCCGGCGCAAAGTCCGGCTCCGGTACAAAGTCGATATAGCCGAACTCGCCGTAGATCTTGCGCATCTGTTCCAGGCCCTTGCGCAACTTGGTGGTGGAGAAGATGTCGCCCTTCTCCATCTGGAACACTCTCGGGAAGATGGTTTCAGGGGTCCGGAAAAGCTTCACGCCGGTGAAGTTCATGTTGTTCATCCGGTAGAGCTTGCCTTCTTCCACCACGATCTTCAGGTCCGCGGACTTGCCCGGCTTATTCGGCTTGAGCACCGGAATCTTGAACCCGCGACCGCCCGTGTCGCGAACGGTGGATGTATGCTCGACGGCACGCGCCGTGAAGTAGCCGCGCTGCTGGTAGTAGTCGCGGATCATTTCCTTGTCCTGCTCCAGCTTGGTGGAGTCGAAAGACTTGGCGAAAAGCTTTTCCAGGAAGATCGAGTAGGGAATCCCGATGGGGCGCGAGTTCTTCATCGCGCGGATGATGGCATTGTCTTTGAAAGCCGTGTTGCCTTCGATGTCGATGCTGCCCACTTTGACCTTCGGGCCTTCCGTCACCACGAATTTCACTTCGAGCGATGACGGAGGAATCTGCACCACCTCCGGTTCGACCGTGGCAAACTGGCGGCCGCGCTCGGACAGGTATTCTTTCAGCACGATCGCGGCGCGCTGCACGCGGGCCGGGTCATACTGCTGTTCCACGGAAAGGCCCACGCGGCGCTCTTTGAAGCGATCGAGGATTTCCGAGACCGTGATCGACTTCATGCCGTCATACTTGATGGAACGGACCACGCGGCGCTCCACGAGGCGGAAGCGGATGATCCAACCCGTACGGCCAGCCTCCTGCTCAAGCGTGATGTCGTCAAAGCGGCCCTGATTCCACAGCGCCATGAAGTCGCGGTGGAGCGTCTCGCGGTCGAGCTTGTCGCCCTTCTTGGAGAAGATCAACGCCCGGAGAGTGTCTTGCGGGACGCGGCGCGCCCCGCGGAACTCGATGGCTTCGATGACGTCCGCCACCGGCGCTTCGGCGACGGCCGGCTTGCCGGGTTCAGCCGGCTTGGGCGCGGCGGCGCCAGGGGGTTGCGGGGTTTCCGTAGGCTGCTCAAATGGAGAAGCAGGCTTGGCGCCCTGCGCCGGCTTGGGCGATTGCGCCGCCGGAGCCTGCGGCTGGGCAGACCCGGGCACGGTTTCAAAAGGGTTAGCGTTCGGCTTAGCGGCCTGCGCGGGCTTGGGCGGTGCGGCAGCGGGGGGCTGCTGCTGTTGCGCTTGCGCCAGCAGAGGGAAAGAGAGGGAATCGACCAGCAACGCGGGGACGATGAGGCACAGTCTGACCACGTTCAGGCTCAAGGGCCTGCCAAACAGCATCAAGAACGGTTCCTTTCCACTCTGCGCGCCAGTCTTACGACGTCTGATCAGTCCCACCGGTTTCAGTCATCACCGGCGCGTCGGTTGGATCAACTTCCATATAGTAGCGAATCCCGGAAGCAATCACCACAATCGGCGGACTGTTTGGTCGCCGTTCACAACCGTAACAGGGAAAAGTCAGATCCTGAAGCAGTAAACGACTGGCGCTCCGCCATTATACCGCGTCTCGGGCCGGCCCGAGACGCGGGGTCAGCCAGGCCTTGGCCACCCTCCGGTCCCGGATGGCAGTTGGCCCGGAGATGCCAAAGTCAGACCGCTTCGCGGGCATCCTCGCCGCTGCCCGCCGTCGCCGCGGCATCGACAGCCGCAGCGGGTTGGGGGTCTTTCAAATAGCCGTAAGCCAGCGCCGATGATACCAGGATGCCCGCCGACGCGAACAGGTACATCGATGGGTAGCCGTAGTTGTGCGCGATCTTGCCGGTGAGGAAGGAACTGATACCGACAAACCCATCCACGAACGCCGAGACCCCGCCGATGGCCGAAGCACGTTCAGCCGGATGGGCGCGCCGCAGCACCGTGGCGGCAATGGACGGCCAGGGGAACGAAAAGCCAAGACCGATGAGCGCCGCGGCAAACAAAGCCACCGTGGCATTCGGCGCATACGCTGTGAGCAACAGCCCGGCGAACATCATGGCCATCCCGGCGTAGTAGGTGATGGCGGGATGGAGGCGGTCCGGCAGGCCGCCGAGGAAGAACCGCGAAAACAGGATGGTGCAGGCGTAGAGCGCAATCGCCGTTCCTCCGCCCGCGAAGCCGTTGTGGGTGACGTGCAGCACCAGAAATCCGGCGATGGCCGGATAGTGGACGTTCACGAAACCGAGGATCAGGCCCGGGCGCAAGGACCCTGCCGGGATCCAGCTCTTGCGTTCGCGCGTCGGCGCCGGCGTGCAATTTTCAGGCACGTAGCGCAGCCCGATGATGGCGGGCAGCGGCGTCAGCGCCAGCATCCACGCGGCGGCTTCATAGGAACCGAGCGCTTGGCCGATCACCGGCCCCACGGAGATACCGCCCCAAATTCCGGAGCTGAGCCAACCGAGCGATCGCGCCTGCCGGTCTTCGCCGCCGAGGTCGATCACCCACGCCGCCGCGCCAGTAAATAGGAAAGCTTCCCCGATTCCCTGCAAAATGCGTCCCGCAAACACCGCCCAGATACCGAACGGCAGCACGTAGGCGAAACCCGCGAGGCTGCAGAGCGCAAGGCCAGTTCGATAAGAATACTTGCGGCCGTGTTTGTCGGTGACCGGGCCTGAGAGGAGCCGCCCGGTGAGCGCGACCACGGAAAAAATGCCGATGGCCACACCGAGGACCACGTCTGACTCACCGAGGTCGCGGCGGACGTGTGGCCCGAGAACGGGAAGGATGGCCCCGATGCCAAGGAAGCCCAGGAACGTGGCCGCTACAACGATGAAAATGTGCAGGCTGGGCCGGGCGGGCGTAAACCCCATTGTTTTCAGTGTAACGTTATTGCCCGATTCCAGGTGCCGCTTGCCCCCCGCGTAAAATGCCGATAGCGTCCGATCGAAGTCCCCGAGGTCTCTGCCAAATCTGCGCCGGAATCGTTTTTTGTGTTTCGCCGCCGCCGTACCCGCGGTGGCCGTGTTGGGTTTGTTGTGGGCCGCTCCCCCGCCCGCGCCTGCGGGCGCGAAGAAGCCGCCCGTCGCCGACATGTCGCCGATGCCGGCCGAAGTGCACGCGCCGTTGTTCAACGCACCTGCCGTCAATCGCGCGGGCCAGCTCACCGAGCGCGTGACGGCGGGATTGCCGCAGGCCAGCGCCCCGCAGGGGCGCATGCCGCGCGCCAACTTCATTGACGAACACATCTTCAGCCGTATCGAACGCGAGAACATTCCCCATGCGCCTCTAGCCGACGACCGTGAATTTCTACGCCGCGTGCGGCTTGACCTCACCGGCCGCATTCCATCGCCCGCCGAGACGCGCGAGTTCCTGGCAGACACCGCGCCCAACAAGCGCGCCAAGCTGATTGACCGCCTGCTTGACTCGCCCGAGTATTCGGACAAATGGTCGTACTTCTTCCTCGACATGATCCGCGCCAACGGCAAGATGGGCCGGGGCGTGGACCTGTTCCACATGATGGTGAAAGACAGCCTTGCCGCCAACCGCCCGTACGACGACATGGTGCGCTCCATCATCGCCGCGTCGCCCAAAAGCAGCTACACGGTGAGCGCGGCCGGGCCGATCGTGCGCGAACACGTGGAGGGCAAGCCGGGTGAAGAGATCGATAACCGCCAGCTCAACAAAGTGCACCAGATGGACACGCACGATGAATTGGCGATCCTCTACGGCAAGCTGTTCCTCGGCATCAATCTTGCCTGCATCTCGTGCCACGACGGCAAAAGGCACCTGGAAAAGGTGAACGTTTACCTCACCGGCAAGAAGCGCACCGAGTTTTTCCATATGGCCGCATTCATGGGCAGGACGCGCTATGTGCCTCAGATTGAAAAACGCGAAGCCGTGATGGGCCACTTCATGGTGGATGACTACGGTCCGGGCTACAACACCAAGGCCGATTCGATGCTGCGCATCAAACGCTTCGGCGGCCCGTCGGATCCGGCGTTTGTGCTGACCGGCGAAACGCCGAAAGCGGGCGAAATGCCGCGCGATGCGCTCGCCCGCATGCTTACGTCGCACCCGCAATTCACGCGCGCCACCGCGAACTTGTACTGGGCGCGCCTGATGGGCGTGGGCATCGTAGAGCCGTTCGATGAGTTCGATCTCGCGCGGCAGGATCCGAAGACTCTGCCTGCCGGTTGGGATTTGCAGCCGTCGCACCCGGAACTGCTGAATGCGCTGGGAGCGTGGTTCCAGAAGAACAACTACAGCATCGCGGGCCTCCTCCGCGTAATCTGCAACTCAAACGCTTATCAACTCTCCGCGCGCTTTCCCGGTGAGTGGAGGGAAAGCTACGCCGAGTTCTACGCGCGCAAGTTCGCGCGCATGCTGACTGCCGAAGACGTGCACGATGCCATCGCCTCCGCCACGGATCGCCCGGGCAACTTCAAGATGGGCCGGCGGGGCACGGGCGAAACGGTGGGCATGGCGATGCAGCTTTCCATGCCACGCGCCTCGGGTGAACTCAAGAGCTTCATGCAGGCGTTCGGGCAATCCAACCGCGGCACACCGCCGCGCGCGCCGTCACCGTCGCCACTGCAGCCTATCATGATGATGTGCTCGGAGGTGGTGAACGATCGCGTGCTGGCCGCGAAGGACTCACGTCTTGAGCGGTTCCTCGGCGCCTACCAGGACGATGCCAAAGTGGTGGACGAGCTGTTCATGGCGTCCATCGCGCGCATGCCCAGCGCCGCCGAACGCGCGCTGGCGATGTCGGCGATGAAGGCGAACCGGGTGGAAGGCGCGCAGAACGTGCAATGGGCGCTGCTGAATCTCGTCGAGTTTCTCTACAACTTCTAAAGGGATCGAGCCATGAAAGTATCTGACCTGTTCCCTTCGCGCCGCGATCTGCTGGGCCTCGGCGGCCGGGGCCTTGCCGCGGCCTCGCTCGATCATTTGCGGCCGCTCTCGGTGTACGCGGCCTCAAGCGGCTTCAAGGCGCGGCCACGCGGCAACGCGCGCAACGTGATCTTTTACGAGATCTCGGGCGCGATTTCACACCTGGAGACCTTCGACTTTAAAGAGAGCGCCGGCACGCCGAAGGACATCGACATCCGGAAGCTCTCCACCGGCGTCTACTTCCCGCACGCGCTGTTTCCGCGCCTCGAAAAAGTGATGGACCGCGTGGCCATCGTGCGCTCGTTCGTCAGCGACGAAGAGGTGCACTTCCGCGGCCAGTACTACATCCAGACGGGCCGCCCGATGAACGTAGCGTTTGCGCGCGAGACTCCAGCGCTCGGCTGGGTGATTGCGTCTGAACTCGAACCGCGCCGCCGCGAAACGGACACCTTCCCCAGCTACGTTTCGTTCTCGCTGGAGACGAATCAAGTGGGCGCGCTCGCCACCGGCTTTCTGCCTCCGCGTTATTCGGTGTTCGATCTCAACCCGGAACAAGCCTTGAAGGGCATGGCGCTCGACCAGAAGGCCGTGGCGCTGCTCGAGGAACGCTGGCGCGTGCTGGCCGGACTGCGCGACCTTGAGCGTGAACGCATGAAGAGCTTCGGCCGCGACATCTCGGCGTTTGCAGATTTCAGCACCACCGCCAAGCGCCTGCTGACCGATCAGCGCTGGCCTACGGCGTTCCAGCTCACCGGCGAAGACCGCAAGCGCTATGGCAACTCGGGCCCGGGTCTTTCCTGCGCCCTCGCGCGCAATCTATTGAAGCAGGACGCGGGCACGCACTACATACACGTGTGCCAGCATGGCTGGGATCACCACCGCAAGATTTGGGACCACGCGGCTGCGGACAATCACTACAAGCTCATCGCCGATGCGGACCCGGCGCTGGCGAGCCTCATCGAAGACCTCGCCGTCGCGCCCTCGCCCGCGACGCCGGGCAAGACGCTGCTGGATGAAACGCTGGTGGTTTTCATGAGCGAATTCGGCCGCACGCCCGGGCCACTGAACCACATCGCCGGCCGCGACCATCACAAACACGTCTTCCCCGCGATGTTCGCAGGCGCGGGCGTGAAGGGCGGCACAGTGCTGGGCGCCAGCGACAAGGACGGCAACCGGTGCGCAGAAGCCGGCTGGCACAAAATGGAACAGCCGCGTATTGAGAATGTGGTGGCGACGATCTATTCAGCGCTTGGCATCGATTGGTCGAAAGAACTCCGCAACACGCCGTCCGGCCGCGCATACGCCTACGTGGACCCGCTGGGCGCGGGTGGCGTGATTCCGATTGACGACGTGACCGGGATTTACCGATAGCGCGCGCGTGAAGTTTCTCTTCTTCGCAGCAGCCGCCGGTTGGATCTTTGTCCCCGGCGGCGAATTCCAGCGGGGCCGCACGCATGACTGGCCGGACGCGAAACTACCGTGGTATCCCGTGTGGTTGGTGGATGACGTGCCTGTGCGCACCATCCGCGTGGAGCCGTTCTACCTGGACGAAGCCGAGGCGACCAGCGAGCGCTAAGCGGCGTTTGTGCGCGCCACCAGGCATCGCGCGCCTTATCACTGGAATAAGGGCGTGATGCCGGAGGGCAAAGCCAAATCTCCGGTGGCGAACGTGGATTGGCATGACGCCGTGGCGTTCTGCGCGTGGGACGGCGGCAAGCGACTGCCCACCGAAGCCGAATGGGAGCGCGCCGCGCGGGGCCTCGCCGACAATCACATGTACCCGTGGGGCAACGACGCAGCTACGCCCGAACGCGCACACTACTTGTCCACGGGCGGCGCGGCCGACGTTTGTACGAAGCCCAAAAACGGGTTCGGCCTGTGTGACATGGCGGGCAACGTGTGGGAGTGGGCCGCCGATTGGTACGAGCGCGAATACTACACGGCGGCCCCGGCGCGCGATCCGAAAGGTCCGGCTGCGGGCATCTATCGCGTGATGCGTGGCGGGTCTTGGTTTGACGATCCCGCGCCGTTCTTGTCGGTGTCGTATCGTGGCTGGGCGCGTCCCGCCGAGCGCAGCCAGACCATCGGCTTCCGCTGCGCCCGCAGCGCCGTACTACAATCTCGTCGATGAGACTTTGCGCCGCCTTCCTCATTGCCGCCGTTGCACTGGCTGCTCAAACCGCCGCCAAGAGAGGACCCGCCGCGCCAGCCGCCAACAAGCTGCTGACTCCGGCCGCGCTGAATGAAAAAGCGCCGGAGCAATACCGCGCGCGCTTCACCACCACCAAGGGGCAATTCGTGATTCGCGTGGTGCGCAACTACGCGCCGCTCGCCGCTGACCGTTTTTACAACCTGGTGAAGAACGGCTTCTACGACGGCACGGCGTTTCATCGCGTGCATCCCGGTTTCGTCGCGCAGTTCGGCCTGCATCCGAATCCGGCCATCCAGGCGCGCTGGGAGAAGGCCAAGCTGAAAGACGAGAAGGTGGTGAAGAGCAACCTGTTCGGCTGGGTGGCCTTTGCCGCCGATGGCGCCGATGGGCGCAACACCCAGATCTACGTGAGCCTGAAAGACAACAAGTCGCTCGACGGGCAAGGCTTCCCGCCGTTCGGCGACATCGAAAAAGGCATCGGCGTGTTTGCCACCATCTACGGCGGCTATGGCGACAAGCCGAACCAGCAAACCATCGTGCGCCAAGGCGCGGCCTACCTGAAGCGCAGTTTCCCGCAGACGGACTATGTGACCAAGGCCGTCATCGAGTGAAACGTGTGCTGGTGGTAGCGGCCAAGGCCGGCTACCAGACGCGCGCTTTCATGGAAGCCGCGCGGCGCATCGGCGTGGAGGCAACGCTCGCCACGGACCGCTGCCATGTGCTGGACGATCCCTGGCGCGACGCAGCCGTCCCGGTGCCTGAGTACGCCGGCGAGGCCGATGCGGTCATCGCCATCGGAGACCAACCGGCCGCATGGGCTGCGCAAATTGCTGTGCGACGCGGACTGCGCTTTCATTCGCCCGCCGCCGTGGCCGCCGCCTGCAACAAGTTCAACGCGCGCGAGCGCTTCGCCGCCGTGGGTCTGCTCACGCCGTGGCACTACCGCACCGCCCGGCCTGAGTTGCCACCGCAGTTCCCCTGCGTGCTGAAGCCGATGGGCCTTTCCGCCAGCCGCGGCGTGATCCGCGCCAACGGCGTTGAAGAGTTCTATGCGGCCTTCGCACGCATCGAAAAACTCCTCGCACGCTTGGGTCAGACAACCGAACCGTTCATCCAACAAGTGGAAGAGCACATCCCCGGCGCGGAGTATGCGCTGGAAGGCGTGATGCGTCGCGGCCAACTCCACGTGCTGGCCACCTTCGACAAGCCCGACCCACTCAACGGCCCGTTCTTTGAAGAGACCACCTACGTCACGCCGTCGCGCCAATCGCTGCAGGAAGCCGCCGCGCGCGCCGTCGCGGCGCTGGGCCTCGCAGACGGCCCGGTGCACGCCGAGTTCCGCGTGAACGAGCGCGGCGTGTGGCCGCTCGAGGCCGCGCCGCGCCCTATCGGCGGCCTCTGCGCGCGCGTGCTGCGTTTCGGCGCGGACGCGATGCCGCTCGCAGAACTCCTGCTGCGCCATGCGCTCGGCGATGACAGCGTCACGCGCCTGGCGCCCACCGCCCCCGCCGCGGGCGTCATGATGATTCCGATTCCCGGCGCGGGCGGGCTGTACCGCCACGTCAACGGCGTCGAAGCCGCGCGCGCCGTCCCGTTCATTGACGGAGTGGAAATTGCTGCCGTCCCCGGGCAACACTTCGAACCACTCCCGGAAGGCGGCAGCTACCTCGGCTTCCTGTTCGCCTCCGGCTCGGCGCCGGCCGAAATAGAAGCCGCCCTGCGCGCGGCCCACAGCGCCTTGGAGTTCCAATTCGCGCCTGCTCTTCCACTATCGCCCCGGCGATAGTGGTACGCTCATAGGTTCGGATACAACCATGGGTGAAGCACTAGGAATGATTGAAACCCGCGGATTCGTGGCGATGATTGAAGCCGCGGACGCGATGGTCAAGGCCGCCAAGGTAACGCTGGTGGGCTGGGAAAAGATTGGATCGGGCTATGTGACCGCGCTCGTGCGTGGCGACGTGGCGGCTGTGCGGGCCGCTACTGACGCCGGCGCCGCGGCGGCCCGCCGCGTGGGCGAGTTGATCTCGGTCCACGTGATTCCGCGTCCGCACCCGAGCCTGGAAGACGTGTTCACCTCCATCGGCAAGTCCGGACAACAGGGCAAGTAGCGGAACCGCATGATTCTCGCGCGCGTCGTGGGCAACATCGTGGCCACGCGCAAAGATCCGCGCCTGGAAGGCCGCAAGTTGCTCATCCTGCAACCCGTTTCACCGGAAGGCAAGCCGGAAGGCTCCTACGCAGTGGCCGTGGACACGGTGACAGCGGGAAACCGCGAACTCGTCTTGGCTGTTTCCGGCAGTTCAGCGCGCATGGCCGAAGGCTGCAAAGACGCCCCCTTGGACCTGGCGATTGTCGGCATTGTCGACGAGGTGAGTCTCGATGATCCGCCGCAGGCCAAGTAGCAGGTAGCCATGCAACTGGGACGCGTTGTGGGCCGCGTGTGGTGCACGGTGAAGTCACCGGCGCTCGAAGCGCAGCGCCTCCTTATCGTGCAGCCTGTCACGCCCGAACTGGAAAACACCGGCCGCCGCCTGATCTGTCTTGACGCCGTGGGCACGGGCACCGGCGAGTTGATCTACTGGTGCCGCGGCAAAGAGTCGTCATTCCCTTTCCTTCCCCGCGAAGTACCTGCCGACGCAACGGTGGTCGGTATCATCGACGAAGTACACGTAGACCGGAGACTGAGCTAATGCTCATCGGCCGGGTGGTGGGTGACGTCGTAGCCACGCAGAAACATGCGAGCCACGAAGGCCAAAAGCTTCTGCTCGTCCAACCCCTTGAGCTGGACGGTTCAAACCGCGGCGTGCCGGTGGTGGCGGTGGACTCCGCCGATGCGGGCGTGGGAGACCGGGTGTTGCTGGTGATGGAAGGCTTCAGCGCCATGACCAGCGTCGGCCGCCCCGAATCACCGATCGACTTTGCTGTCCTTGGCGTGATCGACCAGGTCGAGCTTTTCAGTTGACACCGGGCTGACACTGCTGTGACGCCGGCGTTTGCCGGACGATTCGTGCAGCATCATCCGTGCGCCCAGCACAATCACCAAGCCCAGCTTGATGAGTTCGAGCGCCGAGAAATATGTATGGTATGTGCGGAAAGCGCGGCATTCTTCCAGCATCTGATCGGCTGCCGCGAAGTCCAGGCCCGCCCCAGTTCCACCACCGCGGGCTGCACCAGGAAACGCTGCACAACCAGTACGAGCAGGATGGCCGCCATCACCACCATAGTGAATTTGTTGCCGCCGGTTGCGTCTAGCAGTACTACCAGCAGCACTAAAGCGAGCAGCAGTTGCGCCACACCCCAGTAGTAAAAATGGTGGCGATTCAATTCGGCGGCTTCAAAATTGAGCAGGGATTTCACGCGGTCAAACCCCACGTCTTTGACCTCGCGCTGAAACTGGCGGTCGGTCAACTTCATCGTCACGTCTGTCGACGCGATGTTGTGGGCTGCAACCCAGCCCATGAAGAGCGTACAGCCCAGCCAAAGGCCCAGAAGAAAAACAGCAAGCCCGCGTGAACTAATCCTGTGACTTCACAGTGTATCACCATGACCGGATGTTACACTGAAGGCCGTATGCCGCTGATCGGTCTTGACGCAGCGGAGTTGGCCTCGCTGCTAGGCCCGTCGCAGCCCGCTTACCGCGCCAAACAGCTCTACCAGGCGCTCTACCGCGACCGCGCCGCGTCGTTCGAAGCCATCACCACGCTGCCCCTGCCGCTGCGGACTGAACTCGCCGTGCAGCATGAATTCGGTTTGCCCACGATCGAGAAGCGGTACGACTCGGTGGACGGCACGCGCCGCTATTTGCTGGCTCTTGGCGATGACCGCACCGTGGAAGCCGTCTTCATGCCCGAAGAAGATCGCGACACCCTGTGCATCTCCTCGCAGGTGGGCTGCCCGGTGAACTGCCAGTTCTGCCTGACCGCGCTCTTGGGCCTCGATCGCAATCTCACGGCCGGTGAAATCATCGCTCAGGTGCTACTGCTCGCGCGCGAGCACCGACTCGACCCGCGTTCGCGGCAATTAAACGTCGTGATGATGGGCCAGGGTGAGCCGCTGCTGAATCTGCCGAACGTCGTGAAGGCCTCCCGCATCCTGCTTGACCCGAACGGCGTCGGGCTCTTTGAACGCCGGTTGACGATTTCCACGTCGGGCATCACGCCGAAGCTTGCTGAACTCGGCGCGGAGGCTGTGCGGCCGAAGCTCGCGATTTCGCTCAACGCGTCGAGCGAAACGCAGCGGCGCGAGTTGATGCCCATCACGAAGAAGTATCATCTGCGTGTGTTGATCGACGCCTGCCGCGCCTACCCGCTGCGCCCGTGGGAGCACCTGACGTTTGAGTACGTGCTGCTGAAGGGCGTGAACGATACCGATGCCGACGCGCAGCGCGTGGTGAAGCTGCTGGGGCAGTTGCGCTGCAAGGTGAATCTGATTGCGCTGAATCCCGGTCCGGGCATTGCGTTTGAAACGCCGGATCCGGCCCGCGTTGCCGCCTTCCGCGAGATCGTGCACCGGAAAATCCCCTGCTTTGTGCGCAAACCACGCGGCCTCGATATCTACGCGGCGTGCGGGCAGCTCAAGCTCGTCAGCATCGACAACGCCACGCCAACAACACAGGAGCCCCATGGAACTTCCGATGCGGATCGGCGGCCAGCAGGTCATCACCAGCCAGCCGCGCACGGTAGAACTGCCGTTTGACGGCTCGGCCGTCGGCACGATTTTTCAAGCCGGCCTGGAACAGGTTGACGCCGCGGTGAAGGCTGCCCGCGCCGCCGCTCCGGCGATGCGCGAGATGACGCGGGACCAGCGGAGCAACATCCTGCGCCGCGCCCACGGGCGGTTACTCGAACGCCGCGACGCGATTGCGTCGGCGATTGTGGCCGAGTGCGGCAAGCCGATTCGCGAGGCGCGCACCGAGGCTGAGCGCGCGGCCTACACACTGCTGTTTTCAGCCGAAGAAGCGCACCGGCTCGCGGGCGAAGTGGTGCCGATGGACGCCGAACCGCTGGGCGCGGGCCATTGGGGCATGACCGTGCGCGAACCGGTGGGCGTGATCGCCGCCATCACGCCGTTCAATTGTCCGTTGAGCCTGGCGATGCACAAGATCGGTCCTGCGCTCGCCGGCGGCAACACGGTGGTGCACAAGCCCGCCTCCACTACGCCGTTGAGCGCGCTACTCATGGCGGATCTGTTTGAAGAGGCGGGGCTGCCGGCGGGCGCGTTGAACGTGGTGACGGGCCCGGGCGGCTTGCTGGGTGACGCGCTGGTGATGCACTCGGGCGTCAACATGGTGACGTTGACCGGGAGCGTCGAAGTGGGGCTGCGGTTGCGGACCCTCGTCGGCATGAAGCGCGTGACGCTGGAGCTCGGTAACAACTCCGCGGTGATTGTGGAAGACGACGCGGATCTCGATGAGGCCGCCTCGCGCTGCGTGGCGGGCGCGTTTGCGCACTCCGGGCAAGTTTGCATCTCCATCCAGCGGGTGTACGTAAACCGCAAGGTGGCGGCCGGGTTCCTGGAACGGATAGTGGAGCGTTCGCGCAAACTCGCCATTGGCCATCCGCGGGAAGCGGCCACCGAGATCAGCCCGCTCATCACTCCTGACGAAGCCGAGCGCGTGCACGAGTGGATCGGCGATGCGGTGGAGTGCGGCGCGCGGCTGCTCACCGGTGGTGAGCGGAGCGAGCGCGCCACGATTGCGCCCGCTGTTCTCACGGACGTGCCCGAGTCGCACGCCATCATGCGCAAGGAAGCGTTCGGGCCCGTGATGGGCGTCAATCAGTACGACACGCTCAGTCAGGCGATCGACTGGATGAACGACTCTGACTACGGCCTGCAGGCCGGCATCTACACGCGCGACATCGGCAAAGCATTCACCGCCGCGCGCCGCGCCGAAGTGGGCGGCTTCCTCATCAACCAGGTGCCGCAGTTCCGCGTGGACCAGATGCCCTATGGCGGCGTAAAGCTCTCCGGCACGGGCAGGGAAGGCACGCGCTACGCGATTGAAGAAATGACGGAGCCCAAACTGATTTGCTGGAAAGCCTGACCACGATGCGCATCGGCGCACACTATTCCGTTGCCGGTTCGCTCGAAGGGGCCGTGCGGCTGGCGCACAAAGCCGGCGCCAACACGATGCAGATTTTCACGGCGAGTCCGCGGATGTGGCGCGCCTCGCGCCACGGTGCGGACGACATCAAGCGCCTAAAAGCCGCGCGCGCCGAGTGTGACGTCACGCCGCTCGTGTCGCACGCCAACTATCTGATCAATCTCACGTCGGCCGACGAGACCATCCGCGCGAAGTCGATCCTCGCGTTTCGCGAAGAGCTCTTCCGCTGCCTGCTGATGGGCGTGGATTACCTCGTGGTGCATCCGGGCAACTACAAAGACCAGCCGCTCGAAGCAGCCATCGGCGCGGCCGCGCTGGCGTTGTCGGAAGCCGCGCAGGGCGTGCCCGAGAGCCCGCTGATGGTGTTGCTCGAAAACACGGCGGGCCAGGGCGCCAGCCTCGGCAGCCGCGTGGAGGAGGTCGCCGCGATCCGCTCGCTGGTGGACGGCCAACTCCCTTACCGCGTCGGCTATTGCCTGGACACCTGCCACGCGCATGCCGCGGGGCTCGACTTCGTTGAAGCGGCGTCGAAGCTGGGCTTTGAAAACGTACCCGTGATCCACACGAACGATTCGAAGAATCCGCGCGGCTCCCGCGTGGACCGGCACGACAACATCGGCAAAGGCCACCTCGGCGAAGCCGCGTTCCGCGCGATTCTGACGCATCCGGAGTTGCGCAACAAGGCGTTCATCCTCGAGACTCCGTTCGACAACGACGGTGACGACGCCCGTGACATCGCGGAACTGAAGCGCCTCGCCGGGGCATAGTATCCTCGACGCATGATCGTGCGCTTGCTCTGCTTGGCTTTCGTGGCAACGGCCTACGCGCAGGACTTGGTTCAGCCCTCCGAGTTCAGGTTCCCGCCCGGCTGGACGTATCCCGGCGCCGAGTGGGAGACGATCAAGGACCCCGAGGCTGCAGGTTTTTCGAGCGCGCGCCTGGACGTGCTCCGCGTCTGGCTCAAGACGCAGGACACCACGGGCATGATGGCGATCCATAAGTACCTCGCCAAGGACCCGCGGGTGTTGCACGCCACGGTGAAGCACTCGGGCTCGAAGACCTGGGGCCCTTCGAGAAAATCTAAGAGCGGGCCACGCTGCAGAATCTCTTAATGGCGCGTTCCGGTATCTGCTTTTGCCATGCCGGCCGCGACAATCCGCGCAAAGGCAGCATCGTGCCGGGCACGCAGTTTGCCCACAACAATTGGGACTTCAACGCGGCCGGCACGGCGTTTAAAAAGATCGCGGGCAAGGGCATCTACGAGGCGCTGGAGACCGACCTGGCGCGGCCGATCGGCATGCGGGACTACGCAGTGTCGAAGCAAAGAAAGATTCAGGTAGAGCCGCAGGAGAAGCTGCCGGTGCATCCCCAGTATGCGATGTGCCTCTCCACGCGCGACATAGCGCGGCTCGGCCTTCTGGCCGCGAGGCATGCAACGAGAGTTCGGCGGCGCGGTGTCGCGCTGGGGTTACGGCGCGATGTGGTGGGTGTGGGACGCGCCGATCGGCAACACCTCTGACAACTGGCATCCGTTCACGGCTTCCTACACCGCGATGAAAACGGATGGACAGTACATCACCGTGATGCCCGCGATGGATCTGGTGGTGGCGCACAAGAACGCGAACATTGACCAGAATCCCAATCGCAACGTAACGGTGCCGCAGTACCAAACGATTCTCCAGATGCTGGCGGGCGCGCGCCGCTAATCCGCAGGCAGCGTGAGACGCACACGCAAGCCGCCGAGCGGCGAATCTTCGAGCGCTACGGTGCCGCCGTAATGGGCCGCGAGATCGCGCACAATCGCGAGGCCGAGCCCGGAGCCAGGCGCGGCTTCATTCGCGCGCACGCCGCGCTCCAGCACGGCAGTGCGGAGCGCGGGCGCGAGGCCCCGGCCATCGTCGTCCACCAGTACGGTGATCGCCGCGCCTTCCAATGCGGCGTCAAAGGCCACGCGGCCATGCGCCCATTTGCACGCATTGTCCAGTACGTTGCCCAGCATCTCTTCGAGATCCTCGCGCCGCACGCGGGCCGCGGCATCCGGCGGGACTTTGACTGAAATATCGAGCGCGCGCTCAGCGTGGAGTTTGGTGAGCGTGCGCACGAGCGCCTCCGCGCACGGCGCCACGATGCACCGCGCCGCGCCCGCCGGAGCCACGGCCGCCGCGCGGGCACGCGCCAGAGGATAATCCACCAGGCTCGCCATGCGCCGCACCTGTTCGGCAATTGCGCCTGACGCATCCGGTTCACGCGCCAGCAGCGCCAGCGGGGTCTTCAGCCCATGCGCCAGATCGCCTGCCGTCGCGTAGGCGCGCTGCACAGCTTTCTCGCGATCCTCCAGCAGCGCATTCACATTGTCGATGAGCGGCTGCACTTCCTCCGGGTACTCGCCGCCGATACGCGTTGCGCCGCCGTTCCGCACTGCCTGCACCTTCGCTCGTAGCCCGCGCAACGGCGCGAGGCTGGCGCGCGCGGCCCACGCTCCGGCGAGCATCAGCGCCACGCCGAACAGCGCCGGCCCGGCATGACCGACACGCTTGATGCCTGGAACCATGTGCATCAGGACAATCGAAATCATATGCATCAGCGCGAGCAGACCCGCGGTCCACAACACGGAGGCAAGGAGCAGACGCGAACGTAGCGTGCGCGGCATCATCATGCGTTACTCATCCGGTACCCGGCGCCACGCACAGTCTCAATCCACTCCGCGCCCAGCCTCCGGCGCAGGCGCGCGATGAATATTTCCACGGTGTTCGAGTCGCGATCGAAGTCCTGCGCGTAGATATGCTCGGTGAGTTCGGCGCGTGTCACCACGCGCCCGGCGTGATGCATCAGGCAGGACAACACGCACAGCTCGTGCGCCGTCAGTTTCACCGGCACGCCATCGAGCGCCACGCGCGCCGTGCGCGTATCGAGCGTGAGCGTACCGCACCGGAGTTCACTCTGCGCGTGACGGCTTGAGCGGCGGATCAGCGCGTGCAGCCGCGCCAGCACCTCTTCCATCTGAAACGGCTTGCCGACGTGGTCATTCGCGCCCGAATCGATGCCTTGCACCTTCTCGTGCCACGTACCGCGCGCGGTGGGAGTCAGCACGGGCGTGGCGATGCGCGCACCGCGCCACCGCCGCAGGAGCGTCAGCCCGTCGATCTTGGGCAGCCCCAGGTCAAGCACAATCGCATCGTAGGTTTCGCTGTGCACCAGCAAATCCGCCGCTTCGCCGTCTTCCTCGCAGTCCACCGCGTAGCCGGCGGTAGCCGCGGCGTCGGCCAACTGCCGCGCCAGGCGCGCTTCGTCTTCCACGATGAGAATCCGCAATCAGCCATTTATGGCGTAAATTCGATGAACGGCACCTGAGCGGCGCATTCAGGCTGGGTTCAAGACCGCGCGCGTAGAATCGACTCATAGTGCAAACGGCAATTGACTTTGGCTATCTGTGGTGGCTGAGCTGCGGCCACTTGGCGATCCTGTTACCCGCCCTCGGCGCGTTGTGGCTGGGCCGGGCGCGCGGCTGGCTGCGTTGGGCGCTCGCCGCGCTGGCGCTGATCTCGGCGTGGTCCGCCGCTGCGTTGTTCGTGGTAGCCCGCTTTGCGCCCAACACCCCACCGCATCTACCCACGGAGAACTTCTTCCGCGCGGGCACGGGCCGCATGCTCGACATCGGCGCGGGCACGGGCCGCTCCGCGATCATGGCGCTGCGCGCGCGTCCCCAAGCCACGCTCGTTGCGCTCGGTCAATTCGGCGATTCCTTCGGTCGCCATTTCGGCGACGAAGGCCCCCGCCCGGAAGAGCGCCTGATGAGGAACCTGTAGGCCGCCGGTCTGGCGGACCGCGCCACCATTGCAAAATCCGACATACGCAAGCTGCCGTTTGAAGACGCGAGTTTCGACGCGGTATTGAGTGCCTACGCCATCGATCACGTGGGCGGCCAAGGCGCGCGGCAGGCGCTGACCGAGGCGGCGCGGGTGATCAAGCCCGGCGGCGACTTCCTGCTCATCCTCGTCGGCAACGACGCGTGGACGCGCTTTGCCTACGGCCCGCTGCTCTCGCACGGCGGCACACGCGGCGCGGCGTGGTGGGCCGCCCGCGCACGCGAAGCAAGCTTCGAAGTGATCGAGCAAGGCGCCTCGCCCACTACGATCTTCTTCCTGCTCCGCCGGCCGCGCAGCAACAGCTAGATTCTAGAATCGAAGATTCTAAATCAGAGTACTGCAACAAACGAAGTTACGCAGCGAGTAACTTGACGATGTCCTCGATAGCGCGGTCGGCCTTGTAGTATGCGTTTTCGAGTGCGGAGTGG
>VFZP01000046.1 GCA_016871115.1 Acidobacteriota bacterium
AGCTCGCGTTACGATGTGATACTGTTTCTTCACGGCGGTTGCTCCCGGTTTGGATTTCAGCTTAAGCAACCGAATTCTATCGAATCGGCTGCCTCCGCCGTCCTAACCTTCAACTACGCCCGGGACATCATCGAGGTTCCGAAAGACCCCCGGAGGCAGAAAAGCCAAAGGCCAAGGAGATATGGAACCGGGCCAGAAAGAAGGGCGGCGAACTGCCGACCGCAAGGACAGGGACAGGCTCTAGCGACGCTTGCATCCCCGGAGTCATTGAACGGCTGGAACTGATATCGGGCTGCGAATGGTCACGCCCGGCGCCTAGACGGCGCATAGTGAAAGCGTCAACTTTGACCCGACCTGCCGCCTCAGCATTCGCCGCTCTTCGTATTTTCTGTAGCCTCACTTCTTCGCCGATACTGTAGGGATGTCGGCCGAACATATCCAACTGACTGATTCCCTCGTTGCGTACATCCGCTCGGTTTCTTCCCCCGAACCTGCCTACCTCAAGCGCGTCCGCGACGAAACCGCCCAAGATCCTCTGGCCCGCATGCAGATCACGCCCGAGCAGGGGCATGTGATGGGCATGCTGGTGCGGATGCTCAATGCGCGCCGCTGCATCGAAGTGGGCGTGTTCACCGGCTACAGTTCACTGTGCGTGGCGGCGGCGTTGCCTGAGGACGGGCAACTGATCTGTTGCGACGTGAGCGAAACATGGACCGTCGTGGCGCGCCGGTACTGGCAGGAAGCGGGGCTGGAGAAGAGGATCGATCTGCGCCTGGCGCCAGCCGTGGAAACGCTGGACGCGCTCCTGGCCGCAGGCGACGCAGGCAAGTTCGATTTTGTGTTTATCGATGCCGACAAGGCCAACTACACGCACTACTACGACCGCGCCTACCAACTTGTGCGCCGCGGCGGCGTCATTGCGACGGACAATGTGCTATGGCACGGGAAGGTGATCGATCCGGCAGCGAACGATATCGATACCGTGGCGATTCGGGCCTACAATGCGAAGCTCTGCGACGACCAGCGTGTGCATGTGTGCATGATTCCGATGGGCGACGGGCTGACACTGGCGATCAAGAAGTAGTCTTTCGTGGGCGAGCTTGAGCGGATCGCCTACCCGCCGCGTCCGTGTAGGGCGAGCTTTAGCTCGCGGCGGACTTGAGTCCGCCCCTTCCGCCCATGTACGAATACTGAAAAGGCAGCACCTGCCCAACGGGTTTAAGATCATCCCGCGGGCGCCGCGCCGAAAGCTGAGATAATCGAAGAGGTCTTCCCCAGCCCTCCATGAAGCTCTGCTATTTCGATGCGTTTTCGGGTATCTCCGGCGACATGACCGTTGGCGCGCTGATCGACGCGGGCGCCGACGCCACGGCCGTCATCGCCGCGCTCGACTCGCTCGGCACCGGCGCCACGTTCTGGGTGGAAAAGACCAAGCGCCGCGGCATGGCGGCGTCGAAGTTTCACGTCGCCTTTGAGGAGCAGCAGAACCATCGCCACCTGTACCACATCCTCGAACTGATCGGCAAGGCGTCGATGAGCGAACGCGCGCGCCGCAACGCCGTGCTGGTGTTCGAGCGCCTCGCCGAGGCCGAAGCGGGCGTCCATGGCATCGACATCAAGCAGGTCCACTTCCACGAAGTGGGCGCGGTGGATTCGATCGCCGATATCTGCGGCGCATGTGTCGCACTCGATCTGCTGGATGTGAGCGAGGTGATGTCGTCGCCGGTGAATGTTGGCAGCGGGACCGTGAAGACGGAACACGGCGTGCTGCCCGTGCCCGCGCCCGCCACCGCCGTGCTGCTGAAAGACAAGCCCATCTACGCGCGCGGCCCCGCGATGGAGTTGACCACGCCCACCGGGGCGGCCATTCTCGCCGCGCTGGCTACGGGAGCGGGCGGGATGCCGGCGCTTGAAATCAGTTTGATCGGCTACGGGGCGGGGGATCGCGACTTCGCCGAACACGCAAACCTTCTGCGGGCGACCATCGGGCGGCGTTCGATGAAAGCGCCCGAGGCAACGACGGTGGCGGTCATCGAAGCCAACATTGACGACTCGACGCCCGAGGTGCTCGGCTACGCGCTTGAGCGTCTGATGGCGGCCGGCGCGCTCGACGCGTCGCTCGAGCCCATCTACATGAAGAAGAACCGGCCCGGCTCGCTGTTGCGCGTCGTGGCGCGGCCCGAAGATCGGGAGTCGCTCGCCGCGTTGATCCTCACCGAAACCTCCACGCTGGGCGTGCGCATGTACGACGCGCAGCGCCGCGTACAGACGCGCGAGATCGTCGAAGTGTCGACGCCGCACGGCCGCATTCGCATGAAGGTGAGCCCGGCTGGCTACGCGCCCGAGTACGAAGATTGCCGCCGTCTGGCGCTCGAATCGGGCGTGCCGTTACAGCAGATCATCGCCGCCGCCAACTTTGAGTTTTTGAAAAATCGCAAGTAAGTATCCATGAGCAAGAAATACTACCTCACCACGCCCATCTACTACGTCAACGCCGCGCCGCACATCGGCCACACCTATACGACGATGGCTGCTGACCTGGTGGCGCGCTGGAAGAAGATGCAGGGCTACGACGTGGTGCTCACCACTGGGACCGACGAGCACGGCCAGAAGATTGAACGCGCCGCCAAGTCCGTCAAAAAGTCGCCGCAAGAGTTCACCGATATCGTGTCGGGCGAGTTCCGCGATTCCTGGCAGCGGTTGAACCTGGGCATCGATCGCTTCAAACGCACTACGGACCCCGAGCATCACAAGAAAGTCCAGGCGCTGTTTCTCGCGTGCAAAGAGAGAGGCCACGTCTACAAAGGCTCGTTCACCGGGCAGTACTGCGTGTCGTGCGAACTGTATGTGAATGACGCCAACCAGGGCGACCCTTGCCCGGATTGCGGGCGGCCGACCGAGACGGTGACCGAAGAGAACTACTTCTTCAAACTGTCGGCGTTCCAGGACAAGCTTCTGAAGCTCTATGAAGACCAACCGGACTTCATCCAACCCGACACGCGCCGCAACGAGGTAATGGCTTTCGTCAAAGGCGGCTTAAAAGATCTGTCGATCTCGCGCACGTCGATCAAGTGGGGCATCCCGGTGCCGGGGGAAGAGAAGCACGTTTTCTATGTGTGGTTCGACGCGCTCACCACCTACATGAGCGCCGTCGAAGGCGAAGACCGTTGGCCCGCGGACCTGCACCTTATTGGCAAAGAGATTGTGCGTTTTCACGCCATCTACTGGCCAGCGTTTTTGATAGCCGCCGGCTGGCCGCTGCCGCGTAAAGTCTTCGCGCACGGCTTCCTGCTCTTTGGCAACGAGAAGATGTCGAAGACCAAGGGGAATCTGGTACGCGCCTTGCCGATTCAGGAAGTGATCGGTGCCGAGGCGTTGCGCTACTACCTCATGCGCGAAGTGACCTTCGGTCAGGACGGCAACTTCAGCTATGACGCGTTGGTGACGCGCTACAACTCCGACCTTGCCAACGGGCTCGGCAACTTGGTCAGCCGCACGCTCAGTATGATCACGCAGTACCGCAAGGGCGTGCTGCCTGCGGGGCCGGGCAACGCCGAGGTAGCGGACCTGGCACGCACCGCCATTGGCGCCGTGCGCGAGGCGTACGAGAGTTTCCAGTTCTCGCGTGGGCTGGAGTCGTTGTGGTCGCTTCTGTCGGCCGTGGACAAGCTGATTGTGGAGAACGCGCCGTGGAAGCTGGTGAAGTCCGCCGAACCGGCCGATCAGGCCAAGCTCGACGAGACGCTCTACACCGCGGCGGAGACCGTACGGCTGGCGAGCTCGCTGCTGTATCCCGTGCTTCCCGAGAGCACCGCGAAGATCTGGGCGCAGTTGGGCTTCACGTCGCCGGTGGCGCAAGTGGCGGCGGATGCTCTCGATTGGGGCCAGCTGCCCGCCGGACAGGCGCTGGGCGCCACAGGCCCCCTGTTTCCACGCATCGAACTCCAGCCTGCCGTCGACAAGATGGTGGAACTCGAGCTGAAGGACAAGGCGCGGCAGGATGCACTGGTGGGCAAAGCGCCCGTGGCTGAGGCATCGAACATCGCGCCGCTGGCGCCGCAGATCACGATCGACGATTTTGTGAAGGTGGATCTCCGTGTGGGCCAGGTGTTGTCAGCCGAGCGCGTGAAGGGCTCAGACAAGCTGCTGCACCTTCAGATTGACATCGGGGAAGCCACGCCTCGCACCATCGTGGCGGGCATTGCCGAAGCCTACACGCCGGAGCAGATGCTGGGCCGCAAGGTGGCCATTGTCGCCAATCTTGCGCCGCGCAAGCTGAAGGGCATCGAGTCGCAGGGGATGATCGTGGCGGCGTCCCGTGAGGGCGAGAAACCCACGCTCGCCGGGTTCCTCGAAGACGTTCCGGTCGGCGCGCGTTTGAAGTAAGCGCCGATGAAGTTAGTTGATTCACACTGTCATTTGGACGATCGCCGCTTTGCAGACGACCTCGACGCCGTGGTGGAGCGCGCACAGGCGGCGGGCCTCGAGTATCTGGTCTCGATCGGCACCGGTGATGGGCCGCCGGATCTGGAGGCAGGCATTCGGCTCGCCGAGCGCTTTACGTGCGTCTATGCCACTGTGGGGATTCACCCCCACGATGCTTCCAAGTCGAATGAGGCCGCGTTGAAGCAACTGGAATCGCTCGCGCGGCATCCGAAGGTTGTGGCCATCGGTGAAATCGGGCTCGATTATCACTACGAAAACTCTCCGCGCGAGATCCAGCGGGACGTGTTTGCCGCGCAGATGGATATCGCCGCCTGCGCCGGCAAGCCCATCGTGATTCATACGCGCGAGGCCTGGGGCGATACGTTCGCTGCGTTGGAACGTCACTGGCAACCGGAGCGCGGCGGCATTATGCATTGCTTCTCAGGCGGCGCGCCGGAAGGTGCGCGCAGCGTGGCCCTCGGCTTTCATTTGAGCTTTGCCGGTATCCTCACCTACAGTAATTCGGAAGGCCTGCAAGAAGCCGCGCGCGCCGTGCCCGCTGATCGCATCTTGGTGGAAACGGATGCGCCGTACCTCGCTCCGGTACCCTACCGCGGCCGCGTCAAGCGCAATGAACCGGCCTTTGTGGTGGAGACGGCAAGGAAGCTGGCCGAACTACGCGGTGAGAAGTTGGAATTTGTGGCGCAAACCACTTCGCAAAACTGGCATAATCTGGTGCGCGCTTCGTTGCGGGAGGTGGCATGAAGCGGGTACAATGGAGGGTTACTCATGGCCTTTAGCCGCATCGGGCAAGCGCTCACTGCACGTGAAATCCGCGAGTTGGTTAGCGCCGAGTTAGAGTTGGTCGAGCGTGAGATATCGTTTGAATCCGTCGCGGCGGTTGACGTCATTACGGCGATCAGCAGCCACCTCCAGGGCAACGGCGGTAAGCGGTTGCGCCCCACCGTCGTCCTGTTGTCGTCCAAGCTTTGCTCGAAGGGTGCGGTCAACGAAAGCGCCATCCGCATGGGCGCCGTGGTGGAGATGATCCACGCGGCCACGCTGATCCATGACGATGTGATTGACGACGCGCGCACCCGCCGCGGCAAGCCCTCGGCCAATGTGTTGTGGAGTAATCAGACCTGTGTGCTCGCCGGCGACTGGCTCTACATGCAGGCCTTCCAAATCGCGCTCCGCGAACGGAATTGTGCGGTGCTCGACCTTTTGATTTCACTCACCCAGAAAATGGTGCAGGGCGAACTGATCCAGCTTGACCGCATCGGCCGCATTGACGTCACCGAGGGCGAGTACCGCAAACTGGTGGACAAGAAGACCGCCAGCCTGTTCTCGGCCTGTGCGCGCTTGGGCGCGCTCGTCGGCGGTGCGCCGGGCACCGTCGAAGCGGATCTCGGTGAGTACGCCTGGAGCCTCGGCATGGCGTTCCAACTTGTGGATGATGTGCTGGACTTCACAGCGCGCGAGTCGGTGCTGGGCAAGCCCGTGGGCAACGATCTGCGCGAAGGCAAAGTAACGCTGCCGCTCATTCTAGCGCTGCAGGAAGCCACGCCCGGTGAACTGGAGGCTGTGGAAACGGTGCTGCGCGACCGGAGCTATGAACGCGTGCCGCTGAAAAGCATCATCGCGTTCATCACCAAGTACCGCGGTATCGACCGCGCACGGGAACAAGCCCGTGCTTACACCGCTAAGGCCCGCGCCATTATGGGCCAGTTTCCGGAGTCGCCGTATCAGCAAGCGCTGCTCGCTGTCACCGATCTGGTGACTGACCGCGACCGCTAGTTCACACCTGTACCGCGCTCCTTCAGCGGCGGTAAGTCCACACTTGTATACTTAAATGAAGAAGCCCAAGTCTGTAAATGGAATTTCATCCACTCAAAGTATTCCTGACCGTTGCTGCCGAGAAGTCTTTCTCTCGAGCTGCTGAAAAACTGTCGCGCACTCAGCCTGCCGTCTCCCTCGCCGTGCAACGGCTGGAAAACGAACTCGGCGAAAAGCTGATTGACCGGTCGGCGAAGGAACTCCTGCTAACCGATGCCGGCCGAATCGTGCTGGACTTTGCCCGGCGCTTCGAAAACCTCGAACGTGAAATGGAAACCGCGCTCGCGGAATTGCGCGATAACTCAGCGGGCCGCCTGACGATCGGGGCCAACGAATCCACTTCGCTCTATCTGCTGCGTCACATTCAGGCTTACCGCCATCAGTTTCCGCGCGTGCGCGTACAGGTGCGCCGGAGTTTGTCGAGCCGTATCCCGGCCGAACTCGTCGACGGCGACCTGGAGTTAGGCATGCTTACGTTCGACCCGAGTGACGATCGTCTGGTATCTAGCGTCATCTACACCGATCACTTGGCATTTGTTGTTTCGCCACAACATCGTTTCGCCGGGCAGAACCAGGTATCCATGACCGAACTCGGCATGGAAACCTTCATCGCGCACAACGTCGTATCGCCGTATCGCGACATTGTCATCCGCGAGTTTCAGCGCCACAAAATTCCGCTGAACATGGACGTGGAGATGCCCACTATCGAAACCATCCGCCGCATGGTGCAACGCAACGAAGGCGTCGCGTTTCTGCCGCGGATGTGCGTGGAGCAGGAAATTGAGCAGGCGATTCTGTGCGAGGTTCGCGTACCCGAGTTGCAGGTGGACCGCAAGATCCGGTTGGTGTACCCGGCGCGCCGCGCGCTCAGCCATGCCGCGCGCGCGTTCCTTGATCTGGTGAAAAAGTCCGGCGAAGCCGAAGCCGCCAGCGCCTGAAGCGTGTTACGGCTTCAGCATGCGCACGCGGTGTGCTTCGCTGTCGCCCACGTAGATCACACCCTGCTTGTCGACAAAGATGCCGTGCGGGCGGTTGGTGTTGCACTGCCTTGGATCGCCGTCCGGACCGTCGCCGCGTTCGCCGGTGCCGATCACCGTCGTGATGATACCTGACTTCAGATCGATCCTGCGAATGGTGTGGCTTTCGGTGTCGGCGATGTAGACGCCGCCGTCCGGTGACCAGGCAATGCCCTTCGGCCCCGACAGCTTCGCCTTCCGCGCATCACCACCTTCACCGTCATAGCCCTTGGCGCCCGTGCCGGCGAGGTGAATGAATTTGCCAGCCGCCACGTCCACCTTGTACACCGCGTTGCCCGCGCGCAGCGCCAGATACAGGTTGCCCTGCGGATCGAGATCGATGGAACGCGGCTCATTCACATCGGTTCCGCTCAACGGCGCGCCGTCGGCAATCGGAGTGCGGCCGCCTGTGCCGAGCCAGGTCTCGACGATGCCCGTTTTCGGATCCCAGCGGCGCACGCGATGATTGGCGATATCGCAGATCATGAGCCGGCCTTGCGGATCGAAAGCGATCGAATGCGGTTGCCGCATCTGGGCCTTGGCGCCCGGTCCGCCGTCGCCGCCGAAGCCTGCTTGTCCGGTGCCGATTACGGTGCTGATGATGCCGGTCTTTTTGTCCACGCGGCGCACCACGTGATTCGGCATCTCCACCCAATACATGTTGCCCGCGCGGTCAAACCGGATTTCGTAGGGCTGGTTCAACAGCGCCTTGAGCGCCGGCCCGCCGTCGCCTGCGTAGCCTTTTTGCCCCAGCGTGCCGGCCACGGTGGTGAGCTTGCGCGTCTTCATGTCCAGGCGTCGGACGGCATGATTGTCGATGTCGCAGAAATAGAGCGCGCCATCGGGGCCGATCACCAGGCCGTACGGATTGTTGATCTGCGCCTGATCGCCGCGGCTGCCATTACCGGCAAACCCCGGCGTGCCGTTGCCGGCAATTGTCACCGTTTTTCCGGCGGTCAACAACGACGCGGTGAGGGTGAGCCACAAAAAGATCTTTGACGTCATTTGAGCAAATCTATCACGGCTTGGTGCACGGCTTCGACGGGCAACGCGCTGAGCGAATGAGCTTGTATCACATGCGCGCCCGGCGGAGCCCAAACACGCGGATCGGTGGGGCCAAACAAGGCGATCACCGTGGGCACTCCCACGGCCGCGGCCATGTGCGTGACGCCCGAGTCATTCCCCACAAACAGCCTCACGCCCGTCAGCCAGTGCGCCAGGACGCCAAGATCTTCAAAGAGTTCGTGACACCAAATGAACCGGGGTTCACGCCGCGCGAGTTCCTCGTAGCGATGCAGCGGCCAGTTCTTGCGTGCGCCGCCGGAGTAGGGATGCAGGGCCAGACGGCTCCGGGCCGGCTCGGCCGCAGGCACGCCGATGCGCGGCGCCGCGCCCAACGGCGCACCCACTTGCGCGAGATAGAAATCAGAAGCGCACCCGCCGCCGCCATCCGAAGGCAGGGCAGGGAAGAAGCGGAACGCCAAGCCCCGCACGGCCTCGCGGAACTCGGGCCGGTTTTCGCCGTACCAGGAGACGATGTCGTCAAAGCCCGCAAGCGTTTCGAGGAGCAACCTAGGCGCGCGTCCGAGTTCGAGCAGATCGATACCTGAGGATGCGAGGCTCCGCACGCGATCGGCGCAGCGCACAAGCGGCGCTACTGCCGATGGTGTCCAGATCTCGGTGTACTCCGCACGCAACGCTTCCAGCGCTGGCAACGATACGATGACGTCGCCGATGGCGCCCGGGCGGAGAATCAGACGGCGGCGAACCACGCTCTTGCTATTGAGCCGGGGCGATGGCGATGTTCACCGAAACCGCGAGGTTTTTGGGCGGATAGCAGGTGGTGTGCGTGCAGGCTTGGTAGCGAAGTTTGCCCGTCAGCGTGCGTGCGCCTTTGGGCGCCGTGGCCGGCATCTTGAAGCGCGTGGTGACGACGAATTCGCCGGAGTACACCGAAAGCGGCTTATCGGAGAACTCGTATTTTTCCATCTTCCCGGCGGGATAGTCGATCGCGGCCACTTCAAGTGGGGCGATGGCCGGCGCATCCCACGTCAGCTTCAACGGAATGAGGTACTCATCCGCAGGCTTGCTGGAATTTGTGTGATAGCCGTTCGCTAACCGGAAGGTGACGGGCACCTCGCCCGTCGAGCCTGCCTTCAGACGCGCGGGCATGAGCGAGGCTTCCACCGTGACGGCGCCCGCGGTTGTGCTAGCGCTGACCTGCGCCGGCAACCTGCACGGCGCCACCAGCAGCAGGAGCAGCAGCGGCGCTAGCGCCAAACAGCGTGTTGATGTCATTTTGATAAGCACTCTTACTCACCAGCCCCACATGGGTCGCGGCGATGCGGCCTTCACGGTCCAGCATGAACGAAGTCGGCAGCGAATCGACGCCGCCATACAACTCCGCCGTCATGTCGTCGCCGATTACCATGCGGTAGTTGATCTTGGTTTTCTCTACGTACGGCTTCACCACATCCCAGCCTTCATCGTCCATGGAAACGCCGAGGACAGCAAAGCCCTTGTCTTTGTACGTTTTCTCAAACTCGATGAACCAGGGAATCTCAATCTTGCAGGGGCCGCACCAGGTGGCCCAGAAGTTGAGCAACACCACCTTGCCCTTATAGTCGGACAGTTTCACCGGACGGCCCATCGAGTCCTTCAGCGTGAAGTTCGGGGCCGGCCTGCGGTCCTTCTCCTTCTTCACGGCTGCACGGACGACCGAGCCGGTGGAACCGCAGGAAAGCGCCATGATGGCGCCAGCCAACAGCGCGGGCAAGAATCGCAACTTCGATGTCACCACAACCTCATGATAGCGCGGGGGGTCAGATTTGCAACTCGCTTCGACGCAGTAGGTCCACAAACCACGCCACGCGCCGCGACCGGTGCCGCCGCGCCAGCGTTGCTTCCGGATGCGGGCGTGCGCCCGTCAACAGCCAGGCGGCCGAATCGCAAAAACTCTCGCACACATACTCGCGCCACCTGCGCGTGCGGGCTGCCTGGGCGCCTGGGGAGAGCTTCAGTTTGCGGAGTTCGGCAGACCAGCCCAACTCGCCGCGCGCACGCCGTTCGAGTTCGTCCACCAACACCGCCTCCCAGGCACGCCGCGCCGGGTTGCCCAGCCGCTGCCAGGCGAAGTGCGCGAGTTCATGCACAACAATCCGGCGGAACTCCCGCCTGTCCGCCAGCAGCGCACGATCGAACAGTATCAGCCGCCGGCGCAAATCGCTGGCTGCGTGCACCTGGTCGCCGTTCTCTGCGTGCAGCCTCAAGCGGAACGCAACGCGGATCGGGGCGGTCCAGTGCAGCACGCCTATTGCTTGGGAACGAGCGTTTTGCCCTGTGCCTTCGCCACCAGCAACCGGAACACCGCCGGGTCGTCGACGGTGATCTTGAAGCCGTTGCGCTGGGAATCGAACCAGGTCTTGAAGCGCTGCTGGCGCAGTTCCTCGTAGATCTGATCCTTCACCTCTTCGTAAGGACGCGTAGTGAGTGCGTCCACCTTGAACAGGTACCAGCCGTTGGCCAGCCTCAGCGGACCCACTACGTCGCCGGCCTGCGCATTGAAGAGAGCCTTCCGGATCGGGTCAGGCACCTGCGGATCAGTGTAGTGGATCGGGCGGATTCTGCCGCCATCGTCGCGCGAGGCCTGGTCTTCTGAGTGCTTCATCACGTAGGCGACGAAGTCGTCTTTCTTTGAACGGTATTCCGTCAGGATGCTGTCGATCTTCTGCTTGGCCTGCTCTTCATTCAGCACCTTGGGCGCGGAGGGATCGGTGGTGGGCGGCGGGGTCAGGCTGTAGGCGACATACAGAAGGCGCGCCTGAGCCACGCGGAAGCGGTTGGTGTCGGCGTCGTAGCCCGCCTTCTGCTCGGCCACGGTGATCACGATGTTGTTCAGGTGATCGTCCACGGCCGCCTGCATCAGGTTCATGTTGCGGTCGTAGACGATCCGGTTCCGGTACGGCTGCTTTTGGTCGAGCCCGAGCGTCTGGGCCTCCCCTACCAACCGCCGCATGAACGCGTAGTCCTGCAGGAAGTCCCTGGGTGCCATGATCGCTTTGGATCGGATCTGCGGCGGCAGCGCTTTGATCATGCTGGTGTAGTCTGCCGCGTTCATCGCCGTCCCGTTGATTTCCGCCAGGAGCGTGGTGGGTGTGATCTCGGCCGTTTGCGGCGAGGCCTGCAGGTTCAGCGCATCGGCGCCGTCCATCACTACTTTCGAGGCGGTGACGTTGAGCGACTGGAAGAACGCCTCATGCAGAATTTTCACCGAGGCCTTTGCCTTCTCGGCGGCCATCCACGCGTTGGCGCGTTCTTCCGCCGTTTTGCCCCGGCTTTCCTGCGCCACTTCGGCCAGGGGCCGCATTTCCACCGAAATTACCTTGAAGAGGTAGAACCCGGCGGGTTGGCTGATCACTGGAGTGACCTCGCCGGCCTTGGCGGTAAAGATGGTGCGGCGGATGGTTTCGTCGATCTTGCTGTTGGCGTCGATCTGCGCAAAGTCGCCGTCGCGCGAAGCCGAGTCTTCGTCCTGCGAGTACTGCTTGACGAGTTGTACGAAATCCGCGCCGTTGCGCGCGTTGTGGGCAATCGCGTCCATGAGCGCTTTGGCGGCTTCTTCTTGCCCAGGGCGGGCGGGGATGAAAATCAACTTCGTCTTGGCCACGCCAACGCGCTGCGGCTGGTCGCGGTAAAGCGCTTCGAGTTCCTTGTCAGCCGGCGTAACTTCGCGATTCTTCTCTTCCAGGCGCGCCATCATCAGCACCTGGTTGCGATTCCATTCGATGCGGTCGATGTACGGGGCTTTCTTGTCGAGCCCCTGTTTTTCGGCCTCTTTGCTCATCTTGTTCATGAGCGCGTTCCAGGTGAGAAACTCCGCCGGATCCTTGTCGGCGCTGCTGAGGGCCAACGTGGGTGCACCGGTGAGCGCCGCCTCCAGTTTGGCGGCGGTGATCACTTCACCGTCCACGCGGGCCACGGCTTGGTCCGGCCGGATCGTCTGGCCAAAAGAAAGGAGCGCGAACGCGCCAAGGCAGAAGACAACACGTTGCATGGGAAATGTTTTCAAGGATGACGCGACACCCTAAGTATATCAACCGGATAGACGGATACGGCCGCGATCGGTGAGCCTACCAGCCCTTGATCACGTTCAGCGCGGGGATGGCTTTCTTCAATCCGTCGATGCCGGCGTCGGTCACCTTGGTCTGCCACACATACAGCGTCTTGAGCGCGGCGAGCCCCTTCAGGTGCTCGAGGCCGGCATCGGTGATGGCGGTGTTGTAGAGGTTCAGGTATTCCAGTTTGGCCAAGCCCGACAAATGTACCAGTGCCTTGCCGGTGACGGCCGTGCCTTCCAGGTGCAATTGCGTGAGATCCGCGAGGCCGCGCAGATGCGCTACGCCCGCGTCGGTGATGCCGGTCTTGCCCAGGTGTACCGAGTACACTTTGGTGAGCGCGGCCACGGGCGCTACGTGTTCGTCCTTCACTGCCGCGCCTTGGAGGTAGAACGAGACCTCCTTGCGGTCGTCATTCTGCGCAAGCGGGCGCACGGTGCCGCCGGCTTTTTCAATCGCGGCCAGGGCTTTGGCTTCTGGCGACGCGGCCGAGGTTGCGCCTGCGGCGGCCGGTTTCGGCTTCGCCGTGGCGGCTTTGGCTTGCAGGGAGATACCGAAGAGTGTCATATCGATAGACAATTATACCGAAGCGCGCGCCGCCATTAGAATGGAGGGAGTATGGCGGTGGCCTCGGTGTGGACGGTGGCGGCTCTGGCGATGGCAGTATTGCCGGGTCTGGAGCCCGAGGCGCGCCTTGGATTCGATCATTTCTACAACCTCGAGTTCGATGAGGCGGTGACGGTTTTTCGCGCTCAGATCGCGCGTGACGCCTCCGCGCCGCACTTGCGCAATCATCTGGCGCAAGCCATTCTTTATCGCGAACTGTTGAAAGCGGGGGCGCTTGAAACCGAACTGGTGACGGGCGGCAACGCATTTCTCCGCCGCGCGCGCATGAACCCGAGCAAGCAGGACGAGGCCGAGTTTGACGGCGCGATTGCCGAGGCGATTCGGCTCGCGCAAGCCAAGCTGACGCAGTCGCCGGGCGACGTGGGGGCGGCGTATGCGTTGGGCGTTTCCTATGGGCTGCGGGGTAACTACAACTTCCTGGTCCGCAAGGCGTGGATAGATGCGCTGCGCGACGCCACGCAGTGCCGCAAGCTGCACAACCGCGTTACCGAAGTGGACGCCTCGCTGGTGGACGCGCGCATGACGCAGGGTGTGCACGACTATATCGCCGGCTCCCTTTCCTGGACGTATCGCATGCTGGGTTTCCTTGTGGGCTTCCATGGCGACCGTGAACAGGGAATTCGCACCGTGGAGCGCGTGTGGCGCGACGGCAATTTGAACAAACCGGACGCGGCCGTGCTGCTGGCCACCGTCTATCGCCGCGAGCGCCGCGCCGCCGACGCCGTGAAGGTGCTGAACTGGCTGATTGCGCAGTATCCGCGCAACTACCTGTTCTGGTTTGAACTCGCGCAGATGCATTCCGATCTTGGCGATAAAGACAGAGCGCTGGCGGCGATTGCCGAAGTGGAGAAGTTGAAGAGGTCCGCGGCGAGTTCCCGAGTGATTGCCGCGCTGCCGGTGGAGAAGGTGCTCTACTTTCGCGCCACCGTGCAATTCTGGTATCGCGACTTCGACGCCGCGGCCGCGAACTTCGAGCGCGTGACGGCGCGCGCCGCCGATCTCGATCCTAACACGGGCGTCACCGCCTGGATGCGGTTGGGGCAAACGTACGATCTGCTGGGCAAACGCGAACAGGCGGTGACGGCGTACCGCCAAGCGGTGGCGTACGCGCCGGGGTCAGACCGCGCGCGTGAGTCGGAAGGATATTTGCGCAAGCCATACCGGAGGGCAAGCAGCGGTGGCTGAGGTATCGATCACGTTGCGAATTGCGGGAGAACCGAAGAGTGTCGCGTTCACCGCACCAGAAGAGCCCGTGACGCCCGCGGAGTTGCTGCCCGTGTTCCGGCAGTTTTCAAACGCCATGGTGGAAGCGGCCGAAGCGAAGTCGCCGGTGTCTTGCCGCGCCGGGTGTGGCACATGCTGCCGGCAACTGGTGCCGATTCGCGAAATGGAAGCGGCTGCGCTGGCGGCATTGGTGGACGCGATGCCGGAACCTCGCCGCGCGGCGGTGCGCGCGCGCTTTGCTGATGCGGTGGAGCGGTCAGCGCTGTTACGCGAACGGTTGGACGCCCGTGGTGCGCTGGATCGCGCAGGGCGCGTGCAATTGAAGCTGGACTTCTTTGCCCTGGGCATCGCCTGCCCGTTCCTGGAAAACGAATCGTGCTCAATTCACCCGGACCGTCCGCTGATTTGCCGTGAACACCTGGTGAACACGCCCGCCGAGTGGTGCGCTGATCCCGCCCATCACCCGATTCGAGCGCTGCCCATCGTGCGCGCTGACACCGCCGTGGCGAATCTGTTTGAAGGCGGCCGGTGGGTGCCGCTGATCGATGCATTGACGTATGCGCCGCACTCCGCTGCTGAGCCTTCCGCCGCGCGCCCGATGGTCGAGTCGTTTGTACGCGCGCTCATCTCGCAAGCCGCCGAATGATCTACCTCGCCGCGGCTACCGCGCGCAGTCCTTGGCCGGGATACACGCCCTCGACCACCGCCCCACCGTCCACTACCAGCGTGCCGTTCACCAGCACATACGGAATGCCCTCGGACGGCAGGTTCGGCTTGTCATAGGTTGCGCGATCGATGACCGTCGCAGGGTCGAACACAGCCAGGTCGGCATCCGCGCCCACCTTGATGCGGCCCTTGTGGCGAAACGCCGGCGCCATCTTCTCCAGACGCTGGGCGGGCATCAGCGACATCTTTCGCACAGCCTCCAGCAGCGTGATTGACTTGCGTTCGCGCACGTATTTGCCGAGCACGCGAGCATACGTGCCGGCCGCGCGCGGATGACCCTTGCCGTTATCCATGATGCCGTCGCTGGCGATCATCACCAGCGGATGCGCCACGTTCTTTTCGATCATCTCCTCCGTGTTGGTGAACGTGGCGACGAGTCCACCTTGCTTGCGGTACTTCTCAAACGTCTCGGCCGTGAGCCGCTCGCCGGTGGCTATCCACAGCATGTCTTTGTAGTCAAGCCCGATGCGCTCGCGGAAACCCGGTGCGAAGATGGCCGTTTCGAGGCGCGTCATGCCGGCGATATAGGGATACGATTCCACCGTGAGGTCCACGCCGCGCTTGCGGGCCGCTTCCACCATGCGAATCGCGAGATCGAAATGTTTGGCGGACGATGCACCGAGATGCACGATATGCACCGCCGCGCCGGTCACCACTGAATAGGCGATCACTTCTTGGATGGACGCGGCGATACCAGGGTCGCCGTTGGAGCCGTAGCGCATGTGGATGAAGGTGGGGCGCCCGTTCCGCGCGGCCAGTTCGAAGACCTCCTGCAACTCTCCCTGCATCGCGCGCGGCGTGTAGTTGAAGCCGAAGCCAATGCCCAGTCCACCCGCGCGCAGATCTTCATCGATGGTGGCGAGAATGGCGCGGCGCTCATCTGCGGTGGCCTTTTTGTCGACGGCGTTGTCGCGCGGCAGCCAATCGCCTGTATCTTTCATCACGCGCATCCGCGCGCCAATATGCCCGGCGCTTGCGCCGAAGTTCACCAGCGCCTTTCCCTCGCGTTGCTGGTACCACGGCGCAATCGGGCTGGTGCCTACTTCGAGTTCCAGTGCCGTGGTGCAGCCGTCGCGCGCTTTGAGACGATAGTTCTCGTCGGTCTGCCCGTGCTGATGCAGATCGATGAAGCCTGGCGACACGGCGTGATTCCGCGCATCGATAGTGCGCTTGGCGCCGCTGATCGGTTTGCGCGAAATGGCCGCGATCTTGCCGCTGCGAATGCCGATATGCCGCACCGCGTCGAGCCCGGATTCAGGGTCGAGCACGCGGCCGTGATTGATGGCGACGTCAAAAGACTGCGCGCGGAGCAGCGCGGGGAGGAGAAACGCAAGAAGATACCGCATGGACCTTCACAGTATAAATTGGTCCTTATCTATGAATCGCTCGATCACGCGCCGCAGTCTGCTGGCATCCGGCCTTGCCACCACACTGACTGCCCAGCCGTCGCGGCCGCCCAACATCGTGCTGGTGCTGATGGACAACCTGGGTTGGGGAGAACTCGGCGTTTATGGCGGTGGTGTGCTGCGGGGCGCGAAGACTCCGCGTATCGACAAGCTCGCGGCCGAAGGGCTCCGCCTGTTGAACTTCAATGTGGAAGCGCAGTGCGTGCCCAGCCGTGCATCGCTGTTGACCGGACGCTATGCGGTGCGCACCGGTAACGGCAGCGTTCCGCTCGACACGCCGCTCTACGGGCTGACGAAGTGGGAGTACACGATGGCGGAAATGCTGTCGGAGGCGGGCTACTCGACGGCTATGTACGGTAAATGGCACCTCGGCCAAACCAAGGGCCGCTACCCGACCGACCATGGCTTCGATGAATGGTACGGCATTCCGAATTCATCGAACGATGCGTTCTGGCCGTCCAACTCGCGCTTCCGTCCCGGCTCGCATCCGTTTGTGCAGTACGCGCACGTGATGGAGTCGCGCCGGGGCGAAGAGCCGAAGCAGGTGAAGGTCTACGATCTGAAAGCGCGCGCGGCGATCGATGGTGAAATCACGGACCGCGCGGTGGCGTATCTTCGCAAACATACGAAGGCCGCCAAGCCGTTCTTTCTCTTCTTGCCGTATACGCAACCGCACATGCCGGTGCTGCCTGCGGACGAGTTCGCGGGCAAGACCGGCAACGGCGAGTTTGCCGACACGCTGGCGCAGATGGATGCCTACACGGGACGGTTGCTCGATGCAGTGGACCGGCTGGGCCTGCGCGACAACACCGTGTTCATCTTCACGTCCGACAACGGCGGCGAAGCGACGGCGCCCTATCACGGCTTCAACGGCCCGTGGCGCGGTACGTACTTCACGGCGTGGGAAGGTTCGCTCCGCGCGCCGTTCCTCGTTCGTTGGCCGGGCCGCGTATCGGCCGGCGCGGTGAGCAACGAGTTAGTGCATGCGATGGATCTGTTTCCCACGCTCGCGCGTGTGGCCGGCGGCAAGGTGCCGAAGGATCGTGTGATCGACGGTGTCGACCAACTCGACTTCTTCCTCGGCAAACAGGAAACGTCGAACCGCGAATCGCTCGTAGTCTATCTGGCCAACGAGATCTGCGGCGTGAAGTGGCGCAACTGGAAGATGATCACGCGCCAGGTGGACCGCGGTTTTGGCGAGCCCGTGAAGCAGTACAGCTTCCCGCTCTGGTATGACTTCACACGGACCCGAAGGAAGAAAACCCGCTCGACCCGCGGTTTGTGGAGAACCTCTGGGTTCGTTGGCCGGCGGGGCAGGTGCTGATCGATCATCAGTCGACGCTGAAGAAGGAGCCGCCGATCAAGCCGGGGACGCCAGATCCGTTGTAGTACGACGATTATGACGTACGACGAAAATATCGTACAATGAAAGCGTCGTACGAGAGCAAATCCCGGTGGATTGATCGCCCCGTCCGACGTCGTTGGCCGTGATCGCCTGATTGCCAACATCTGGAGGATCCTTGACCAGCAGAGCGCTCAACTGATTTCCGAACGCCGGACAGGCAAAACCAGCGTCGTCCGCAAGATGGTGGCGGATGGCCGCCGCGGCTTTGTTTGCACGTTGCGCGACCTGGAGTCGCTCAAAACAATCCCCGAATTCGTGGAAGCCGCGTACGAGGACAGCGCGTTACAACTCAGCAAAAAAGACCGGGTAGCCCTCGGCTTCCGCGACCTCTTCGGCAAATTGTCGGGCGGTGATTTTCAGATCGGCAGCGTCAAGCTCCCCAATCTGGCGATGCACTGGAAGAAACTGCTCACCACCCTGGTTGAGGATATCTGCAAGGACGAAAAGCGCCGCATTGTGTTTTTCTGGGACGAACTTCCGCTGTTCGTGCACAAGTTGAAGCCGGACGAGGCGATGGAGTTCCTCGATGTCCTGCGGGGCCTACGGCAGACTCACGCGAATCTCCGAATGGTGTTCACCGGTTCCGTCGGTCTTCATCTTGTGCTGACGAAACTCCAGCGTCACGGCTATGCCAATGCGCCCGTGAACGATATGCACCGCGTCGGAGTCGATCCGCTGTCGCCATCCGACGGACGCCGGCTGGCAACGGCTCTGCTGGACGGCGATGAGAAGATGCGCCGCGAGGACGTCGGCGCCGCGGCGCGAGTGATCGCGGATGCCGCTGGTTGCGTGCCGTTCTACATCCACCGCATCGTGAATGACCTCGCCATGTTCGGCGAAGACGTCACGGTTCATCGCGTAGAGGAAACCGTACAACGCATCCTGACATCGTCAGATGACCCTGCCGAACTGCGCTATTTTTGGCCGCGCTTTGACACCTACTATGAGCGCGCCGATGCCACACTCGCGCGTAGCCTGCTGACGGCTCTCGCGCGTGCGGACGGCCAGGCGCTCCCGTTTGCGCAATGGACGGCCGGCATAACGGATGCCGAGGTGGTGCACCACATCGTCGACATACTGCAGCAGGATCACTACATCGTCCGCGATGGTGATGGCTACCGGTTTCGTTCGCCGCTTGTGCAGCGTTGGTGGAGGGAGAACGGCGCGCGATGATTCATTCCCGGTTCAGCCCGTCCACGATGTCGCCTGATTTGCTGGAGCAGGTGCTCATCCAGTAACACCATATCGCGAGTGTGCTCGAAGGCCATCCGTGCGCCAGCGCGGAACCCGACGCGTCGCGTCACCATTTGTTGGTGGTGGGGCCGCGCGGCATCGGCAAGTCGCATCTGATCGCGGTCATTGTGAACCGGTTGAAGGCTGATGCGTCGCTGCGCGAGAAGTTGGCGATTGCGTGGTTGCCTGAGGATCCGTGGGCCATTTCAAACTTCGCGGACCTGTTGCGGGAGATTTTGCGAGCCTTGGGCGGGGATGTCACGTGGCTGCACTCGATTGCGCCGAAGGAAATCGAGTCGCGCGCGTGGAACTACATCGTGCAGGAACTCGCAGGGCGGCGACTCTTGGTAGTGGTGGAGAATCTCGACGAGATTCTGCACAACTTCAAGGTGAAGGATCAGCAGAAGTGGCGCGGCGGGATTCAGAACACGGGGATCTGGGCCGTTCTCGTGGGAGCGTGTTCACTAACGCTGAACTTCACCGATCATGACGCGCCATTTTATGGCTTCTTTGCCGTGACTCCTTTGACTGCTCTATCGAGCAGCGGGGCCGTCGAGTTCATGGTGAAGATGGCCGAGGCGCAGGGCAACACGGTGATGCTCGCGCAACTGCAGACGGCGGAGGGGCGAGCGAAGGTGCGCTGCGTTTACCATCTAGCTGGCGGCAACCCGCGCGTCTTCGTGACGTTCTTCCAGATGCTGGCCGAGGGGTTGGACGACGATCTGACGACTCCAGCACTGAAGCTGGTCGACGCGATGACGCCGTCCTATCAGTCGCAGATGAAGACGGTGTCGGCTCAGCAGCGCAAGATTCTGGAGGTGCTATGCCGTGCGAGCGCGCCCATGAGCGTCAAGACGATCAGCCAAGAATGCGGCGTGTCGCAGCAAGTGGCCTCGGCGCAGTTGGGGCAATTGGCGGAGCGGCGGTTTGTGAACGTCGCTCGCGACGGCCGCGAGTTGAACTATGATCTCGCCGAACCGCTCATGCGGATCTGTGTGGACGCAAAGCAACGGGGGCCGGGTCCGCTGCGATTTGGCGTGGAGTTCCTTCGCTACTGGTTCACTTACGAGGACCTATTGGAGATGAATGGCGCCGTCCCCTGCGAGCCACATCTCTCGGCGGCGGTCAACGCGTACTCGGAATGGAAGAGCGCGGCAAAGCCGCTTGTCGCCGCGGCCAGGTCGGCCTCCGATCTTCTCGAATTCGGCAATATTGGTCGGCGCGTCCTTGGTCCCTTGCTTCATAGACCCTGGAGGTCTGTTCCCGAGCTAGAAATAAGGCAGATCGCGATTGCCCGGCCAGAGCTAGCGGCGTTGGCATTTCTATCTGATCTGCCGGGGTTCGATCCGGAAGATTAAGCTCCCGCTGATCGTGAACAATTGGGTCAGTTGATCGGCTATGTGAAAAAGCCCACTGCCGCGTCCGCGGTCGCCGCGATGTCCGCTTCCGAGTGAGCCGCGCCGACGAAGCCTGCTTCGAACTGCGATGGCGCGAGATACACGCCGTGTTCCAGCATGTGGTGGAAGAATTCGCCGAAGCGCTTCGCGTCACTTCGCTTCGCCGACTCGTAGTCCGTCACCGGCTGATCGGTGAAGAACCAGGTGAACATCGACCCCACGCGATTCACCGTGATGCCCACCGGCGCTCCCGCGCACAACGCCGCGGTGCGTGCTTCGAGTTGCGCGTATAACGCAGGCCCGCGCGAGGCGATTTCATCGAGCATCGCGATGCCCGCCGATACCGCCAGCGGATTTCCCGACAAGGTCCCCGCCTGATAGATCGGCCCGGACGGCGCCACCTTCGCCATAATGTCCGCGCGCCCGCCGTAAGCCGCAATCGGCAAGCCGCCGCCGACGATCTTGCCGATCGTCGTCAGATCGGGCCTGATGCCGTACAACTCCTGCGCACCGCCGCGTGCGAGGCGGAAGCCCGTCATCACTTCGTCAAAAATCAGTACCGCGGCGCGCTTGGTGCAGAGCGCCCGCATCGCCTCGAGAAACCCGGGCGCGGGCGGTACGCAGCCCATGTTGCCCGCCACAGGCTCGACGATGACCGCGGCGATCCAATCGCCATGTGTCTTGAACACCGCTTCAAGCGCTTCCACCGAGTTATACGGCACGGCGATCGTGGTGTCGGCAAACGCCGCAGGCACGCCCGCTGTATCCGGAATCCCCAGCGTCGCGATGCCGGAGCCTGCCTTCACGAGCAGCGAGTCGACGTGGCCGTGATAGCAGCCTTCGAACTTCACCGTGAGGTCACGGCCCGTGAAGCCCCGCGCCACGCGCAGCGCCGACATCGTCGCCTCGGTGCCCGAGTTTACGAGGCGCACCATCTGCATCGACGGTACGGCTTCGCGAATCTTCTCAGCCAGAATGATTTCGCGCTCCGTAGGCGCGCCGAAACTGGTGCCCACGTCGAGCACGCCGCGGAGCGCCTCCACGACCGGCGGAAACAGATGCCCGAACAGCAACGGTCCCCAGGAACCGACATAGTCGATATAGGAATTGCCGTCCACATCAAACAGCCGCGAGCCCGCGCCGCGCAGAATGTAGGGAGGCGTGCCGCCGACGCTGCGAAACGCGCGCACAGGCGAGTTGACACCGCCGGGCGTGACGCCGCGCGCCCGCTCCAGTAATGCAGCCGCTTTCGGCAGGCTCTTCACCGCTTGGCTCCGCCCTTCGGCATCGGCGGATGGTTCGGCGGCAACACCGCGCCTGCCCCACCCTCGGTGCCTGGCATCACCCCCACGCCATGCGCGCCTGCGCCTGCCTCGCCGGCTGTGCGCAGCTTCACCTTCCACTTCGCCCCGTCGCGCACCAGGTCGTACTTCATCGTCATCGCGGTGGTCTGCGAGCTCTTCGCGCGGAACGACACCGTTGCTTCGGCTTCGTCCGCTTTGAAGCTGGCATCGTCCACCAGCACCTCCATTGCGCTCATGTCGAGATCCAGGCCCTTGCGACCTGACAGGTGGTCGACGACCGCCTGTCGCACAGCGTCTTTACTGGACAGTTGCGTGGAGGTGGATGATCCGCCGCAGGAGGAAAGCAGTGAAAGTCCGGCCAAGACGGAAAGCAGAAATTTTGTTTGCACTCTACTTCTAGGTTAATTCATAAACAGCAGTTCGTTGGCGCTCAGCAGCGCCTGCGCGTAAAGCGGCCAGGCGTCCGCGCCTGCGCTGCCGAGGAACGCGAGGCCCAGTTTCAATTCCTGCGGCGTCGGCGCGCGATGGTAGAGCCGGCGATACGCTGCCTGAATGCGCGCGGCGTCCGTGGTGCCGGCGCCGGCGAGCTTGGCGGCCAGCGCCTGCGAGCGATCCTGCAGGAACGTGCTGTTGATAAAGAACAGCGCCTGCAGCGGCGTTGCGGTTTCGATGCGCTGCTCGCTGGTGGAATTCGGGTTGGGGAAATCGAACAGCGACAGCGTGCCGTCCAGCTTGCGCCGGCTCACGAAGCCGTACACCGTGCGCCGCTTGTTGGCAGCCTCGGTGAGTTTCTCCGCCTTGCCGCCCGCGGTTAGATCGATCTCGCCGGTCACCGCCAGCAACGTGTCGCGGAGCGGTTCCACATAGAGGCGCTTGCGATTGGCGCGCCAGTACAGCCGGTTATCGGGATCGGTTTCGAACGCCTTCGGCTCCGAGGACGCGGCCAACTGAGACACAGCCGAGTTCATGATCTCGCGGTGCAGCGCTTTCAACCAGCCTTGTTCCACGAAGCGGGCCGCCAGATAGTCCAGCAGTTCCGGATGCGACGGCTTTTCGCCCAACTGCCCGAAGTTGCTGGGTGTAGAGGAAAGGCCTGTTCCAAAATGCTGCTTCCACACTCGATTCACGGCCACGCGCGCCGTGAGCGGATTCGCCGGATCTGCAATCGCTTCGGTCAATTCCAGCCGGCCGCTACTTTTGGTGAA
>VFZP01000047.1 GCA_016871115.1 Acidobacteriota bacterium
GCACCAGGGTCGCGCCGGGATTCTCTATCACCGACCACGCCTGCCAGCCAAACCGCAACGCGCCGCCGTTTGAGGCCACCAGCGAAGGGAACCATTCGCATGGGTCGCCCGCTGGCGTTTCAAATGTGACAACCGGATAATTACCGCGATCTACCGCCGCTACGACGATGTGGGTCGTGCCGAAGTCGATACCAAGCCGCATAACCTATTCTAGCGGGGCCGCTTCTAGTGGGGCCGCCGCAAGCTCAAGCTCGGGGTAACGCAATGCGGTCAGCCGGGCGCGAGTGTTGAGGTTGAGCGTTTGGTTCAACCAGAGCGGCTGGTCCACCTCCGGATGCGCATACACCACGCGGGCGCGGCCCTGGTACCCGGTCACCCACGCAGGCACCGCCGCGGCGGCGTCCACCGGGTCCCCATGCAGCGCAAACTGCCGCACCGCCGCCGAGCCGCGTCCTTGCAGGTGCTCCGGCAAACCCGCGTGCGCCACCACCAGTTTGCCGTCGTCCAGCACATAGTGGCTTACGGAAGATTCGAGGAATGTCGCGATCGCATTGCGTAACTCCGGCGGCACTTCGGCAAATGAGGCACGCTTGGAGGCAAAGCCTGCCGCGGTTTCGTCCACCGCTTCCCCGCGCCGCCAGCGCAAAAGCCGCGCTTCGTGATTCCCCGGCAAAACGTATGCCGCGCCGCTATCTGCCGCTCGCATGGCAAGCCGCAACACTCCCGCCGAATCCGGCCCGTGGTCCACCAGCCCGCCGGGAAACACGAGTTTGCGCCCAGCCGGGTGGCGGATCTCAGGTTCCACTTCACACCATAGCTGCGCCAACAGCGCGCGCAGCGCCGTCAACTGCCCGTGCACCGGACCACCAAATCAAATGGTCGCGATCCTCGCGGCGATTGCGCCACAAGGGCAAGCGATGAATCGTCGCGGCTTCTGTTTCGGCCGGCATGCTGAACCGGTGCACATGGCGGAAGCCCTCGCGGCGCAGTCCGGGTTCGCCCGCGGTCATCAGCCGGTGTTGCTCGCTCACCCGCGCCGGACTTACCAGTACATCCTCATGCGCTCCATTGCGGATCTGGCAAGTGGGTTCAGGAAGCGCAAACACCAGCGCCATCGGGATGTAATGAAGTTCCGCGCAAAGCTCGAGAAGCGGCGCTCGGCGCTCGGCCTCCACCAGTTCGGCGGCATCGATCACGGTGAGATGGCCGCGGCTCAACCGGCGCGCGGCCAATTCCAGCGGCGCGCTCCAGGCATCTTCGGTCGCCCCGTCTTCCTGGCTGTCAACCGAGATCATCCGCCGCACGGACTGCAGACTCAGCACCTCCGAAGGCCGGAAGTGGCGTGCCGCAAAAGTCGATTTTTCCGAACCGCTGGGACCGATCAGCAACACGATCGAAAGCTCGGGAACGGTGATCCGCATCAGCCTGCTCGCAACGCTCGTGTCCTCGCGGTCACTGCCCGGCCACCTGCTTGACAAAGTCGAAAAACGCCTTCTTGCGCGGCGAGTTAATCGCCCAGTTCACCGGCATCGATTGGTAGCCGTCGGCGTAGTCGCCCTTGCCCGGGTCAAAGTAGCCCCACCCGGCATAGGACTAGATCGCGCGGTACATGTTGTTCACCGGCTGATCGAAGTTGAAGTGGTCGTCCTCGTTAAAGACCACTGGCATGGGCCGCCACGAAGGCAGCGCGTGAGTGATCTTCACCATCTCCGCAATGCGGTTCGGGTCCGACACACTGTTGCCGTGCAGCAAAGCAAAATCCGACGCGGCAATCACCTTGTCCGGAGGAATCGTGTTGCCGTTGAAGCTGGTGCCCGTCAGCAAGCGGCGCCCACGCACTTCCACGGCTTTGATTTTGGCAATCAGCTCATGGACGGCGTGCGCCTTGAGCGCCGGCTTTTGATAGCGCCGGTTGTTCGACTCGTTTACCGCGTCCACAATCACGTTGCGATAGCCGCGCTGCAGAATCCATCGGGTCGTGTTCATCGCCGCCCGCTCCACGGCCGCCGTGTCGCGGAGGCGCTCGTCCTGGCCGAAATAGAAGTAGTTGACGATCGAGACCATGCCCAACTCGTCACTCTTCTCTAGAATCCTCTCCAGCCCCTTGAATTACGCGGGCCGGAGCGAGCCATCGGGGTTGTAGCCATTGTTCTCCCACGGCTGCGCCTTCGAGTAGCCTTCCGGACTCCCGCCCTGCACACCGATCGTAAATCCCAATAGCCCGTGCTTGCGCCACAGTGGCATGGCCGCCAGAAACTCGCGATTGTTCCGCTCGGCCGACCATTTCCCGGTGTCCGGGAACTTCCACCGGTCGCGCGTCTCGGGATTTTCGTTATCGAAAATCCCTTGAATCATCCGCGAGTTCATCAGCAGGCCTTCCATTTTGTGGCCCTCAAAGCTGCGCCCCTTGTAGGTAGGTTCGCCGTTTATGAAGAACTGTTCGCCCCGGATGGAAACTTCCGTCCGAGGTCGGGCCAAGGTGGGCGTGGCGTTCGCGGCGGCCGCTGCCGTGGCAAGCCAGGCTCGGCGGGAAAGAAGATGGGTCACGATCCGTTATTGTAGCTTGGCAAGTTCGGCGTCCACATGCGCCAGCGCGGCCTCAAGCTGCGAACGGTGCCGCGGATGCGTGGCGCGCGCCAGGTCCGTCGCCACGCGGCTGCGCTGCGAAAGCAGGCCCTCACGCCGCGATGCTTTGTCGCGCTGATCTGGAGTCATCGCAGCTGCTTCGCGCAAATTGCGAGCCGCCTCTTCCGCCAACTCGCGCTGCGATTCCGCGTCTTTGCTTTCCCATCCACGCGCCATGTTATTCGTTTACCAACACCAGCCGTCCGGTCACAGCAGCTCTTTTCACTCGCGCCAGCGCCGCGGCGGCTTCCTCCAGCGGCAGGGTTTCAATGCGGCAGCGCACCGCGCCCGTCGCCGCCAGGTCCAATAATTCACGCAGATCTTCGCGCGTACCCACCGCGGACGCCACCAACCGGATCTCGCCCGCCACCAACGCTACCATCGACACGGGCACGGGCTCCGGCGGCATACCCACCACCGCCAGCGTGCCGCCCTTGCGCACGCAGCCCAGCGCGGTCTCATAAGCAGCCTTGCTGCCGGAGGTGACCATGACGATATGCGCGCCGCCGAGCGCTCGCATCACTTTACGCGGATTCTCCGGTCCACCCACGTTGATCGTATGCGCAGCGCCCAGTTCACAGGCCAAAGCGAGCTTGTCCTCCGCCATGTCCACCGCAATCGGTACCGCGCCACGCGCCTTGATGATCTGGATCGCCAGGTGCCCCAACCCGCCCACGCCAAACACCGCCACGCGCTTCCCCGCGGCAAGTCCGGCGGACTTGAGAGCCCGATAGACAGTCAACCCCGCGCACAACAACGGCGCGGCTTCGGCAAACGAAAGCGCGGCAGGCAATTTCGCCGCGTGCGATGCCTTGGCGCGCAGAAATTCCGCGTAGCCGCCATCCACCGTCACACCGGTGATCATCTGCTTGCCGCATAAAACCTCGCGGCCCTCGCGGCAATACTCGCACTCGCCGCACGTCCAGTGTAGCCACGGCACACCAACGCGGTCTCCCACGGCGAGATCCGTTACGCCTTCGCCCACGCGCTCCACCGTGCCGGTGACTTCATGCCCCAGCACCAGCGGGAGTTTCGTGATCGGCTTCAGTTGATCCCAGTCGCCTTCGGCCAGATGCAGATCCGAGTGGCAGACGCCGCAGGCGCGTACTTTGATCAGCACTTCACCGGGTCCGGGCTCGGGGACCGGCAGTTCTTCCATCACCACGGGGCGTCCAAGTTCACGAAGGAGTGCAGCTTGCATTGAAGTTACATCTTATTATGGATTTCGTGACCGACGATCAGTTCTCCCGCCTCGACGAAGCTCTGGCGCTGGGCGGCGCGCCCGCCGCTTTCTCTGCTTTGGTGGACCAGTTACGCGCAGCCGGCCAGCACTCGCATGTATTTGAAACGCGGCTGATGCAACGCCGTCATGAATGGGGCTTGCCGCTCGCCGCCGAGTCCACCAGCGCCAACGTGCCGGCCGAGCGCCGCGCCGAATGGGACGCGTTTGTGATGGAATCGGCGCGCGAAGCCGGAGAAGCTTACCTTGCCGCGGGCAACCTCGGCCGCGCCTGGCCATACTTCCGCGCTCTCGGCGAATCCGGTCCGGTGCGCGAGGCGATCGAAAAACTTCCGGCGTCCGGCGCGCCGGACGATGCGATCGAGGTGGCGCTCTACGAGCGCGTGCATCCGGTGAAGGGCTACGAGATGATCCTCGCCACTCACGGCTCCTGCCGTGCCATCACCTGCATGGATCAATACCCGGACCCCGATTCGCGCGAAGCCGCGCTCGACGTGTTGACGCGTTCGCTCCATGAGGAACTCACCGCCAATCTCGTGCGCACGATCGAAAAGCAGGAAGGCAACGCGCCGGCAGACCGCTCGATGCCCGCGTTGCTCGCCGGCCGCGACTGGCTGTTCGGCGAATACGACTACTACATCGATACCTCGCATCTGCTGTCGGCGTTGCGCTTTGCTGTCGAGTCCACCACACCCGCCGTGTGGCGCCGCGCGCTCGACTTCGCCGAGTACGGAAAGAAGCTCGGCACGATGTTCCAGTATCCGGGCGAGCCGCCGTTTGCGCGCCCGTGCCACGATAACGCGATGTTCCTGCGCGGATTGCTCGGCATCGATACCGATGCCAGCGTGGCGCACTTCCGCCACATCGCCGAGACCGTGGACCCGGAACGCGTGGGCAGCTATCCCGCGCAGGTGCTCGTGCGTTATCTGCTGCGCCTGCAGCGTCCGCAAGAGGCCATCGAAGTCTTTGAGCAACACTTGCGCGATGCCGACCCGCAGTATTTGAGCTGCCCCAACCTCACGCAGCTATGCCAGATCGCGGGTGACTATGAACGCCTCCGTAACGTGGCGCGCGAACGCAACGACGTGCTGAGCTATCTTGCCGGACACCTGCTCGCGGTTAAGCAGCCTTCTTCTTCAGCATCGGGCGCATGACGAGGTTGATCAAGATCATCAACACGCTGGCGCCCGGCAGAATCAACAGCGCCGTACGGAGACCGCTCGAACTCGCCACCGATCCAATGATCGGCGACATCACCAGCAGCCCAATCCACCCGCAGGTAATGACGATGCCCATCGCGGTTGCCGTGGCCCTGGGAAACGCGTCGCCCACCATGGCGAGCGTAGTCGGGAAGACAGGAGCCATCGCCAGGCCAGCACAGAAGACCGCGACGCCCGCCATCGTCGGGTCGTTAGTCTGCAGCATTGCGTAGGTCGTAATCGCCATCAACACGGCGGCGCCCAAGGTCACAGCGGGCGCCGGAATATCCATCAACACCCGCGCCACAAACACCCGGCCGATGAGTATGCCGAGGGCAAATCCAGTGCCCAGAATGTTGAGGGCCGACGATTCCGACACGCCGATGGCAATGAGATGCTTGGCCAGCCAATTCCATACGCTCACTTCGGCGCCCACGTACAGAAATAGAAACGCGGCCAGCAGGTAGAGCACGGGTTGGCTCAGCAGCGCCCCCATCTCGCCGGCCTTGAATCCACGTTCGCCTGTCGGCGCAGGCATCTTGGTAGCGAAATGGACGCCCAAAGTGACGGTGGTAAGCACCGCCGCGAAATAGGCCAGCTTGACCGGATCGCCACTCAGCAGGTTCGAGGCAAGCAGCGGCGTCACCATGCCGCCCAGGCCAAAGAACAGATTCAGGCCGTTCATCACCGACGTGCGCTTTTCCGGATTGATGTCGCTCACCAGCGCATTCGCGCCCGTCACAATGATACCGCCGCCCACACCGAGGACCACGGCGAAGATCACCGTCATCTCATCACCCGATGCGTTCGCCAGTCCATAGAGCGCCGCAGCGACGAGTCCTAGTCCCAAGAGCAGCGCCGGTTTCTTGCCCTTGTTGTCGATCAACGGTCCAACCGAGATCGATGCGATGGTCATACCCAGCGCCTGTGCCGTAAAGATGAAGCCCGCCTGCGTGTCTGAAAGTAGAAACTTCTTGGCCAGCGCCGGGATGATCGTTCCGAACATCGCGGCAATGATGCCGTACACAAAAATCGCGAGAATCGCGGCCAGGATGAGCATAGCCAGGCTCCTTCAGTAGTTGTGTATGGCGTTTCACACGCCGACAAGATTGCAAGTGTAGCAGAAATCTGGGCAGACACATTGTCGGAGGCACGGCGCGCGGCCACGCTCCATGTAATTGAAAAATCGTGCGCGGTGGTTGGCCACTTCCGTGCACCGGAAGAGGCATGCGTACCTTCACCCGGTTCTCAGCTCTCCTGCTCACGTGCACCGGACTCTTCGGTCAGTCCAAGCTCTCCTCCGATCTCCGTGCGGTGGACGCCCGTGCCACCGTACGTGTCAACGTCCGATACAAGAACCTAGACACGAGCAAAGCCTCCACGGTCAAAGGTAACGGCGCGATTCACTTTGAGAGCCGGGAGCTGGCATCGGTATCGATGCCGAGCAATCCGCGCAGGAACATCGCGTTATCGTGGCACGGGCGCGCAAACCGCGGTGAAGACCGCTACGGTGGTATTGCCGGCGGGCAAGCTTGCCGCGCTCTCCGCCGACCCGGATGTCGAGTCGATCAGTCTCGATCGCCCGTTGCGCGCATCGCTCGACTATACGCCGGAAACCGTCAGCCGCCACATCGCCGAGCAATATGGCTTCGACGGCCGCGGCATCGGTGTCGCGATCGTCGACAGCGGCATTCGTACGAGCAAGGACTTCAACAACCCCGTTACCGGCAAGTCGCGCATCGTCTACCAAGAGTCGTTTGTGCCCTGCCCCAATAGCACCACGAGTTCGCCGAGCGTGACAAAACCGGTGGAGACCATGACCTCCCTGGAGACCTCCGACAGCACCACCTCCAGCCAGTCGTCGTCGTGCTCCAGCCAGAAGAGCCCCAACGACCTTTTTGGGCACGGCACGCATGTCGCCGGCATCATCGGCGGCGCGGGCCAGAACTCAACTGGCGCCAGCTACACCTATCGCATCCGCGGCATCGTGCCCCGCGTGAATATCGTGAACCTCCGCGCGCTCGATGAGAACGGCCGCGGCCACGACCACACGGTGAACGCCGCCATCAACCGCGCGATTCAACTGAAGAAAACCTACAACATCCGCGTGCTGAACCTCTCGCTGGGCCGACCGGTGAGCGAGAGCTATCTCACCGACCCGCTGGCGCAAGCCGTCAAGGCCGCGTGGGACGCAGGCATCGTGGTGGTTTGCGCCGCCGGCAACCGCGGCCGGGACAATTCCGCGGGCACACAAGGCTACGGCACGATTTCCACGCCCGGCAACGGCCCGTGGGTGATCACCCTGGGCGCGATGAAGACGCAGAACAACGCCACCCGCGCCGACGACACGATGGCCAGCTAAAGTTCGAAGGGCCCCACCGTGCTGGACCATGTGGTGAAGCCGGATCTCTTTGCGCCGGGCAATCGTGTGGACGCCGTGCAGTGCTCCAGTTGCACGCTCACCACCATCTACCCGGCCAACCGCACGCTGCTTCAATCGTACATGCGTAACCGCACGGGCGCGTCATCGGACTACTTCCAACTGTGCGGCACCAGCATGGCCACACCCGCGGTCAGCGGCGCGGCGCTCCTCCTGCTGCAAAAGGATCCGACACTGACCGACGGGCAAGTGAAGGCGCGCCTCATGAAGACGGCCACCAAGACCTTCCCCACGCAGACCACCTCGGTGGACAACGGCGTCACCTACACCGTCTAATACGACATCTTCACCGTCGGCGCGGGCTACCTCGACATCTGGGCCGCGCTGAACAACACCGACCGCACCACCGGTCAAGTCATGTCGCCGATCGCCAAGATCGATCCGGTCACCAAGAAGGTGTACCTGGTTCAGGCGAACAACGTCATCTGGGGGGACAACGTCATCTGGGGTGACAGCCTGCCCTGGAGCGGAATGACCGCGAACAATGTAATCTGGGGTGACAACGTGATCTGGGGCGATGGCGTCAACTCGTCCAACTACACGATCGCCGGTGAGAACTAACTGGGCGACTCCGGCCACGCGTGGCGCGGATACCGTCGCATGAGTTCCTTGCGGATCTGCGGATACCACTTCACCCAGAACCCCGCCAGATCCGTGGTGGTCTGCACGGGGCGCTGATTCGGGGCCAGCAGATGCAGCACCAACGGCACCTTACCGCCGGCCACGCGAGGCGACTCGTGCATACCGAAAAAGTCTTGCAAGCGCGATTCGAGCCACGGATCTTTGCCGCGCGAATACTGCACTCTGACCTGGCGGCCAGAGGGAAGACGCCAGCGCTCGGGCGCGAGTTGCTCCAGCACTCGCGCCTGCGCTGGCGTCAATTGGCCACGCAGCGCCGCCGCAAAATCAGCCTGCTTCAACTCGGCGAAGCTCCGCAGGCCGGTGCACACCAGCACCAGCGCATGCTCAGGATCGAGCGGCGGTAGCGCCCCGTCCGCATGCCGCGCGGCAAACTCGCACCGCGCCAGGAGTTGCTCCAGCGCTTCTGGATCGGTGAAGCGCTCGATGCCAGCCTCGCGCGCCTTGGCTGCCAGCATCTCCGCCGCCACCGGGTCCACGGCTCCGCTGCGCGATTCATCGATGGTGAGCCCGTCGTAAAGCAAAGCCTGAACGCTCTCCACGCGCTCGGCCGCCCGGTTCCATTCCACGCCGCTGCGCTCGGTCACACGGTCTGGAAACAGCTCCAGCAGCATCTCAGGCTCGATCGCCGCCGCCAGACGCACCAGAGGTGCCCCCCGCTCGCGACGCTCCTCCACATCGATCGCCACGAAGAACTCATGCTTGGCGAGCGCATGCGCGTGGTCAGGCAACACCGCCGAACCCCCACCGCAAAGCAGCAACTCGCGCAGGTTGTGGCGGCGCGCCACACGGTCCGGGAACGCGCGGAGCAGCGCGCGCGGAAGATCGAGCGCGGCGTCGGCCGGTGCGAGACGGCGCAACCGGTTCGCGAGGCGGCGCGTGTTGGGATGCTGGTTGTGCGTGAGATCCAGCGCGTCGGCCGAATCCGCGCGGTCGCCACTGGCCAGTGCGGCGGCTAGCGGCACGGCCGCGCGTCCGCCAGCAAGCACCAGCGTGGCAATGCGCGGATGCGCAGGAATGCGCGCCATCTCACGCACGCGGTCCCATGCGCCCAAACGGTCCAGCATCGCCCGCGCCGCGGTGAGCGACGCAGCGGGCGGCGCTTCGAACCAATCGAGTTCTTCGGGCTTGACACCCAACGCCGCCAGATCCATCATCAGTCCCGCGAGTTCACGCCGCGCGATCTGCGGCGCCTCCGCATCGGGACGCCGATGAAAATCTTCGGCCGGGTAGAGGCGAATCACGCGGCCCGGCGCAGTGCGGCCCGCCCGGCCCGCGCGCTGGTTCGCCGAGTGCTTGCCTACTCGCGATACTTCAAGCGACGAAATGCCAGTCCACGGCGAGTCCTTCGCAATGCGCGCGAGGCCGGAGTCGATCACCGCCGTCACGCCTTCAATTGTCACGGAGGACTCGGCTACGTTCGTCGACAGGATGATCTTGCGGCGTCCGTCTGACAGCGGGTTCACGGCGATATCCTGCTCTTCGGGGCTCAGGTCGCCGGAGAGCGGCGCCACGCGCGCACCCAACCGCGCGGCGAGCGGTTCGCAGGTTCGCATCGCGCGGCGAATCTCCGCGGCGCCGGGCAGAAACACGAGCACATCGCCGTTCAATGGCGCAAGGCGTCCCACCGCCGCGGCCACCTGGTCTTCCAGCGCGGCCGACGAGTGTGGCGTGTACGCCGTCTCCACCGGAAACAAACGCCCCTCGCTCCGGACCACCGGGCAGCCACCGAGATAGGCCGCCACCGCCGCACCGTCCAGCGTGGCCGACATCACCGCCAGGCGCAGGTCCGGCCGCGTGGTACGTTGCAAGCGGCGCAATAACGCGAGCGCAAGATCCCCATCAAGGTGCCGCTCATGAAACTCATCCAGCACCACCGTGGCTACATCTCGCAGATCGGGATCGGAAATCAACCGTCGCGTCAATACGCCTTCGGTGAGGAACCGCAAGCGAGTGCGGGGCGATGAAACGTCCTCGAAACGCACCTGGTAGCCCACGGTCTCGCCGAGCGTCTCGCCCATCTCCCCGGCCACGCGCCGCGACGCCAGCCGCGCGGCCAGCCGCCGTGGCTCCAGCACCGCCACGCCACCGAAGCGCAACAGCGCCGGCGGCACACGCGTGGTCTTGCCCGCGCCGGGCGGCGCCTCAATGACCACGTTCGAATGTTGTTGTAAGGCGTCGACGATGTGCGGCAGCACCGCGTCAATCGGCAGCGAGATCGGCAATCTCTTTCAATATACCGATATGCTGAGTGTAGTGATGTTGACGCTCGCCTTACTGTTCCAAATCCAAGCCAGCGCCGATCAGACAGTCTTCTTCGAAGAACGCGTGCGCCCGCTGCTCGCCGCACGCTGCCACGGCTGCCATGGCGACACGAAAGTCAGCCGCCTGGGACTCGACTCACGCGAAGGGATGCTCGCGGGCGGACGCCGCGGATCGGCCATTTTGCCCGGTGACGCGGCGGCGAGTCTGCTGGTGAAAGCCATCGAACGCGCGGGCGATCTCAAGATGCCGCCCGAAGGCAAACTCCCCGACGCGGACATCGCCACACTCAAGCAGTGGATTGCCGCCGGCGCGCCGTGGCCTGCGGCCAAGCACGCGGCTCCCGCGGTTTCCACAGGCAAGATCACGACGAAGGACCGCGAATGGTGGGCGTTCCGTCCCCTCGCTCGGCCCGCGCCGGGCGCGTCCATCGATGCGCTCATCGCGGCCCAGCAGAGCGAAAACGGCGTCACGCCAGTCGCTCGTGCAGACGGCCGCACACTGATCCGGCGCCTTACGTTCGATCTCACCGGCCTGCCTCCGGCGCCGGAAGAAGCCGCGCGGTTCCTCCGCGATGGCGACGTGGGCGCGGCGGTGGATCGCCTGCTCGCCACGCCGCGTTTCGGTGAACGCTGGGGGCGCTACTGGCTCGATATCGCACGATACGGCGAAGATGACTTCCGCGGGCTCGATCAGGAGAAGTACCCCAACGCGTGGCGCTATCGCGATTGGGTGATCGAAGCCTTCAATCGCGACCTACCCTACAGCACGTTTATCAAAGCGCAACTCGCCGCCGATCTCATGGAGGCCGACGCGGGCTTCGACCTACGCCCCGCGCTCGGGTTTCTCGGCCTCGGCCCGTGGCACTACGGCATTACCCCGCCCCCGCAGGCCCGCGCCGACGAACGGCACGATCGCGTGGACGCCGTCGCGCGCGGCTTTCTTGGACTCACCGTGGCCTGCGCCCGCTGCCACGATCACAAGTTTGACCCGATCACCACGCGCGACTACTACGGCCTCGCGGGTGTGTTCGCCAGCACGGGCTATCAGGAATTTCCGCTCACCGGCGCTGAAGCCGTCGACCAATACACCACGCATCAGAAGAAGATCAAGGAGGCCGAAAAGCGCGTCAGTGAGTTCCTGTCCACCCAGCGCCAACAATTGGCCGACATGCTCGCCCAGCAATCGGCGCTCTATCTCGCCGCCGTGACAAAGGGCCAACGCGGCGATCTCAATTGGCAGATTTACGACCGCTGGCAAGCGCTCCTCAATCCGCCGAGGCGCGAGCACACACTGTTTGATGGCTGGCAGGCTGACGGCGCGCCTACAACCTTGCAGGCCTTGATCGACTCCGTGATCGCCGAAAAGAAAGAGATCGACGAAGAAAAGCGCCTCGCGCTCGAGCGCAGCAAGCCCACCCGCGGCGCCATGACGCGCCTGCCCAACGGCTTTGAGACTTACGACGACTACTGCCCCGGCTGCGACGCCTCGGTTTCGCGTACGCAGCCGCGCGACCGCTACAAGCTGTGGGAAGACCTGTTCCGCGACCCGCCGAAGGACAAGCCCAACTCAGGCGGCGTGTACGCGTTCGACGACGCGGATCTCGAAGCCCAACTGTCCACCGAGTGGAAGCGCCACCTGGCCTTCCTGCGCGCGGAAGTCGAGCGCCTCAAGAAGGCCGCACCGCCGCCCTATCCGTTTCTCCACGCCGCGTCAGAACGCGAAGACGCGAAGAACCTCAAGATCAATATCAAAGGCGATCCATACCGCCTCGGCGAAGAAGCCCCGCGCCGGTTCCTCGAAGTGCTCTCGCCATCGCCTGTTCCCATCTGGACGTCCGGCAGCGGCCGCCAAGAACTCGCCGCCGCCATCGTCGCGCAGCCAATCACCGCACGCGTCGCGGCGAACCGCATCTGGATGAAACTCACCGGCCGCGCCATCGCCGGGTCGCCGAGTAACTTCGGCCGGTTCGGTGAACGCCCGTCACACCCGGACCTCCTTGAGTATCTGGCCGCCCGCTTCACCGCGCAGGGCTGGTCCGTGAAGAAACTGATCCGCGAAATCGTGCTGTCGGAAACGTATCAACGGGCCAGCGCCGCGCACGCTGCCAACGAGAACATCGACGCCGCCAACAAGTGGTACTGGCGCGGCAACCGCGAACGGCTCGACGCCGAAGCGCTCCGCGACAGCCTGCTCTGCGTCTCCGGCGTGCTCGACCCGGCCGTGGGCGGCCCCAGCGAAGAACTCGACGCCGCGACCCGCCGGCGCACTGTCTACGGACGCATCAGCCGCTTCAAGCTGAACGAGATGCTGCAGCTTTTCGACTTCCCTAACCCATCAATCACCAGCGAAAAGCGCAACGTGACGCACGTACCGCTCCAGCGCCTCTTCTTCCTCAACAACGAGTTCGTCGCCAGGCAAGCATCCGCGCTCGCCGCGCGCGTCGAAGCGGACGCGAACCCCATCCGCCAAGCCTACGCCTTGCTCTTCCAGCGCGAACCCACGCCGGGCGAAGCACGGATGAGCCAAGATTTCCTACGCACCGCGGGCTGGAAGCAGCTCGCGCAGGTGTTATTGTCGAGTAACGAATTCCTTTTCGTGGACTAGGTGATGCTCATCTCGCGGCGATCGATCCTTCAACAACTGGGCGCGGGCTTTGCTTGGCCCGCCGCGCTCGCCACGGCCGCGGGCACGCACCACGCCGCGCGCGCCAAACGCGTCATCTTTCTGTTCCTTAACGGTGGGCTCTCGCAAGTGGACACCTTCGACCCCAAGCCCGAACTCCAAAAGCGCCACGGCCAACCCTACCCGGGCGGGAACCCGCGCACGGAGCGCACTACCGGGAACCTGCTCGCGTCGCCATTCCAGTTCAATCGCTGCGGCCAGAGCGGGATTGAGGTAAGCGAGATCTTCCCCGAACTCGGCAAGGAGATCGACGATATCTGCGTCGTCCGCTCCACCGTCACGAACGTTCCTATTCACGAGTCCGCGATGTTCATGATAAACACCGGCGACTTGCAGACCGGCCGCCCGTCGATGGGCTCATGGCTCACCTACGGGCTCGGCACGGCGAACCAGAATCTGCCCGGCTACATCGTGCTGTGCCCCGGCATTCCCGTTGTCGGTCCGCCGCTGTGGAACTCAGCGTTTCTGCCGGCGGCATTTCAAGGCACGCACATCCGCAATGACGAAGACGACCCGCGCAAGCTGATCCCGAACTTACAGAACAAGGAGTGGGGACTCACGGCGCAGCGCCAGCAACTCGACCTGCTGGCACGGCTCAACGGCTTGCACGCCGCCGCGCGCCCTGGCGACGCCGAACTCGATGCCACGGTGCAGGCGATGGAAACGGCTTACCGCATGCAGACCGAAGCGCCCGACGTGTTCGACGTCTCGAAGGAGCCCGAGTCTGTACGCAAGGCCTACGGCCAAGGCGCGTTCGCGCGCGGCTGTCTGCTCGCGCGCCGGTTCGTTGAGCGCGGCGTACGCATGGTGCAGGTCTACTACGGCAACGCCCAGCCGTGGGACAGCCACGACGACATCCTCGGCCACAAAGTGCACGCGCAGCGCTCCGATCAACCGATGGCCGCGCTCCTCCGCGACCTGCGCCAGCGCGGTATGCTGAACGACACGCTCGTCATCATCGGCAGCGAGTTCGGCCGCACGCCATCCGTCGAAAACAGCGCGGTCGTCAAGATCCAGAACGGCCGAGACCATAGCCCCTACGGCTTCTCCACGCTCCTCGCCGGCGGCGGCATCAAGGGCGGTACGGTCTACGGCGCCACCGACGACTTCGGTTTCCACGCAATCGACAAGCCCGCGCACGTGCATGATCTTCACGCCACCGCGCTCCACCTGCTGGGCCTCGATCACACGCGCCTGACGTTCCGCTACAGCGGCCGCGATTTCCGCCTCACCGACGTAGCGGGCAATGTGATCCGCGATATCATTTCCTGACAAATGAAGAAACTCTGGAAGACCGACGCCGAGCTATTCACGCTCGCCCGCCGCGAACTGTTCACCGCTGTCGTGGGCGACGTGATGGACAAGCTCAACCTGCGCCGCCAGTTTCTGCCGCCGCAGATTCAACCACTCGCGCCAGACATGTTCACCATCGGCCGCGCGATGCCGGTGCTCCAAGCGGACTTCTTCGACGAGGGCGACAAGCCGTTCGGCCTGATGATGGAAGCTCTCGACGATCTGAAGCCGAACGAGATCTACGTCTGCACGGGCGGTTCACATCGCTACGCGCTGTGGGGCGAACTCATGAGCCTGCGCGCCACCAAGACCGGCGCTGTGGGCGCGATTCTTGACGGCTACTCGCGCGACACCAAGGGCATTCTCGAACAGGGCTTCCCGTGCTTCTCGCGCGGCCGTTACGCGCAGGACCAGGGTCCGCGCGGCAAGGTCGTCGATTTCCGCAGCGCGATTGAAATGGAAGGCGGCATCCGCATCGCGCCCGGCGACATTCTGCTCGGCGACATCGACGGCGTCTGCGTGGTACCGCGGAAAGCCGAGCGCGCGGTATTCGCGGCGGCGATCGAAAAAGCGCGGGGCGAGAAAACCGTGCGCCAGGCGATCGAAGCCGGCATGACCGCGCAGGCCGCGTTCAAGAAATTCGGCATTCTGTAAGGCTGTTCGCATGAGCATCGTCCCGATTGCGACGCCGCTGAGCGAACACTGCCGCGAATTACTCGCGCCGCCTCCGCCGCCGAAACCGGGATGGTGGTCGCGGCTCCTCGGCCGCCAGCCCGCGCCGCCGCCCGAACCTCCAGACGTCGACCGCCTCGTTCAGAAATGGCACACGCGGATGAGTACCGACGGAAGGTTTGGCGACCCAGCCCACTGGCGTTGGCGCGAGCAGGCCACCGTCGACAACGAAGATACCATCGCCGATCTCGGCTGGCGGATGCAAGACGCGCTGCATCACTAGGCCGGCGATCTTTGCCCGCATCTCACCACCGCTGAACTGTGGCTGCCTCCCCGTTTCACCACCGTCACCGAAGAAGCGCTGCCGGGCGGTCATCGTTATGTCCTCGGCTCTCTGCCCGTATTGCTGGAGGAACTCGACGCGTTGAACCGCGCCACCTGGCGCGCCACAGACGCCCAGTTCGACGCCTGGCGCGACGAGCCATTATCCGAGGAGAATCACGAGCAACTCGCCCGCGCTGCCCTCTGGTAATACCGGCGCGTGGCGCGCTGGGCGCAAGCCCGCGGGTGGATCCTTGTGCTCAGCTACTAAATGCCCACCAGTATCTCCGACGCCAGTTGCCCCAGATGCCGCACTGTCGCCGCGATGTCCGCCTCCGTCCTCCGCGGATTGATCGTACACATCCGCAACGCCAACTGCCCGCGCACGCGCGTGGTCGCCGGAAACGCAAACCCGCGCCACAGACACTCCGCCGCAATCGTCGTGTTGTGCTCGTCCAACGCCGCCGTCGTCGCCGCGCCGGCCGGCTCATGCCGGAAAGTCACAATCCCCATCCGCGCCGGCGTCACCACGCGCCAGCCCGCCATGCGCGCCACCTTGGCCTCGGTCCGCCGCGCCAGTTCAAACCCATGAGCGATTGCCTCGCGAAACGCCGCCGCGCCGAAGATCTCCAAAGACAACCACACCTTTAACGCGCGGAACGGCCGCGTCAACTCCGGCCCGTAGTCCCACAGATTCCAATCGCCCTCGGCATCCTGCAAGTAGTCCGCCGCAATCCGGAACGCCGACGCGAGCGTTTTCGGATCGCGCACCAGCAAACAACTCGACGCATACGGCTGGAACAGCCACTTGTGCGGATCCATCGTGATCGAGTCCGCCAGTTCCATCCCGCGCAGCGCCGCGCGTCCTTCGTCGCACATCACCGCCAACGCACCGTAGGCGCCATCAACATGCAGCCACGCGCCGCGCTCTTTGCACAACGCCGCAATCTCAGGGAGCGGATCCATCGCGCCCGTGTTCGTCGTCCCCGCATTCGCCACCAGGCAGAACGGAATGTAGCCGTCGCGCAGATCCGCATCCATCAGCGCGCGCAGCCCTTCCACGGGCAAACGGTCCGTCGCCGGATCGGCCGGCGCCACGCGAATCTGCCGCGAGTCAAACCCCAGGTGCCGCAGCATGCGCCTTACCGACACATGGTCTGGTCAGAAAAATAGATCGCCCCGCGGCTCCACGACGCGTTCTTGAACTTCGCCTTGCGCGCCGCCATGATCGCGGTCAGATTGCTGATCGATCCGCCGCTCAAAAACAGCCCGCGCGCGCCGAACGGCAACGCGGCCTCGCGTGCCAGCCACTCGATCACCGTACGCTCCACGGTCTGCGCGCCCGCGCCCTCCAGCCAACTTCCGGCGAAAGGGTTATGCACCGATGCGATCAGGTCCGCCAGCGCACTCACGAAATTCCCCGCGCTTGGCACAAAGCCAAAGAATCGCGGATGCGCAAGGTGCGCCTGAGTCGTGAGCACTTTGGACCGCAACAACTCCAGCACCGCGTCCGGCGCGGTGGGCCGCTCGGTAATCGGCTTCCGCAGTGCCTGGTCCAGCGCGCGCGCCTCGGGCGGCGACCACACCGGCCGCTCACCAACACCTTGCCAGTAGGCAAGGCACATCTGTAGCACTTCCCCGACAAACTCGGCAAGTTGCGGGTGACCCCGTTCCAGCGGCGGCGGCGGTTTCATCGTCTTTCTATCGGCAGTTTCGCGCGGGATATCATGGTGCCCGTATGCTCCGCGCGTCGGCGGCGGCGGTGGCGGCGGTTTTCGCGTTGGTACTGATCTCTGCGGCGGCCCGGTCCGCGGACGAGCCGTTTCCCCTCCAGGCCGAGTTTCATTTCGTCCGCCTGGAATACAAAAACGGCGCGTGGGCGCGGCGCTTCTTCTTCGGCGGCGGCGAGCGCGGCTGGTGGATGCAGGATTGGCCGGAAGCCGAAGCGCACTTCGCGCAAGGCATCCGTAGGCTCACCCGCATCGACGTAGGCCAGAACCGCCACTACCCGCTCGCCGACGACCGCATCTTCGATCACCCGTGGATCTACGCCACGCAAACCGGCTACTGGGGCCTGAGCGACGCTGAGACGCTACGGCTCCGCGACTATCTCCAGCGCGGCGGCTTCCTGGTGGCGGATGATTTCTACGGCCCGCGCGATTGGGACGTCTTCGAGCGCACCATGCAGCCAGTGCTGCCCGGCCAACCCATCGTCGACCTCGCGCCGGGCGATCACATCATGCATGTCCTCTTCGCCATCCGCGAACGCACATTCATCCCCGGCCTTCGCCACCTGCGTGCGGGCGGCCGCGTCGAGCAACCAGGCCAACCGCAATGGCGCGCCATCTACGACGCACGCGGCCGCATGGTGGTGGCCATGAACTTCAATATGGACGTGGGCGATGCCTGGGAACATGCCGACTGGCCAGAGTACCCCGCCGACATGACCGGCCTTGCCTACCGCTTCGGCATCAACTACATCATCTACGCAATGACGCACTAACGCAGTGTTCTACTTGGCGGCTTCGCGCTTGGCCGTGAACTCGATCTTGCGGTCGCCCATCGCCAGCGACAACTTCATTTCATCCCCAGCCGCGGTGCCCGCGAGCGCAATCTGGCCATTCGGCCGGTTGATCGCGAAGCTGACCTGGTCGCCCACCACTTTGCCGTCCACGATCTCCGTATCGCCCTCGTGATTGCCCACCGTGCCCGTCAACTTCTCGCCGTCCTGCTTGAAGTTCATTTGCACTTCATGCGTGTTGCCGTTCGGCGTCGGCACGCTGGCCTTCCACTTCCCGCTGATATCGGCGGCCCACGTCATCGCGGCGGAAAGCAACAGCCCCGTCAATAAGCGTTTTATCGTCATTGCTCGATCATAGCGCGGCCGCACACGCTAGTCTAACTAGTCTAAAGAGGCATGTTCCGGCCAATTCAAGTCCTATCTGCCGCAATACTTCTTACCTGTTCCTGTTCATCGCTCTACTACGGCACGATGAAGAAACTCGGCAAGGAGAAACGCGACATCCTGGTGCAGCGGCTCGTCTCCGGGCAAAAAGCGCAGCAGGAAGCCCAGAAGCAGTTTCAAACCACCCTCGAGGCGTTTCAAAGCATCTCTGGGTTCAACGGCGGCGACATCGAGAAGGTCTATAAGAAGCTGAACGGCGCGATGGAAGACGCCGACGGCCGCGCCCGTCAGGTGAGCGAAAAAATCGACGCGATCGAAAAAGTAGGCGGCGACATGTTCAAGGAATGGTCGCAGGAGATCGACGGCATGTGGAACCCCACGCTCAAGTCGCAAAGCCAAGCCCTATTGCGCGATACCCGTCGCCGGCATGAACGGCACCTGCGTACCATGCGCCAGACCGAGGAGAAGATGACGCCTGTGCTGCGCGCCTTTCGCGATCAGGTGACGTTTCTCAAACACAATCTGAACTCCAAGGCCATCAGCAGTCTCAAGCAAACCGTGGCGGGGCTGGACCGGGAAGTCACTGAACTGGTGCGAGACCTCGAAAAATCGGTTCGGGAAGCCGATTCCCTCATTTCCACACTTAAGAAGGACGAGGACTAGCGCGAACCGCCTTTTGACTTTGCCCCCCGCGATGAAATATCCTTTGCCTCGGGAGAGTCTATGATCCGCCTCTTTGCATTGGGAGTTCTGTGTGCTACCTTTGGCGCCGCACAATCCACCGGTACCGCCACCATCACCGGCGCCGTAACCGATTCCACCGGCGCTGCCGTTCCGGGCGCGCGCGTCACTGTGACCAACACCGAATCCGGTCTCGTCTTCACCAGCGTCACCACGGGCGAAGGTACCTACTACGTGCCCAACCTCAACCCCGGCCCCTACATGGTGAAGATCGAATCGCAGGGTTTCAAGAGCTATGTGCGCAATGGCGTCGTACTGCGTACCGCCGAGCAGCCGCGTATCGATGTGGCGCTCGAGATTGGCAGCCTCTCTGAATCGGTCCAAGTCACCGGCGCGCCGCCCTTGCTGGAAACCGAAACGTCCATCAGCGGCCAGGTCATCGAAGGGAAAACGCTGGTAAAGATCCCCGTGCTGCAGAAAGCGTTCTACCGCGTGTATCTCTACATGCCCGGCATGAACGTCGTCAACGGCCAGCATGCCGTGGGCCAGCGCCAGCGGTCACTCGGATTCAACCTAGACGGCATGAGCGCCAAAGAGCCCGTGCTCGGCAATCCCAACAGCCACGAGACCACCATCACGTCCACGCTCGACATGATCCAGGAATTCAAGATGTACACCACCGGCCTGCCGGCCGAATTCGGCCACTCCTCCGGCGGTCAGCTCTCGGGCGTGTTCAAGAGCGGCACCAACCAGTTTCACGGCTCACTCGAAGACCGGTACCTCAACGGCAATCTGGTTCACCGCCAATACTTTGAACAGCTCCAGCGCTGCCAGAACAAGCTGAACCTGTGCAATCCGTTCACCTATCACGAAGCCGGCTTCACCTTCGGCGGGCCGATCCGCAAGGACAAGACGTTCTTTTTCGGGGGCGCGCAGCGCCACCACGAGAAGGTGTCGGAGACGTTCATTGGCAGCGTACCCAGCCCGGCGATGTATGCCGGCGACTTCTCGTTCGGCGGCATCGGCTTCCCCATTCACGACCCCACGACCATTCGCCAGGACGCCACGGCGCCCAACGGCTGGACGTCGACGCCTTTTCCCGGCAACATGATTCCGCGCAGCCGCTTCGATCCGGTGGCCAACAACATTCTGCAGCGCAACCCGTGGAAAGCGGAAAACGACGCAGGCACCAACTCCGTCACCGGCCCCAATAACAACCTCGTCGTGCCCACCAAGGGCCGCTACTACTTCACGCGCATCGACGCCAAGGTCGACCACCAATTCAGCCCGATGAACAAGCTCTTCGGCCGCTACTCGCACGTGCGGCACCGCTCGCTCGGCCGGGTTTCAAACGAACTGCTGCTGGAAGTCGTCGACCCCGTCTACACGGTCCCGATCGACCAGGGCAACATGGTGATCTCCGACACGCACACGTTCAATCCCACAATGATCGGCGAGTTCCGCTTTGGCTTCAACCGACGCAACCGCACGGCCAGTCCGCCCACGCAAGGCGGCGATTGGGCGAAGCAACTGGGCATCCCCAATGCCAGCGCCGAGACGTTTCCCGAGATTCTCGGCGGCGGCAGACGCTATTACAACTTCGGCAACGGCGGCGCCGACGAACAGCGCGCCCGCGACTACACCGTGCAAACCAACCTCACCAAAATCACCGGCAAGCACACGCTGAAAATGGGCTACGAAATGGTGCGTACCGCCTACGACACGCTCGTGCGGTCGCTCCCATCAGGCATCTACAACATGGCGGGCACCGAGCGCCCGTTCACGCCCAACACCGGCAACCACTTTGCGGCTCTGCTGCTCGGCCATGTGGGCAGCGCGCAGTTCACGCAGGCCACTCAACGCTGGCAGCCTCGCTGGTCGTACCACGCCGGCTACTTCCAGGATGACTACAAACCAATGCGCAACCTGACCCTCAACCTGGGCCTGCGCTGGTCATATGAGTCCCCGTTCCAGAGCTTTGGCGGCCAGTCTCAGTTCGATCCTGCCGCGCGCGATCCGCTCACCGGACGGATCGGCGCCATCACGCACGCCGCCGGTCCGCTGGCGAAGAAAGACCTTAACAACTTCCAGCCCCGCATCGGCCTCGCCTACAACTTCAAGCCGAAATGGGTTTTCCGCGGCAACTTCGGCATGGTCACCGCGGATCTGCTTACCAATTCGATCAACAACAACTTTGAGGAGTACTTCGCCACGGCCAACGTGGAGGCGCCGCCCGGCGATCCGCGCCCCGCCTTCCGGCTCTCGCAAGGCCCGCCCGCCGTCAACTTTGTGAAGAACCAGGATGGCTCGGTGCCGTTCGTCGGCAGCAATTTCGGCGCTCGCCCGGCCACGTGGTGGGATCCTAACATGCGCATGCCGTACGTGATGAACTGGTCCGCCGGCTTCCAATATCAGTTCAGCGGCCAGTGGCTGACCGAACTGCTCTACCAGGGTTCGAGCGGCGTGGGCCTGCTGAACAACTGGGACATGAACATCCTGCCGCTCGACGTCTCGCGCGATTTTGCCACGCTCAACACCATCCGCAACCAGTATCAGAATTTCCGGCCGTATCCCCAATTCGCCAGCATTCAACACTACTCCAACTACGGCCACAACTCGCACCACGGTGCCACGCTCCGTGTGGAACGTCGCTACGCTTCGGGCTTCACGCTGAATTCGTTCTGGACCTTCTCCAAGACCATCAACGACGTGGACGAGGACGGCGGCGCCGGCGGCGTCACGTTCTACAACCGCCGCCTCGAAAAGGGCCGCGCCGGCTATGACGTGAATCACCGCTTCGTCACCACCGTCACCTACGAACTGCCCTTCGGCAAGGGCCGCCGCTACATGAACACGGGCGGCTGGAAGAACGCGATCCTCGGCGGTTGGGAGATGGTGGTGAGCCAGCACTTCCAAACCGGCCCGCCCATGACCATTGGCTTTGCCGGCACCCCCAACGTCTTCCTTCCCGGCGCCTTGCGGCCCAACCAGATCAAGTCCAACGACGAAGCCAAGCTGAAGCACGTCGACATCGGTCCCAACCGCTTCCCCATCGCCGCGCAGAATCGCTATCTCAAGCAGGACGCGTTTGCCTACCCGGCCAGCTTCACGCCCGGCACACTCGGCCGCAACACGCTGCAGGCGCCCGGTCTCGTGTGGATGCAGTCGTCACTGTCCAAGGAGTGGCCATTGTTCGAACGTTTCCGCTTCATCCTCCGGTTTGACGCGAACAACCCGTACAAGTACCACAACTTCAACGCCCCGAACTCGACCTTCAACAACACGGCGGGTAACCTGTTCGGCACCTTCACCGGCACCCGCGGATCGTTCTCCGACATCGGCACCGGACGCTGGCACGGCATCGCCGTGTTGCGCGTGGAGTTCTAGTAGGGCGTGCGTGCAAAATTCCGAGCCTGCATTTCCGGGCTGTGGCAGCGCACTGCCCGGCCCGGATCAGACTTACGCCCCGGTTTGCGTTGACACAGAGGGGGTGGGGCGTCGGGCTCTCGCCGCCCGTGGTCACTTCTCCCATCGAAACGCCCGCGCAAAGCCTCGCGATTGCCGTCGAGCCGGGATCGGGTAAACCAGAGCCCGGTGAGGACCAGAAGAAGGGTTGATTGACCAAATGGGAACTGCGTGACTATGATCGGTAGTTTTTCGCGAAACACCTGGACTCGTTCATGCCGCACAGGATCTTCGACGCGCATGCCCACCTGTATATGTGCGCGCGCCGCGAACGCTCGAACTCGCCACTGCAGGCCCTCACGTTGCTTAATGACCCGGTGTTCGTGGAAGCGGCGCGCGCGCTGGCCCGCC
>VFZP01000048.1 GCA_016871115.1 Acidobacteriota bacterium
CCCCTCGCCCGAGGCCTCGCGCGGCGGAAACGCGGATGAGAACTTATGCGTTCACACCCAACCAAAATAATCCTATCCCCCATACCCTCAATCAAATGGAACCAGAAACGCCTCACGCAACCCCCCAAGAATTCACAGCCCTCATGCTACAACGTCGGGCAGGAAGCACCGTATGTCACAACCGCCGCGCCACCACCAACGTGATGTCATCCGCCGCAGGCGCGTTGGCCATGAACGCCTCCACGCTCTCGCCGATCGTCTTCGCAATCTCGCCGGCCGACATTCGCAACGCTGGACGGATCACCTCCAGCAGCCGATCCTCGCCATACTCTTCCTGCGTGGGCGACTGGGCCTCGGTAATCCCGTCGCTGAACATCACCACCACATCGCCGCGCTCAAGCTGCACGCTCGCCGCCTGGTAACGCGCCACCGGCAGAATCCCCAATACCGGCCCGCCCACGGTGAGCGTCTCAATCTCACCCGTCGCCGCGCGCACCAGATACGGCGGATTGTGGCCCGCGTTCGAGTACGCCAGTTCACCCGTGGCCGGATCGTACGCACACAGGAAGAACGTCACAAAGCGATTCCCCGGACACGTGCGCGCCACGCTGGCATTCAACCGGCCCATCAGATGCGCCAAGTCGCCGGGCTCATCGATCAACACCTGCACGCGCGCCTGGAGGCTGGACATCAGCAGCGCGGCAGCCAAGCCCTTGCCGGCCACATCACCCACCAGGATGCCCATCCGCCCGCCCGACATCTTCAAGTAATCGAAGTAATCGCCGCCCACCGAACGGCACGGATAGCTGAAGGCCGCCAGTTCCAGCCCGTCCACCGGCGGCGGATGGCGCGGCAACAGGTTGCGCTGAATGTCAGCCGCCTGCTCCAGTTCCTTCTTCATCATCCGTTCCACTTGCTCTACCTCCGCGAGCCGTTCGTTTTCGATACGGATCGCCGCGATATTTGCCATCACGGTCAGCAGCGTCAGGTCTTCCTCGGTAAACCGGCGCAGCCGCTGTTCGCCCGAGTCCACATAGATCAGGCCGATCGTCTTGTCCTGCGTCTGGAGCGGTACCGCCAGAAAGCTGCGGATGCCCTGCTGCACGATGGTGTGGCTCTCGCGCAGGTCATCATGCAGAGCCACGTCGAGAATAAGCAGCGACTCTTTGTGCCGCATCACGCGCTCACGCACCGCGTTCGAAATGCGGAAGCCCGCCCCGGTGGCTGCGCGCGGCGTCAGCGTCCCGTCGGATTCTTCCAGCATCAGCACGCCGCGGCGCGCGCCCACCGATTTGGTGGCCAGATCCAGAATCACGCGAAAAAGCTCTTTCAGCGGACGGTGCCCGGCCAACTCGCGCCCCGCATCCAGCAGGGCCTGTACGCGCGGCGTACCGGCCAGCGAAGGGCTCCGCAGCGCGGCTTCGAGTCCACCGGCGCCGTGACCCACCACCTGTTCGAGGCTCGTCGAGATCCGGCCAGGTGTCAGCACCGTGTGGCCCAGCATGTCTTCTTCAAAGACCACATTGGCCGTCGAATCGCCCTGGTGCGCGTCCGTCAGCACCATCACCAGCCGGCCCACCGAGATCCGGTCTCCGCTTTTGAGCTTGCGCCGGGCCGTGAGCGGCTCATTGTTGATGAGCGTACCGTTCTTGCTGCGCAGATCTTCGGCCCACCAGTCCACACCATCGCAATCGAATGCCATGTGGCGGCGCGACAGAATGGCTTCGTCCGGGTAGGCCAGGTCGTTGTCCGACGAGCGGCCCACCGAGATCCGTTGCTGGTTTTGCAGCGGCAGAGTACGGCTGGATCCGTCCGGTTGCTGGATGGCGAGTTCAAGGCTAGGCATAACGCAGGTGTTGACCTGCATCATAACGCGATGGCCGCCGGAGCGGAGACCTCGGGCCCGCCGGGTGTTGGCTAAGCAACTATTAAGAATTTTGTGAGAGATTTTTTAGGGTGTAAACGCACTTAATCATTATGTTCTGACCCGGCCCAGCCGATAGAGTCAGGCAGGGGAGCGGGGCGTTTTTCTGACGCCCGGCAAAGAGAGAGAACGAGGAAGAGGAAGAACATCATATGAGGAAAGCAGCCGCCGCCGTTCGTGGTACCGTCAAGAACACTCGCCATGCGGCCACCGCCGTTGCGGGCGCCCGCCCCGCCGCCGTGGCCACCCGTCCCAGCGCCGGCGCTGCTCGCCGTGCCGCGGCCCCTGCTGCCGTGGCCAAAACTGGCTCTGCCGCGCCCTCCTTGAAACTGGTGCCCAAACCCGGGCCCACGGCGGTGCCTAAGCCGCCGCCAGCAGTGGCGGCGTGTATGAAGACTTCAGGCGTTTGCTGGTGGCTCGGCGCCAGGAACTCACCGGAAATTTCGAAGACACTAAGTTCGACACGCTCGCCCGCATGGGCCGCGTAGCCGAGGAAGACCAGGCGCAGATCTCGTACGAAGAGTTCATTCCGCTCCAGCGCAACAGCATGGACTACCAGGCCCTGCGCCAGGTGAACGCCGCGCTCGAGCGCATTCACTCCGGCGAGTTCGGCATCTGCGCGCATTGCGATGAACCCATCTCGGAAAAGCGCCTCAGGGCCATTCCGTGGGGCAAATACTGCGTACTTTGCCAGGACAAAGTGGGCAGCAGGGCGGTCGACAACGACGAAGAAGAATCCACCGAAGCCAGCGAGTCCTGGTAGGGAAGGAAAAGCGATAGACTCGTAACTCTTGCGATGCGATTGCCCGTTCTGGTGCGCCGTCACTGGTTCGAAGCCAAGGATCCGATCCGTTTCCCCGACGGTAAAGCCTCGAACTGTCTCCGCGGGGGCTTTGGGATTGCCCTGCGCACCATCGCTCCGCCTGATGCCTACGAGCGCATTTTTGAACCGAAACGGGTCGGGCCTGGCGTTCCCAGCGGCTTTGCCGACCCACCACGCCCTTTTCTGTTCCGGGCGGCACACTTGGATGGACAGACCGTGGACAAACACGACGACTTCTTCTTTGATGTCCACTTGTTCGGTGACCCGGCAACCGTAGACTTGGTCACAGGCGCGCTCGATCACCTGCTTCAGTCGGGTGCCGGTGTCGGGCGGGGTCAAGCGCGTCTGACTGCCATCGCCGACCAGAATCTGACCATCGACCTTCACGAGGCCGAACCCGCCGCTGCCGCCCGCGTCCACTTCCTCACGCCCACCGAGCTCAAACACAAGGGCCGCCCTTGGACCAAAGCGGACTTTCCTGTATTGATTCGCCGCGTACGAGACCGGCTGTGGACCCTGCTATCGCTCTACGCCGACAGCCTGCCAGCCACCGAGGCCGACAGACTCCTGTTCACGGAAACGGCCGAAGCGGTGCAACTGCTTCGCTCCGATCTTGAACTCCGCAGCACGGCCCGCCTGTCCACGCGCAGCGGCCACACGCACTCGCTCGGAGGTATCGTCGGCCAAGCCGACTATGCCGGCCCGCTCGATGCCTTCGTGCCCTACCTCCGTGCCGCCTACTACACCGGCGTTGGGCGTCACACAGTCTGGGGCAACGGCTGCCTAAACATCGAAGTGCTCAGCGAGCCATCACCTTTGACATCACCTTAAGACCCAGTTCCATCGCCTCCCAGGCAAAGCCGGAGTGGAACGGCTCACCGTGCCCGAACCGCCAAGGCAGATACGCGCCCAGGATCTTCTTGCCCACACGCCACACCGGCGACACTCCCACCTTGTAGTGATCGGTATCTTCCAGATCCACGGTTACGGGCTTGTTCGGATCGCCCGTGTATCGCAACGGCACTTGCGCAAACGTGGCTTCGTCAAACTCCTCCATCACGCACATGCTCATGGGATGGAAGTCCAACCGCGGGGTCTCGCCCAGAATCTCGGTGGCGACGTGATCGGCTGCGGCGTCGGCCTGCAGCAACGCAAGGAACGCCTGCTTCACCGGGAAGTTACCGGCATCGCCCACCGTATAAATGCTGTCCATCCCTCGCACACGGCGGCTGTCCGGATGGACGTCGATGAAGCCGCGGTCGTCAGACGGCAGTGTGTCGAAACGGTGGGCGGCAACGTAGGGTGGAAACGAGACCAGTAGGTCATACGGCAGCACTTCGCCGTTCGAGTAGCGCACCTCTCCCGGTCTCACTTCGGTCGCCACATACCCCTTGTGGCCGAAGATGCCCCGCGTCTCGAACTCCTCGTTTACCGCCGTGTTGAGGCGCGGCCCGAAGGCCTGGATATAGTTGTCTTCGTAGGTCGACCAGGTGATCTCCACGCCGTCGCGCACGCCCTGTTCGCGCAGCCAGGTGTCGGTCATCAGCACGATTTCATAGAGAGGCCCGGAACACTGGTTGTTGGGCGGCACCAGAAACAGAATGCGGCTGCGGCGCCCCGCCCGCACATTCTCCACCACGGCGGTGTAGCGGTGGCGTAACGCCAGCATGTCCTCCGGCGTCCAGATGGTGACGGCGTGTTCGGCGAGACCTGGGATCTCGGTAGGACGCATCGCCGCCCCCGTCGCCACGATCATATAGTCAAACGCCACGTCGGTATGCGGGAGGTGGACGGCCTGGCGGACTGGGTCAATTCGCTCAGCCGTTGCGTGAATAAAATCGATGTGCTTGCGGCGTGCCGGCTCGGCCAGATCGATCTTGAAGTTCTCCGGGTTTTCGCCAAACGGCACGTAGATCGTGTTGGGTTTGAACAGGAAGTAATTGTTGGCGAAGATGAGGGTTATGTCCACTTTATCGTGCAGTTTGTGCCTCAGATAAAAGGCGCTTTCCAGTCCCGCAAGGCCACCGCCGATCACTACCACTCTTAGTTTCGACGCCATTGAGCCGTCTCCCTTCAACAGTGGGGCAGCACGCGGATTGCCATGAATCACGGCCAAGGAAACGGCGCAACCAAGCGTGCGCTACCCTAAAGATCTATGGCCAAATTCGCTCCCAAGGGAACGTACGACGACGCCAACCTGATTCTCCGCCTCTACGACATGCGGCGCGAAGAGCGCATGCGCGAAGCGCGCGCGTGGTTCACCGGCAACTTTCAACCGGCCACCATGGAAGAGTTCCAAAAACTCTGCCCCCCTGGCTCGAAGGAAAACGCCAGCTACCGGCAGGTAACCTCGTATTGGGACATGGCCGCTTCCTTTGTGACGGGAGGCGTGCTGACGCCGGAGTTGTTCTTCCACAGCAACCGTGAGTTGCTGCTGGTGTACAAGCGTATGGAGAAGCTGATTCCGCTGGTGCGCGAGGCAAACAAGGACCCACTTACGTTCGACAATCTCGAAACCGTCGCCAAGGAATTCATCGTGTGGATGAACAAACGCGCGGCGGGCTCGTATGAAGCCTTCAGCGAGCGCATTTCGCTGGAGAAGTAGCTCTTACTTCCGGCCTGCTTTTTCCTCGCGCTCCTCGTCGTCCGTTTGAAGCGACAGGGGCGCGAAGACTGCCGAACGCGTTCCCGGATACGGCGTCTGCCGTCCGCGAACGGCGTGCCAGAGAATCCGGTTCAAGCGGTCCGACGGCACGGCATCCGGCACATCCCACCGCATCCTGGCCGAATCGCGCGCGGCGCGTTTTGCTTCGCCGCGCAGCGCATTCAGTTGCGGGTTGAGTTCGGTGAACGATTGAGTGGGGCGCACAGCGGCATACGGCGCGGTGTCGGCCTCGGTGGTAAAGCTGGCGCGCATTTCGTGCGCGATCATATCGAACAACGAAAGCGCCGGCAGGCCGAGGATCAATTCAATGGTCTTCACCATGCTTTGGTTGGCGTAAAAGGTCGAATCCACCGCGCCTCGTTTGGCGTAGGGCGAGACAACCAGCGCCACCGTGCGGTGGCCGTCCACGTGATCCACACCGTTTTGCGCATCGTCTTCCACGATGAAGATCGCCATATTCTTGCAGAAGCGCGTTTTGGTGAGCGCCTCCACTACCTGACCCACGGCATAGTCGTTATCTGCCACCATCGCGCGCGGCGTCGTGCGCCCGGGACTGGTGCCGAAGGTGTGATCGCTCGGCAACTGCAATAGCACGAGATTCGGCGTCGTGCCAGTGCGTTCCCAATCCGCCACGTCTTTGTTGAAGATCTGCGCGCGAACCACGTCCGGGATGGCGTTGGTGTAGGACGGGAATTGCTTGGCGAGGATCTTGTTCATGTTGGCGATCGGCGCGGTGGTGGTCCAGCGGGTGGAGAAGTCCGCGCCCTTTTCCCACCCGTTGAACAACGCCACGCGGTCCGCCGTTTGGCTCATGCGGCCTGCGTACTCACCGTAGATCCGGACAGTCTTGTTGCGGGCCAGGGCGGCGTTCCACAGGAAACCGGAGCGCGCATAGGCAATCGGATCGGTGCCATCGAACGGATAGCTGTGCCCCGCATAGCCAGGCCACAGCGTGTATGCCATTTCGTTCGACTGCGTGAGCCATTGATGCCCGTCGGCGCTGTTGCCGCCGCTCGCATAGAAGTTGTCGAGCAGCACGTAACGTTTCGCCAGCGCGTGCTGATTGGGTGTGATGTCTTCACCGAACATCACCAGCGACGGGTCGCCGTTCCCCTCGGGAATGTCGCCGAACACCTGATCGTACGTGCGATTCTCCTTGATGATGTAGACCACATGCTCGATGAGCGACGGCTCACCGGCGCGTTCGGGGATCGGCACGGGCGCCACGCGCCGCGGCGGCTCCGCGGCGTTCACGCCGAGCGGTAGATGATTGTTCTCTGACACCACGCGCGTATAGCTGGCCAGTTGCGCCGCGCCGGGCATGTCGATCACATGCACCGAGCCGCGGTTGGAATGCACGTAGCGCTTACGGGGCTCATCGCGCCAGCCGGAACCGGGGCCGAGGAGCGTTGAGACAGCAAGGCGCTTGCCATGGGGCGAAAGCGCTAGTGCGTTGGGGTAGCAGCCGGTGGGAATCAAACCTTCAATCTGTCCGTCACCCGTGCGGATCTGCGCCACGGCATTGATGCCACCGCAGCCGACAAACAACCGCGCGCCATCGCCAGACAAAGCCAGAGCCGTGAGCGCCACGCCAGCCGCACGCGGGCCGAACGGCTGCACGGGAAAGTCACGCACGAGGCGATTGGCAGCGGTGTCAATCACCGACACCGTATCGGAGTTCATGTTGGCCAAGTAGAGGCGCTCGCGCGATTCATCCCACGCCAACGCGCCCGGATGCAGTCCCACGTTTACCGTGGCCTCGGTGTTGCCCGTGGCCAGGTCGATGCGAGTGACGGTGCCGGACGCCACGATGCCGCGCGCGTCCACCACCACGCGGTCCGCCTCCGGCGCAAGACCCGTGGGCGCGGTGAGATCCTTCGGCCCGGGCCGGCGTCCGCCCCAGTTGGACACCCACGCCACGGTACCCGCGCGATTCACGGCCGCGCCGAAGGGTGCAATGCCCGTGGCCGCGAGCTTGGGCGCAGCGCCAGGATTCGCCAGGTCCGCAATGGCGAGCTTGTTGTCATAGATCATCGGCACCACGGCGAGTTTGCTGGGTACGATCGCCAAGCCGCCGGCGATCTGCGAGCCCGTCCCGGTGAACACGGCCTGCATGCGGCCATCCGCAAAACCGGCAAGGCGTCCTTTCTTCTGGCGGTCCACCCCCGAGACCAGCGCGCGGCGCGACGAGGGATCGAAGCGCAATCCCTGCAGCCCGGCCGAGCCCTCATGCGGCGTGGAGGCGATCACCCGATTGGCGCGCCAGTCAAGCTGGAACACGCGCGAGGCGGTCAGCACCCAGACTTCATCGGCCGATGCGCCGAAGTCGACGCCATACACGCGCCCTTTAAAGATGCTGGGCACGCCGGCGGGCGCGATGGTCTGGCGCGTGGTCACCACGCCGGGATCGGTCACAGCTCGGACTGGATTCTGGGCCAGAAGCGCGACAGGGAGGAGCAAGAACAACAATGGCAGCATCCTGCGGATTGTACTGAAGGCCTGCCGACGATGGGTGAATTTCTCATGATCCGGTTTGAACCGGTTTTGCGCGTGACTAGGCGAACAAGAGAAATTGCATGAAACGAACGGCCCTATTTTTGTGGTTGCTGACGCTAGCCGCCTTCGCCGCCCCCACGGTTCAAGCCGCGCAGCCCGGCCCCAGCGACGCCTACGCCGCGGGTGGATCGCCGCTGGTTGGGACGTCAACGCCGCGGACGAACGCGGCAACACGCCGTTGATCGACGCTGCGGCGGTGGCCAACCCGGCCATCGTGCGCCTGCTGTTGGACGCCGGCGCGGAGGTGAACACTGCGAACAACCTGGGCATGACGCCGCTCCTGTTGGGCGCGCCCGAGCCGGCCAAGGTGAGGATGCCGATCGACGCGGGCGCCGGCGTTAACGCTTCGTCCGGCATGGGGCGCACTGCGATTGTCGCCGCCGCCAGCATGCCTGGCAACACTGTGTCAGTGCAGATGCTGCTGGCGAAAGGCGCGGACTGGAAAGCGGCCGACAAGATGGGGATGAACGCGTTGCTGGCGGCCTCTCATGCCAACAACCTGAATGCGGTGCGCCTGCTTGCCGCAAGGGGCGCCGCGGTCACTTGCGCGCCTCCCAAGTTCGGCACGGCGCTCCATGGCGCGGCGATGAATCGAAACGTGGCCGGCGCGCTATCTGATGGCGCACAGCGCCAAGGTAGATGACACGGCGGACTACAGCCATCCGGTGAAGGCTGGCATAGTCGCGCTCGACAAGCTCACGCCGTTGATGTTTGCGGTGGCCTACGGGCCCGTGGATATGGTGCGCCTGCTGCTTGAGTCCGGCGCGGACGTGAATGCGCGCGACACGCGCGGCATGACGCCGCTGATGCTGGCCGTGGCGTCTGAACAGCAAGATCCGGCGATTGTGAAACTGCTGCTGAGCCGCGGCGCAAGGCGCGAAGACAAGAGTGCGGCCGGTGAGACCGCGCTGGACTGGGCACTCAAGTTCAACCGCCGCGCCGTGCTTGCGCTCTTCGGCGCTCGGCCCACGCCCGTCATCGCGATCGGCACCGAAACAGCGAGGGTGTCGGACCGCGAGGCCATCGAACGCGGCGTAGCGATCCTCTAACAATCGCTGACGGCGTTCTTCCGTCAATCCGGCTGCGTCGCCTGCCGCAACGGCGTGACTACGGCAATGGCAGTGCGGCAAGCGCGCGCACTCGTCGCCACCAGCACCGCCGCGGCCACTGAGTTTATGCAGGCGCTGATGGGCAGGCGCGCAATGGAGGTAAAATCAGGCCGCTCCTCCGACGCGTTTGCGGTATACGCGCTGCGGCACCACCGCAGCGGCCAGTGGTTCAACGGCGGCATCGCGCGGTCTCCGATCTCTGAAGGCAGCTTGCAGCGGACGGCGTTTGTGCTGCAAGCGCTGAACCGCTACCTGCCGCCAGCGATGAGCGAAGAGTACGAAGCCGTGAAGCGGCAGTCAATCGCGTGGATGGCGCATGCCCCTATGCGCACCACAGACGATGCGGCGATGAAGCTGGTTGCGCTGCACGCGGCCGGCGGCCGGCGCGCCGGCTGCCAACATGCCGACGGCGGCTTTAGCGACAATCCGGAGATGGCGGCCGATGCGCACGCTACCGGCGAAGCGCTGGCGGCCTTCGCGACCACAGGGCAGACTGCGCAACAACAGGGCACGGTGCGGAGCGGGGCCGAGTGGCTCCGGCGCACGCAGCAGGCCGACGGTTCATGGCATGTGCGCAGCCGCTCGGCGAAGTTTTAACCCTACTTCGACACCGGCTTCCCACACGGGCAAGACCAGTGGCTGAGCAACGCGGCGACGGGTTGAGCCGTGGCGGCGCTGGCGATGAATGAGTGAGTGAATCGAAGCGCTCGGCGCGCTCGGCGGGGACCACCTTGCGCTATGGCGGCGGCTGGAGTACGGTAGGCGGAATGCATTTGGTGAAGGCTTCTCTATCCACGGTTCTCTTCGTTGCAGCCAGTTGGGTCTCCGTGTTGCACGCCCAGACCGGCAACGGCAGTATTCAAGGCACAGTCAAAGACTCCTCCGGCGCAGTGGTGCCGAAGGCCAAGGTATCCATCGTTCATACCGCCACTTCCCGCGAGTACGGGTCTGAGACGAACGACGTCGGATTCTATCTTTTTCCCGCCATGCAAAGCGGGGCGTACCAGATCACGGTGGAAATGGCAGGCATGGAGACATGGCGAGCCAACATGACGTTGATCGCCGGTCAGGCCGCTGCGATCGATACCGTGCTCAAACCTGGCGCAACGACGACCACGGTGACGGTGGCAGGCGATGTGACCCCGCTGGTGACCACCACGAATGCGACGCTCAGCACGGTGCTGGAGCGCGAGCGCATTGAACAGTTGCCGATCAACGGGCGCTTCATCACCAACCTTCTGTACATGACCACGCCGGGCGTGGAGCCAGGCTCGGTGCCGCGCGTGTATGGACTGCGTTATGCGACCGAGCTACTGCAGGATGGCGCGGTATTGGAAAACCGCGAGTGGCAATCGATTCCAGCGCGGCCGCCGGGGCTCGACACGATTGCCGAGTTTCGCTCGGAGACCAACAACTCATCCGCCAAGCTGAACCGGCCGGGCACGTTCATGATCACCACCAAGTCCGGCACCAATGAAATTCACGGCGCGGTGTTTGAAACGGCGCGCAACTCGGGCTTCGGCGTGGCGCGCGCGCGGCAGGACAACTACACCAAACCGCCACATCTGGTGCGCAACGAATTCGGCGCATCGCTGGGCGGACCGGTGGTGCTGCCCAAGATCTATGACGGCCGGAACCGCACTTTCTTCCTCTTTGCCTATGAGGGGTACCGGTTGCGCCAGGCCGCGACGCGTCAGATCGCCGTACCGACGGCGGCCATGCGGAGCGGCGACTTCAGCGGACTGGCCGACGCCACCGGCCGCCGCTTCACCATCTACGATCCGCTCACCACCGGAGCCGCGCCCACGTGGCAACGCCTGCCGTTCAATGGCAACATCCTGCCTGCCGCGCGCCAGACTCCGCTATCGAAGTATCTCAACAGCATCACCCCCAATGCCCACCGGCGCTGACAATCCGTTGGCTGCGCCCAACTGGTTCGGCCTGGATTTCAACAACACCAACCAACACACCGAGACGCTGCGCATCGATCACAAGGTGAACGACAGCAATCAACTCTTCTTCCGCTACTCGCACAATCCAGGCACCACCGAGCGCACCAATGACCCGTTTACAGCCAACGGTTCGCCCACCACGCTCGACCGCCGCGCCAACGCGTTTATCGACCAGCAGCAGAACGACAGCGGGATTGCTAACTGGACCCACACGTTCTCGCCCACTTTCTTCAGTGAAACGCTCATCACCGTGGCGCGCGACTATCGCGGCCAACTGCCCTACACGGGCGGCGAGGAGATTGCGTCGACCCTCGGCTTACCGAATCCCTTCAACGGCATCGGTTTCCCGCGAATTCCGAATACGATGCGGCCGGCCGCCGGCGGCATGTCGTTCGATTCGAGCATCAACCCGACGATTAACTACGGCAAGATCTACAATGCCGACCAGAACTTCACCAAGATCAAGGGCCGTCACGAACTGCAGTTCGGCGTGCGCTTCCGTTGGGAGCAGCTCGAGACGCTGACCGACCAGCAGATCTCGCAGGGGCAACTGAGTTTTGCCAGCGCAGCGATGACGGGCTTGTTCGATCCGACGTCGGGCAGCGCCTACGCACCGGCGCCGTTCACCGGGCACAGCTCGGCGAATACGTTTCTGGGCTACGGTACCTATCAGGCGCGGTTCAACCGCTCGTGGTACCGGCCGCGCATCCGCGAGCGGGCGGGCTATTTCCAGGACAACTGGAGAGTGAACTCGCGGCTGACGGTCAACCTGGGTCTGCGGTATGAGTACAATAGCCCGGTGAACGAACGCGATAAGGCGCTGTACGGCTTTGACGAGAAGACCAAGACGGTGGTGAGCGGCGTTCCGCTGGAGCAGATGGCGGAGATGAAGAACTTGCTGCCGGCCGCGTTGCAGGTGTACCGCAACCTGGGCGTGAAGTTCGGCACGCCGCGGGAAGTCGGGCTGCCGGATGCGCTGGTGAAGTCGAACCTGTGGGACATCGGGCCGCGGCTGGGCGTGGCGTACCGGCTGGGTTCGGGCAATCGCTCGATGGTCATCCGCAGCGGCTATTCGATTTTCGCCTACCCCGAGTCATTGCGGCTATTTTCCGGCCAGACGCAGAACTCGCTGCCCGGCCAGGCCAACGTGAGCAACGACCCGAACGCGGCAGAGCAGAGTCCGGATGGACTACCGAACTATCTGCTGCGCTCCGTACCCACGGTGATTGCGAGCGTGAACTCGCAGAATGCGCTCGACGGCAAGCGGGTGACCGGCATCACGCGCGGCAGCGGCAGTACCTCTTACTTGAATCCGAACCAGCCCACGGCGCGCGCGCACGAATGGAACTTCTTCATCGAGCGCGAGGTGTTTGCCAACACAGTGGCGAAGATTGGCTACGTGGGCACGCATGGCGTGCGGATGTCGCAATGGTATTCCTACAACGACAACCCGGCTGACTATGTGTGGTTCACACGCACCAGGCAACCGCTGCCGACGGGCGAGTTTGCGCCGGTGGCGCGCCGGCCGTTCGATCAGAACGTGTTCGGCACGATTCAGCGCTACGACAAGACGGGCTGGTCGAACTTCAACGGCATTCAAATGGAGTTCGAGCATCGCTACTCGAACGGGTTTGCCTTCCAGGTGTTCTATGTGATGAGCAACGCGCTGCGCGTGGCCGGCGACGGCTGGCGCGACGACACGATGCGTCCGGCCGCCTTCTTCGCCGACGGCGTGGTGCCGCAGGACGACAGGGCGCGCAACAGGCTGTTGTACTACCGGCGCGACTCGGGCATTCCCAAGCATCGCGTGAACTGGAACTTCCTGGTAGACGTGCCGGTGGGCAAAGGCAAGCCGATTGCGCGCGGCGCGGGACGCGCGCTGAATACGCTGATCGGCGGATGGCAAGTGGCCGGCAACGGGCAACTCACGAGCCGCTACTTCCAGATTCCAACATCCTGGTGGGGCACGCAGGGCAACATCGAATACTACGGCAAGCAGTATCCGATTCAGGATTGCCGCAGCGGCGTTTGTTATGACGGCTGGTTGAACTGGAACAGCTACATCCCAGCGAACCGGATCAACAGCCACGATGCACAAGGCCGGCCGAACGGCGTGATGGGCGTGCCGGCGAACTACAAGCCCTTCCAATCGCCGATCCTGCCGATTCCGGCGGGCGGAGCAGTGGCGGGCGATCCGAACGCGGGCTTCTATGACACCAATACGGTATTCGTGCCGCTCGCCAATGGGACGAATCAACGCACCACGTTGAACACCGGCCTGCATCCGTTGCAAAACCAGTTTGTGCTGGGGCCGATGTTGTGGAATATGCAGGCATCGCTGTTCAAGTCGATTCCGATTACCGAGCGCGTCACGCTACGCGCGAACGTGGACTTCCTGAACAACGTTTTCAACATGCCGGGCACGAACCTCCCGGGCGGCGATGGCGTGATCACCAATCGCACGTCGGCAAACAGTCCGCGCGTGCTGCAGTTGACAATGCGCTTGTCGTGGTAGAAGTGACTCTGGTGCTCGCGTTGCAAGCCGCGGCGGCTGCGGGTAAATTGGTGGACGCGGGCGTTGTACTATCGCATCAGGGCCGGTTTACCGAGGCGGGCGAGCAGTTTGTCCGGGCGCTGGCCCTCGACGCGCGCCATGGTGAAGCGCACTATCTGTTGGGACTCGTGCGGGAGCAGGCGGGCGACCGTGCGTCCGCGCGCGAGTCCTATACGGCAGCCGCGAAGTTCCGGCCCGGGTTTGGCGAGCCGCTCGCGCGATTGTGCGAACTCGATGCCGCGCAGGCACAGACGAATGAGTCAGGCTACGAAGCGGCGCTGGCCTTGTGCCGGCGGGCCTCCGCGCTGCTGCCCCGCGACGCCGAGCCGCATTTCCAGGCGGGCTGGTTGCTGGGGCAATTGGGCAACCAAGCGGGCGCCATCGGCGAGTTGCGCGCCGCGCTGGCGCTCGACCCGGCACTGCCGAACCTGCGTTTTGAACTGGCGCTGGCCTACGCCGCCGCGCAGAGCTTCGCGCAGGCCGCCACATTGCTCAAGCAAGTGGTAGCGGCCGAACCGCAGAACGGGAAAGCGAAGTTTCAATTGGGATCCGTGCTGGCCAAGCAGGGCGACTGCGCGGGCGCGCTGCCGTTGCTGGAACGTGCGGCCGAGGGCGCGCAGCAGCATGTGCTGCTGGCAACATGCTTGAAGAAGCTAGGGCGTGAGGACGAAGCGGCCGCGGAGTTTGCGCGGGCACGGGCGGCGCGCGAAGGAGCCGAGGCGCGGATGCAGGCGAAGTATCGCGCGGCCATCGCGCGCAAGCAGGCCGAGGCGGGGCAACTGCGCGCAGCCGCGGAGGAGTATCGGGCAGCGTTAACGCTTACGCCGGATGACGCGACGCTCAAGATCGATCTCGCGGTGGCGTTACTGAAGTTGGGCGACAGAGCAGCGGTGCGCGCGTTACTGGCCGGCGAACGGGACCCGCTGGCGCGGTATCAGTTGGCACTGGCGGCCGAGGAGCCGCGCGCAGCGGCGGCACTGCTCGAAGAGATCGTTCGAGAGCGGCCGGCGTTTGCCGAGGCGTGGTACCAACTCGGCGTCATACGCGCTGGGCTGGGCGACGCATCCGGCGCGGAGGCGGCACTGGCCGAGGCGACGCGTCTGCGGCCGGATCGCCCCGCATTTCGTGCTGCATGGGCCGAGGCACTGGCGCAGGCGGGGCGCTCGAAGGATGCGGCGGAGCAGCGGCGGCTTGCGGGCGCGGTGAAGTAACGCGGCGTGCCTAACTGAGTAACTCCGTCTCCGGAAACTGCGCGTACCAGCCGAACCATAGAGCGCGATGGGCCGGCACGCGTGGCAGCGGTGCGAGGCCAGCGAGCCGGAGTTCGGTTTCCGTAGCCTTGCTATTGCGCAGCGCATCCACTGGCAACGGCGCTACGCCCGCCTGGTAGACGCGATTCGCGCCGTCCGGCGAGGTTATCACCACGTAGCCGTCATGCTGCAAGACCGGGCGTTGCGCGAGCAGTTTGGCGGTGATGGCCAGCGGCGGCTTCGGCGTGGTGCGGCGGATCACGAGCACTTCGGCCTTGTTTTTCAGCCGCCGGCCGCCGCCGGAACGCGAGACCGGGAACATCAACTCATCGGTGCCGAAGTAGTCGCGATACGCCACACCTTCGCCGTAGTCGCGGGAATGGCCGGTATCGAGCGACAGCACACGCGTATTGGGATGTTAGCGGCGCCACTCGCCCCACGTGGTGGTGACCACTGGCGCGATCTCCAGTTGCGGCAGCGACGCCGCATCACCCATCGCGAGGCGGCCCACGGCGGGGTGGCCTTCGAGCGTAGGCCAGAGGCTCAGCGTTTCTTCGTCGAACATCAACTCGCTCGACTCATAGAGCAAGCCACTGGTACCCAGCGTGACGCCGGGAAGTGAGCGGTACGGGATCACGGTGCCGCACAAGGTGCAGTAGACGATGGTGAGAGCGAGGCCGCCGACGGTATCGCGAGCCATTTCGTGCCAGGCGAGAATGCGCTTGGGATAGGCGCGCGCCTCACCGTTCCAGGCGATGCCGAAGACGGTGTGATTGTCCTTCAGATAGCCGGCCTCGGCGGCGGCGACGGTCTTGGGATTCACCAGCGGCGGGATGCCGTTGACGCGCACGCCGCCCCAGAGGATCTGATCGAGCCGCAGGCGGGTGTGCGCACTGGGCGGAAAGAACGACCGCATGCGCGGGTCGATCGTGCCCAGCGCCAACCATTTAAGCACGGCGTAATCGGCGTGCAGCTGATAGGGGCGCGACCAGATCCAGCGATACCAGGCCGGAAGATCGGCGCCGTGCGGCTGCCGCGAGACCTTGTCGAGCAGCGCGCGCGTGCGGAGGCGCGCATGATGGTCTGGCGGCACCGGCAATTGGAGCAGGTCGATGAGCATCGCCTCAAGGCCCGGCCGCCACTGCGCGGCGAGTTGGCGCGCGGCATCACCGGCCTCGCGCGATTCCGCCGAGCCGAGAGCAAGAAAAAGATCAAGCGGTGGATCGGCAGCGGCTGCGGCGCTGGCCAAGGAGAATGGCGCGAGGACGAGTTGGCGGCGGAGAATCATGGCCAAGTTGCTTGTCGCCACTCGCCTCCATTCCCCCCGCTACGGTTGCTCGCCGCGCTGCGTGCTGGACGACAAGTTAACCTTCACCGTGCCCGTGCGGCCATTGCGGAGCACGGTGACTTCCACGGTGTCGCCCGGGCGCTTGCCCGCAATGGCCGAGTTAATCGACTCCTTGCGAACGATCTTCTTGCCGTCGATCGACATGATGAAGTCGCCGCCGATGCCCACTTCGTAGTTGCCGATATAGACCGAGCGCGAGGCGCCGCGCATGCCGGCCGATGCAGCGGGCGAGTCGGGCTGCACTTCGTAGACGAGGAAACCACCCTCGGCCGGCAGTTCCAGCGCTTCGGCGAGTTCACCCGACACATAAATACCGTTGACGCCGAGCTTCGGACGCCCGAACTTGCGGCTCAACTGGAAGCTCTCCATCATCTGCTTGGCGCAATTGATGGGCATGGCAAAGCCGATGCCGATGTTGCCGCCGGGGCCGTAGATGGCGGTATTGACGCCCACCACGTTGCCCGAGGAATCGAGCAGTGGCCCGCCTGAATTGCCCGGATTGATGGCCGCGTCCGTTTGGATCATGCCCTCTAGTTCGCGGCCGGACTCGTCCTTAATGCTGCGGCCCAGCGAACTGATGATGCCGGTGGTGAGCGTGCCTTCCAGGCCGAAAGGATTGCCGATGGCGAGCACCTTCTGCCCCACCTGTAGCTTGTCGGAATCGCCCAGGCGCAACGGCATCATCTTCTTCTTGGGCACGATCTTGATGAGCGCGAGGTCGTTCGACGGATCGCGATTGAGAATCTGTGCTTCGTAGCGCGACTGGTCCGCGAGGGTCACCTGGAGCTTTGCCGAGCCGGAGATGACGTGGTTGTTCGTGATGATCAGCCCGTCTTCGTTCACAATGAAGCCCGACCCCGATTCCTTGGCCGGATAGACGTTCCAGAAAAAGTCGCGCCGGTACACCGTGCTGGTGATGTTCACCGTGGCCGTGTGCGCGGTCTTGTACACGTCGATGTTGTTCAATTCGTCTGTGCTCAGGCCGGCAGCGCGGCTCACATCCGGGCCGCTCCACAACGATGGGTCAGGACGATGAGCGATCTGCTGTACCTGCGCCAGCGGCCGGCGCCACTTCGCCGGTATCAGTTCCGGCCTGGAGGTGACGGTCACAAACCCGCCGGTCAACAGGGCGGCAAGAATCAAGACTCGCGATAGCTTCATAGTGTGGCGATGCTCCGTAGAGATTCAAAAACAGCGTCAGTCTGGCGCGTGGTTTCTTCCTTGCTGCCGGACGTATCGATGACAAAATCCGCGCGCCGCACTTTCTCGGCCAGCGGGAGTTGGCGCGCCAGGCGGGCCTGCGCCTGTTCGCGCGTCATACCGTCGCGCGCCATGGCCCGTTCGAGCTGCATGTGTTCAGGGCAGGCGGCGACGATGATCTTCTGGTAGCGCCCGTGGCTCCCGGATTCAAACATGATGGCGGCCTCAACGACGGCGATGCCGCGCGGATCCTCGCGCGCAACCTGCGCCACCAACTGTTCCTGGCGCCGAAAGATGGGCGGGTGCATGACGGCGTTCAACGCGGCGAGGCGCGCGGGATGATTGAACACGCGTTCACCCAGCCGCCTGCGGTCAATTTCGCCGTTCTCTTTCAGGATATCGTTGCCGAACGCCGCGACGACAGCACCCCACGCTTCCCCGCCCGGCGCCATCACGGCGTGGCCCAAGTCATCCGCGCGGATGATGTGGCAGCCGCGTTCACCGAGGCGGCGGGCGACGAAGCTCTTGCCCGAAGCCAGCCCGCCCGTGAGGCCAACGCGCAGCATGATCCGGTTACAACCCGAGATGCTGCTCGGCGAGCGCGACGGTGTTGGCCAAGAGCATGGCAATGGTAAGCGGACCGACGCCGCCCGGCACGGGCGTAACTGCCGCGGCGTGCTCCAACTCGAGCGGATGCGCGTCGCCCACGATGAGCGAGCCCTTCTTGTCGAATTCGGCAAGTTTTTCCGCATTCCCCGCAAACACCGCGGCGGCCGCTTCGCGCGTCGCCAGGCGGTTGATGCCCACATCCACGACGACGGCTCCGGGCTTCACAAAGTTCCTACGAACAAACCCGGGCCGGCCGATTGCCGCCACCAGGATGTCCGCCTGGCGGCACTCGGCTTCTAGGTTAGACGTGCGAGAGTGGCAAATGGTCACGGTAGCGTGCGCATGCAGCAGCAGCATCGCCATGGGCTTGCCCACGATATCGCTGCGCCCGATCACCACGGCCTTCTTTCCCGACGGATTGATCTCATTGCGGCGCAACAGTTCCATCACTCCCGCGGGCGTGCAGGCTCGCGGCGCGGGATTGTTGGCGACGAGTTGGCCGACGTTGTAGGGGTGAAAGCCATCCACATCTTTGCCCGGCGGAAGGGACAGCAGGATGCGGCGCTCGTCGATCGGATGCGGGAGCGGCGATTGTACAAGGATGCCGTCAATCTCGGGGCGCGCGGCAAGACCCGCGACGATGGCGAGAATTTCTTCGGTGGTGGACGTGGCCGGCGGCGTTAGCTTTTCTGAGAAGATGCCGAGTTCCTGGCAGGTCTTCACTTTGTTCCGGACATAAATTTCTGACGCGGGGTCCGCTCCGACCAGCACCACAGCCAGGCCGGGTGGCCGGCCGCCGGACTCGCGGATGCGATCGAGGCGCGGGCGGAGTTCGGTGAGAATCCGGTCGCGGACGGCTTTGCCGTCTAGCAGTTTAGGCATGGTTGATTTCTTGCGGTTTGCGCGTGAAGTGGAACAACAACGCTCCGGCGGCCACGATGACCGCGGCCGTGACGGCCACGCGCGGCTGTAGCGTGAAGCCGAAGATGGTCATCCACGCGCCCACCAGGATGAAGCCTAGCGGCACCAGCGGCCAGGCGAAGCTGACGACGGGCAGCTTCTGCCAGCCCGGACGCTTGCGGAAGATGAACAGCGAAGCGACGGTGACGGTGGCGAAGAAGTTCAGGAGGAAGCCAACGAACATCACGAGTGAAGGAAACGGCGTCAGCGTCATGACGATCGTCACTACGCCTTGTAGCAGAATCGCGCTCACCGGCGTGCGCCATTGGGGATGCACTTCGGCGGCCATCGCGAGGAACGCCCCGTTCTTCGCCATGGCGTAGTAGACGCGCGGGCCGATGGTGACCATGGCGTTCACGGTGGAGGTGAGCGAGACGGCAAACAGCGCGGCGAACACGCCGGATACCGCGGGGCCGAACAGCGCTGAAGCGGCGAGCGAGCCGATGGCAATCTCACCCTTCATCTTTTCAAGCGGCACGGCGTAGATGAAGACGACGTTGAGCAGGAGATAAAGAATCGCGACCGCGCCGGTGCCAAAGGCGAGCGCGCGGGGCAGCGTTTTGGCCGGCTGCTGGATTTCCTCGGCGACGTAGGTGGCCGCGTTCCAGCCCGAGTAGCTGAGGTAGATGAAGAAGAGGCTGATGAAAAACTGCGCCTCAATGGACTTGGTGGTCCAGCGCGTGGCAGGTTGATTGAAGTGATCCCAACTGCCGGTGCCCGCGGCGAGTCCGAAGAAGATGAGGCCGAAGATAACGGCGAGTTTGTTGGCGGTGAGCGCGTTCTGGATCGCAGCCACCGGTTTGACGCCGAAAAGATTGATGACCGTGAGCACTGCGATGAGGAGCGAGGCAGCCAACTGCGCGCCGCCGAGTTTGAGGGTGAACCACTCGGGTCCGAACGAGTACTGCGCGTTGGCCTGCTTCAAGCCGGGCCAGAAGTAGCCGAGGTATTCAGAGAAGGCGAGCGCGGCGAGCGCGATGGGTCCGGAGAAACCGGCAAAGAAGGAGACCCAGCCCGTCATGAACCCCCAGGTGGGACCGTAGGCCTGCGTGAGGTAGACAAACTCGCCGCCGGACGAAGGGAAGTTGACACCCAGTTCGGAGTAACAGAACGCGCCGAGCAATGCGCACAACGCGCCGACCACCCAGATCCACAACACGATCGAAGGCGAGCCGAGATCACCGGCCAGAAAGCCCGTGGTGCCAAACACGCCGGTGCCGATCATGTTGGAGACAACCAGCGCCGAAGCGCTGATCAACCCGATCTGCCGGAGCAACTCCGGAGCTTGCGGCTGTGCCTGCGCACCTGACGCTGAGGATGCCATAGTGCTTCATTGTAGCGAAGCGGAGTGTACAATCCAGATAATGACGCGTAAGCAATGGCTGGGAATGGGCGGCGTGCTGGCCGCGGGCGCCCTGGCGGCAGTGGCACAGCAGCAGCAACAGTTGATGATTTGGCCCGTGCGCGGCACACGCGAGATGGTGGGGGCCGCCAACAACCAGGAGGTGGAAGCCGGGTTCCGCATTCTCATGCAGGGCGGCAACGCGATTGACGCGGGCGTGGCGGCAACGTTGGCCGCCGCGGTCACCGAACAAGCGCGCTTCGGCCTCGGCGGCGAGATGCCGCTGATTGTGAATATGGCCGGCCAGAAGCCTATGGTGGTGGCGGGCGTGGGCGTGGCGCCGAAGAAGGCGAGCGCTGACTTCTACGCAAAGCGCCCTGCTGAGCCGTGGGAACGTGATGGGCAGAAGCCGCCGATTCCGGGTCAGGGCATGCTGGCGGCAATTACGCCGGGCGTGTTCGATGGCTTGATGCTCGCGCTCGAAACCTACGGCACGATGTCGTTCGCACAAGTGGTTGCGCCGGCGATGGACTACGCGGGGCAAGGCTTCCCGATCGGCGAGGAGTTTGTTTCGTTCATCCGCGGCAATCAGCGGCTGATTGAGTTGTGGCCGGCGTCGAAGGATCTTTTCCTGCCGGGTGGCGCGGTACCCAAGCGCGGCGAAGTCTTCAAGGTATCGCCACTGGCCAACACGTTTGCAGAACTGGCACGGGCGGAGAAAAAGGCGCGGGGCAACCGGGCGAAGAAGATTCGCGCCGTGCGGGAGTATTGGGGCCGCGGGCCCGTGGCCAAGCGCATGGCCGCCGCGTCGGAAGCGAGCGGCGGGCTGCTTACCTATGACGACCTGGCGGGGTTCAAGGCTGAAATTGAAGAGCCGAAGACGACTACGTATCGCGGCTACACGATCGTGAAACCGGGCTTCTGGACGCAGGGGCCGGTGATGATCGAGGCGCTGAACATGCTGGAGGGTTACGACCTCAAGAAGATGGGGCACAATTCGCCCGAGTACCTGCATACGGTGGTCGAAGCGGTGAAGCTCGCGTTTGCCGATCGTGACCGCCACTATGGCGACCCGAAGTTTTCGAAGGTCCCCGAAGCAACGCTGCTGTCGAAAGAGTACGCGGCGGAACGGCGCAAGTTGATTGATCCGGCGCGCGCATCGATGGAGTCGCGCCCGGGTAAGGTGGGTCCGGATGGTGTGGCGATGCCGTCAGGCGGCGGCTCTTCGGCCGGCGTGCAGGATACAACGTGCGTGAACGTGGTGGACCGTTGGGGCAACGTTTTCAACGCCACGCCTTCGGGTGCGTGGCTGCCGTCGGTGATTGCCGGCGACACAGGTGTGCCGTTCAGCTCACGCGCGCAGTCGTTCGTGATGGACGCGGGGCATCCGAATCAGATCGCGCCCGGCAAGCGTCCGCGCGTGACGCTGAGCCCGACGCTGGTACTGAACCCGGACGGATCGCCGCTGCTGGCGATGTCGACGCCCGGTGGCGACAACCAGGATCAGGCGATGCTGCAGGTGCTGCTGAACATCATTGAATTCGGCATGATTCCGCAGGAAGCCGTGGAAGCGCCGCGCTTCCAGACCGAACACTTCTACGCGTCGTTTGCATTCCATGAGTTCACGCCCGGCAAGGTAAATGTGGAGCTCCGCATGCCGCGCGAGGTGATCGAGGGACTGAAATCGCTGGGGCATCTGGTGGAAGTGCGCGGCGCGTGGTCGAATGCGTCGGCGCCAACGGTGATTTTGATGCGGCCGGGCGGCGTGCTGGATGGCGGCGCGGATCCGCGGCGCGGGAGGTATATCTTCGGGCGCTAGTAGCGGCTGCCTAGCATTCGCAACGCTTGGGGCTGGCCGGGCACGGCTTTGAGCAGCTCGCGCAAGATGTCTCGCGCTTGCGCCGCGCGATTGGTCTTCTGATAGAGCGTGGCGAGGTTGAGGTATCCACCCGCATCCCGCGGAGCGAGTTCCATCGCTTTGCGGAACTCAGCTTCGCCCTTAGCGGCCTCGCCCGTCTCCACATACAGAATGCCGAAATTGTTCGCCAGCGCAGCGGATTCGCACTGGCGTTCGCGCACGATTTCAAACTCCCGCAGCGCCGCGCCGAATTCGCCCAAAGCAGCCAGCGCCAACGCCCAGTTGTAACGGTAGCCCGCGTGATCCGGGTCCACCTGCACGGCGGCGGCAAAGCGCGCTTTCGCGCTCTCCAGATTTTGCAAGGCAAATAGCGCCGAGCCGAGTCCATTGAGCGCCATCGCGTCGTCCGGCGAATTCGCCAGCAGCTTCTCAAACGCTGCGCGGGGCTCTTCATTCCGGCCTTGCCGCAACCGCGGCGTCCCGAGGTTGGCCAGCAGGGTGTGCCTACTTTAGGACGACGGTCCAGCGGTTCGAAGGGTAGAGCCGCTGCTGTTCCTGAGTGATATGGAAGTCCCAGTAGGCATCAAAGTCTCCGCTGAGGTAGATGGCGCGGAGTTTGAGCA
>VFZP01000049.1 GCA_016871115.1 Acidobacteriota bacterium
GTCCGATACCAGCGGCGCGGTGATTCCCGGCGCGCGGGTGCGAGCCACCGCCAACGACACGGGGGTGGTGGCCGTGGCGCAAGCCAACGAGTCGGGGCTGTGCAGCTTGCCCTATCTGATTCCTGGCCTCTACAAGGTGAGCGTGGAGCAGACGGGCTTCAAGTCTTACGTGCAGCCGAACGTCGAGGTCCGGGTAGCGGAGACAACCGAGTTGCCGATTCAATTGGAGGTCGGCCAGGTAACCGAGACCGTTGAGATCAAAGACTCCGCGCCGCCGCTGGAAACCGAGTCGGCATCGCTGGTGCCGGTGTTCGCGCGCGTGAATTCGGTGGGTGAATACCTGGTGGGCCGCTTGGTGGCTGAGCAGGCTGGCAGTCTCGACCCGTCCGCGCGGAAGGCATTTATCGGCGAGTTCTACAGCAGCTACTACAGTTGGGTGAACCTGGTGGGTTTCCTGCTCCAAACGTTCGTGGTTTCGCGCCTGTTCCATTGGATCGGCGTGGGCCGCGCGATATTTGTGCTGCTGCTGATCGCCGCCGGCGGCTACGCGATGCTGGCGCTCATGCCGGTGCTCAGCGTGGTGCGCGCGGCGAAGATTCTGGAAAACTCGACGGACTATTCGCTGAATAATACCGTACGCCACGCGCTGTTCCTGCCCACTTCCCGCGAGGCGAAATACAAGGCCAAGGCCGCCATCGATACCTTCTTCGCGCGCGCGGGTGACCTGTTGCAAACAGGCATTGCCGATGCCGGCACGCGGTTCCTGGCACTCGGCGTCAGCGGATTTGCCGCGCTGAATCTGGGCTGGTGGCGGTGTGGGTGGCGCTCGGCGTATTGATCTACCGCGAGTGGCGCCGGCTGAGCAGCGCGGAGGCGGCGGCTACTTCTTCTTCTCCCGGTTCCACAACTCGCGGCTGATAATGCGTCCGCAGAACGGGCAGTAGTGCATGCCCACCCACACCGGCCGGTCCTCATCGCCGAACTTCAGGAAATACTCGGTGTCGATTTCCGTGACAATCCGGCCGCGCGCGAGGCTGTGCATGGGACCGGCGTGCGCATATTCGCGGTCCACCAAATCAGAAAGCTTCGGGCAGCAAAACATTTCTTCCGCATTGTACGTCTACTCTCATATGGCCTCGCAGTTTTCTTTTACAAGAACCGTGAAGGCCCTATGCTATGGTAGAAGTCGCAAGGACACATAGAGTGGGTTCGCGGAGGGTCTCGGCGCTGGTTTTGTTGGGGTTCTGCACCATCAGTGTGCTCCTTGCGCAACGTGGCACGGTGCGCGATTTTCTCGACGAAGAGGACAATCCCGCCCCCATGCCGGCGGATGCTCAGGAGCCCGGCGAGTACACCTTTGCACGGCTTCGCTACACCTCCAAACGCAACGGCTATTGGGGCCGCGGCGGCGGCGCCTGGTCCACCGATTGGCCCAAGGCGGACCGGCAGTTTGTGCAGGGCGTGCGCCGCTTGACGCGCGTGAACGCCCGTTCGGTGGAACAGGTGGTGGAACTCGATTCAGAAGAGTTCATGCAATACCCCTGGATCTACGCCACCGAGGTGGGCCGCTGGGATTTCACCGAAAAGCAGGCCGCACGGCTCCGCGAGTATTTCCTCAAGGGCGGCTTCATGATGACCGACGACTTCCACGGCACATTTGAGTGGAGCGTCTTCTATGAAGGACTCCAGAAGGTGTTTCCAGACCGCCCGGTGGTGGACATCGAGGACAAAGATCAGATTTTCCACGTGCTGTACGACTTGAAGGAACGTTTTCAGGTGGGCGGCATCCAGATGTTCTTTACGGGCCGCGTTTCTGAGAACGATGGATATGACGCCAAGTGGCGCGCGGTGCTGGACGACAAGGGGCGCGTGATGATTGCCATCTGCCACAACATGGATCTGGGTGACGCCTGGGAATGGGCCGACCATCCGCGGTATCCGGAGAACTTTGCCTCGTTGGCCTACCGGGTGGGCGTGAACTTCATCATCTATTCCATGACGCATTAGGCAGACTGCTCAAACCGATGTTCGAATTTCTGTTCCGCTATCCACGTTCGGTGTTTACCAAGGGCGACCTGGTGCTGCTTGGCAGTTGGCCGGTGTGGCTGCTTGGCGTGCTGATCGTCGCGGGCATCGTCGGGCTGGGCTGGTTGATGCGATCGCGCCAGAGCGAGGCAGTGGGCAGCATCAAGGGCTGGCGAAGCTTGGTGCTGTGGGCGTTGCAGAGTTCGATGCTGGCCGCGGTGCTAACGCTGTTGTGGCAACCCGCTCTGCTGGTATCGACCCTCAAGCCGCAGCAGAACGTGGTGGCCGTGCTGGTGGACGATTCGCAGAGCATGGCGCTCAAGGAAGGCGGCCAAGCCCGGCGCGATCAGGCCCGCACGCCCCTGCAGGCGGGTGTGCTTGACGCGCTCTCCCGGCGATTTCAGGTGCGGCTCTATCGCGTGGCCGACCGGGCTGAGCGCATCAAGGCTCTCGATACACTCACCGCGCAGGCTGCCTCCACCAATCTCGGCGATTCACTCAAGCAGGTGTCGAATGAGACAGCGGGCCTGCCACTCGGCGGCGTGATTCTGGTGTCAGACGGCGCGGACAACTCCGGCGGCGTTGACCTCGACACGATCACCGAACTCCGTACGCGCCGCGTGCCGATTCACACCGTGGGCGTGGGTCTTGAGCAGGCCGTCAAAGATGTGGAATTGAGCGATGTGCAGGCGCCCGCGCGCGCGTTGGCTGATTCTCGCATCGCCGCGCAGCTCACCTTCGAACAACGCGGCTATGAGGGCCGCAAGGCGAAGCTCGCCGTGCGCGATGGCTCAAAAGTGGTGGCCATGCGCGAGGTGACGTTTGGCAAGGAAGGCAACTGGCAGACCGAGAGCCTGCTGTTCAACGCCGGCAGCGCCGGTGCTCGCGCGTTCAAGTTTTCGCTCGATCTGCAGGAGGGCGAGGAGAATCAGAAGAACAACTCAACCGAGCGCCTGGTGAACGTCCAGGACGGCAGGCGCCGCATCCTATATATCGAAGGCGAGCCGCGCTGGGAGTTCAAGTTTGTCCGCCGCGCAATTGAAGACGACAAGTCGGTGAAGCTGGTGACGCTGCTGCGCACCACGCAGAACAAGTTCTATCGCCAGGGTGTCGATCAACCCACCGAACTCGAACAGGGCTTTCCGGCGAAGGTGGAAGAGCTGTTCGGTTTCCACGCGCTGATTCTTGGCAACGTGGAGTTGAACTACTTCAGCCCGACGCAACAGGAACTGATCAAGAGTTTTGTAGACCGGCGGGGTGGCGGGCTGTTGATGCTGGCAGGGCGCAATGCGCTCTCCGAAGGCGGTTGGGCCAAGTCGGCACTGGCGGAAGTGTTGCCCGTGATCCTGCCCGAACGAAAGGGGACGTTCCTGCGCGAACCGGCGGCGGTGCAACTCACCGGCACGGCTATCGACAGCTTGATCACGCGGCTGGTGGAACAGCCTGGTGCGAACGATGAGCGCTGGCGCAAGCTTCCGCAACTGGCGGACTATCAGGACATCGGCACGCCTAAACTGGGCGCCGCCGTGCTGGCCGAGTACACACCGGGCGGGCGCGCCAGGTTGCCGCTGTTGGTTACGCAAAACTATGGCCGTGGGCGGACGGCAGTGCTGGGAACGTCGGGTACGTGGCGCTGGCAGATGCAGCAGCCGCTCGAAGATCAGACGCATGAAGTGTTCTGGCAGCAGTTGCAGCGCTGGCTGGTGACGGAAACCCCGGGCCCGGTGGTGGCATCCACACCAAGGCAGATGCTGTTCGATGAATCCCGTGCGCGCCTGAGTGCCGACGTGCGTGACAAGACGTTCCTGCCGGCGGCGGATGTGGAAGTCGAGGCGCGTGTGCTGGGGCCGCAGGGGCTCACCGAGCGGATCAAGATGAAACCTGATGCTGTGACGCCGGGCCTCTACCTTACCGACTATGCGCTGCCCAAGACCGGATCTTACCTCGTCGAGTTCACCGCGCGGCGTGGCGCCGAAGAAGTGGGCCGGGACGTGGTGACGCTGCAGCGGCAGGACGGGGTGGCCGAGAATTTCCGCACTGGCCAGAATCGCGAACTGCTGGAGAAGCTGTCGCAGCAGACCGGCGGGCGCTATTGGAAGCCTGCGGACCTGAACAGGCTGGCCGACGAGATTGCGCTTTCGGAAGCCGGCATCACTGTGCGCGAGGCGCGCGACCTGTGGGATCTGCCGGCGGTGTTCATGGCGCTGATTGCGCTACGCGGCACCGAGTGGTGGCTGCGGCGGAAGTGGGGTGCGGTTTGAGGCGGACGGTGGCCGGGTTGGTATTGTCGGCGGCGATGCTGCCGGCGGCTTCGGTGCATTTCGTCACCGTGGCCGGGCTTGGCAGTGAGCCGGATTACGAACAGCGCTTTGCTTCGCTTGCCAAAGAGGTGGACAAGATCGTGCACGAGTCGTCTGGAGAGCCGAAGGTCTACACGCTCTCCGGCGAAGCCGGCACTCGCGCGCGGCTCACCGAAACGCTGGGCAGGATTGCGCGCGAAGCGGCCGCGGACGACACGTTCGTGCTGATGCTTATTGGCCACGGCAGCTACGACGGCGGCGACTACAAGTTCAATTTGCGCGGTCCAGATATCAGCGCGACGGACCTCGCCGCGGCGTGCGACAAGATTCCTGCCGGACGGCAGTTGATCGTGAATACCACCAGCGCGAGCGGCGGCGCGATGAAGGCGCTGCAGCGCCCGAACCGCGCGGTGATTGCTGCCACACGGAGCGGCTCTGAAAAGAACGCCACTGTGTTTGGACGCTTCTGGGTGGAGGCGATGCGCGACCCCGCGGCGGATGTGGACAAGAACGAATCGATCACCGCGCTCGAGGCTTTTCGCTACGCCGATCGCAAGACCGCCAGTTTCTACGAGACCAACAAGCGCATTGCCACCGAGCACGCGGTTCTTGAGGATACCGGCAAGGGCGATCCGGCGCGGAATCCGAATGATGAAAACGGCCAGGGTCTTCTGTCCGCGCGTTTCAGTCTGGTGCGCCATGGCGCGGCCCAAAAGGCGGCGGCAAATCCTGCCAAGCAAGGGCTGCTGGCGCGCAAGGACGACCTGGAAGCGCGGATTGACCGGTTGAAACTGGAGAAGGCCGCGATGTCCGTGGAAGTCTACAAGCGCCAGCTTTCGGCGTTACTGATTCAACTCGCACAGGTGCAGGAGGAACTCGATAAGTGAAGCTCCCCGTGCTGGTCGGCGCGATGGCACTGGTGGCTCACGCAGCGTTGCCGCCGCGCGTGACCGAGTGCCGCACGCACGAGTATCACGGCAAACAGGCAGAGGCCCGCGCCTGCTTCACTCGGCTGCTGAGTGCTCCGGATCCGTATCTGCGCGCCGAGGGCCAATACGGACTGGGCAACTACGCCGCAGCCAACAATGAGTTCAAGGCGGCCGAGCAGCGCAATCCGAAAGATGCCAACCTCAAGGTGCGTTGGGGGCGGTTGCTGATTGAGCCTTTCAACAAAAACTACTCGGACGCGGCGTCGCTGTTTCAGGAAGCGCTGGAGATCGACAAGAAGCACTCGGGGGCGCTGTTCGGCATGGCGCTGGCCGCCTCGAACGGCTTTGACAGCAAGGCCACCGAATTCGCCAGACAAGCCCTGGAAGCTGAACCCGGACTGGTGGAGGCGCAGGAGTTGCTCGCGCAACTCGCCCTCGAAGACGTGAACTTTGCCAAGGCCATCGAAGAAGCCAACAAGGCACTGAAGATGTCACCCGAAGCCTTGGATGCGATGGCGGCGCTGGCAGCCGTGGAAGCCGTGGAAGACCGCAATCCTGATGTGTGGCTGAAGAAGATCGCCGCCATCAATCCGCGCTACGGGCGCGGCCACGCGATTGTGGCGCATCATCTGGTGCTCAACCGCCGCTACGACGAAGGCATTGCGCTCTACCGCAAGGCGCTGGAACTCGATCCTTCGTACCTCGAGGCGCGTTCGCAACTCGGCATCAATCTCATGCGGATGGGCAAAGAAGCCGAAGCCAAGCAGCAGTTGGAACAAGCCTTTGCCGCGGGCTTTAAAGAGTCATCCACCACCAATTCGCTGCGGCTCATCGATAGCTACAAGAACTTCGCCACCTACAAGACGCCGCTATCGGTCCTTAAGCTGCACAAGCGCGAGGCCGAACTCCTGCGCATCTATTTTGAGCCGGAACTACTGAAGTGCATCTCGACCTACGAAAAGAAGTACAAGGTGAAGTTGCCTGTGCCTGTGCAACTGGAAGTCTACCCAGACCACGAAGACTTTGCCGTACGCACGATGGGCATGCCTGGCCTGGGCGCGTCGGGCGTCACCTTCGGCACCGTTGTCGCCATGGATTCACCGTCGGGCCGTAAGCCCGGAACCTTCCATTGGGCCGCCACATTGTGGCATGAGATGAGCCACGTGTTTGTGCTCACCGCCACGCGCCATCGCGTGCCGCGCTGGTTCACCGAAGGCGTCGCGGTGCAGGAGGAAAGCGCGATTTATCCGGATTGGGGCGACCGCATGACGCCGGAGATCCTGATGGCGATCAAGGAGAAGAAGCTTCTGCCCGTGGCTGAACTCGACCGTGGCTTCATCCGCCCCAGCTATCCGAATCAGGTGATCGTTTCTTATTTCCAGGGCGGTCGCGTGATTGATTTCATCAAAGCGCGTTGGGGTTTTGACAAGGTGCTGGCCATGATGAACGCCTTTGCCAAGGGAACCGACACGCCGGAAGTGGTGCAGACGGTTCTGGGCGTGGCGCCCGCCGAGTTCGACAAGCAGTTCCTTGCTTATTTGGAGAAGGAAGCGGGGCCAGTGATCGCCAAGTTCGACGAGTGGCGCAAGGTTTTGCGCGCCGCCGCCGCTGCGCTCAAAGAGAAGAAGCACGACGAAGCCATCGCCGAAGGCGAGAAGGCTATCGCCATGTACCGCGATTACGTGGAAGGCGCCAACGGCTACGAAATCGTGGGCGAAGCGGCGCTTGCCAAGGGCGACAAAGCGAAGGCCATCGACGTCTACCAGCGCTACGCCGCGGTGGGCGGGAGAAAGCCCGATACACTCAAGAAACTGGCGTTGTTGCAAGAGCAGGCCGGCGATAAACGCGCCGCGGCCGCCACGCTGGAGAAAGTCAATTTCATCTATCCGATCAAAGATGACGTCATGCATAAGCGCCTAGGCGAGATCTATCTCGGCCTGGCGAACTCGCCTGGCGCCATTCGCGAGTTCCGTGCCTGGCTGGCGGAAAAACCCAACGACCGCGCCGACGCGAACTACCATCTTGCCCGCGCCTATCACGCCGCGCGGCAGTCTGATAAAGCCGAAGAACATTTGCTTGAAGCCCTCGAAGTGGCGCCTGGTTTCCGGCCCGCCCAGAAGCTACTGCTCGAATTGAACGCCCAGAAGAAATAGGAAAGAGAAGCCTCAATTTCATGTCTCTGCCCGCTCAACTCTCCGCCGACTCGGCTGAACTGCAAAGCCGCGTCGCCCGGTTTCAGGAAGCCCGCGATCAGATCCTGCAGCAAGTCCGGCGCGTGATCGTCGGCCAGGATGAGGTGCTTGAACAGGTCCTCATCGCGCTGTTCATGGGCGGCCATTGCCTCATCACCGGCTTGCCCGGTACGGCCAAAACGCTGATAGTGCGGACGCTCTCCGAAGCGCTGGGCCTCGAATTCAAACGCATCCAGTTCACGCCAGACCTGATGCCTTCGGATATCACCGGCACCGACATCATCGAGGAAGATCCAGGGACCGGACGCCGTACGTGGACGTTCGTGAAAGGCCCGATCTTCGGCAACCTCCTGCTGGCCGACGAAATCAACCGCACCCCGCCCAAGACCCAGTCGGCGCTGCTTGAAGCGATGCAGGAGCGTTCGTGCACGGTGCGCGGCAACATCTACAAGCTGCCCGCGCCCTTCTTCGTGCTCGCCACGCAAAACCCGATCGAACTCGAAGGCACCTACCCGCTGCCCGAAGCGCAACTTGACCGGTTCCTCTTCAACACCGTGCTCGACTACCTGTCGGCCGACGAAGAACTCAAGGTCGTCGACCTGACCACCACCACCAAGCACGCCCAGGTGGAAGCCGTCACCACCGGCGACGAGATTCTGGACTTCCAGCAGCTTGTGCGCATGGTGCCCATCGCCGAACCCGTAGCCCGCTACGCCGTCGATATCGTTCGCGCCACACGCGTCACCGGCAGCAGCACGCCGGACTTTATCAAGAAGTACGTCAACTACGGCGCAAGTGTGCGCGCTGCCCAGTTCCTCGTGCTCGCCTCGAAAGCCCGCGCGCTGGCCCGCCGTCGCTACAACGTCTCGTTTGAGGACGTACAGGCGCTGGCCGTGCCGGTACTGCGTCACCGCGTACTGCTGAACTTCCAGGCCGAGTCCGAACGCCTGACGCAAGATGTGCTGCTCAAGCGGCTCATTGAAACGCTCCCGGTACCGAAAGGATAAGCCACCTCGCGGCATCCAACATGTTGCAGCGCTTTCTTCAGCCTTCGGTGCTGGCATCGGTTTCGAGTCTCGAACTGATTGCCCGGACGGTGGTGGACGGGTTTGTGTCCGGCCTCCACGAGTCGCCGGACTTTGGCTTCAGCCAGGAGTTCGCCGAGTACCGCCAATACACGCCGGGCGACGATCTGCGCCATGTGGACTGGAACGTGTACGCGCGCTCCGAGCGCATGGTGCTGAAGCGCTTCCGCGGCGAGACGAACTCACCTGTGATGGTGCTGCTCGATGCCAGCAACTCGATGAAGATGGCGTGCCACTCGGTCTCCAAGATCGACTACGCGCGCTACGTCGCGGCCAGCATTATGTACCTGGCGGCCACGCGACAGCGCGATGCGTGCGGGCTGCTGCTCTTCGACGACGAGATCCGCAACTTCGTGCCGCCGTCCACGCGCCAGGGTCAGTTGAACCGTCTGCTGCATGCGCTCGAAAACGCTGAACCCGGCGCGCGCACGGACTTCGCCAAGCCTTTTGCGCATTGCATGGAGTTTCTGCGCCGCCGCGGTCTGGTGGTGCTGGTTTCGGATTTTCTGTCCGATCCTGAGACGATCGTTCAGACCGTGGCGCCGCTCCGCTATCGCGGCAACGAAGTGATCCTGCTGCAAGTGCTCGATCCGCAGGAAGTGAAGCCGAAATTCGGCGAACCGGTGATCCTGATTGACATGGAAACGGGCGACAGCCTCGAAGTGACGCCCGAGTACGCGCAAATGGAATATCCGGAAAAAATGAAGCGGCACCTGGAAACGCTGGAGCAAAAGGCGCGCGGCGCGGGGCTGGATTATCACCTGATGATCACCGATCGGCCGTTGGATGACACGCTCCGGCAGTATTTGGCTATCCGCCAGGGGAGATTCTAGCCGCCGCATGGGACTGCTCTCTCCATGGTTTCTCGCCGGACTCGGTGCACTCGCACTGCCTGTTTACCTGCATCTGCTCCAGCAGCACAAGACCACGCCCGTGCCGTTCAGCTCGTTGATGTTTTTTGAGCGCCGCACGCAGAGCTCGATCAAGCACCGGCGCTTGAAGTACCTGGCACTTCTGGTGCTTCGCCTGCTGCTGCTGACGCTGATTACCCTTGCCTTTGCGCAGCCGTTCATTCAGCGCGAAGTGAAAGTGGATCCGTCGGAGAAGCGCATAATGCTGGTCATCGACCGGTCTCTCAGCATGCGCGCCGGCTCTCGCCTGGCCGATGCGCAGCGCGCGGCGCAGGGCGTGCTGGACCGCCGTCCCACGACGCAACCCGCGCAGATCGCGGCGCTCGGCGCGCGGCTCGATGTATTGACCGAGCCCACTACCGAGAAGGGCAACCTGCAGGCGGCGATTGCGAGCGTGGAAGCGGGCGATGAAGCGGGCGCCTACGGCGAATTGTCGCGCGCGCTGCGAATGTCGGTCACCAACGATCCGCGCGCCATTGAAGCGCACCTGTTCACCGATACTCAACAATCGGCCCTGCCCGCGGGCTTTGCCGATCTCGCTCTGCCCGCCGGCGTGACGCTCGCCGTGCATGGCGTGGCGCCCGCGCTGCCCGTTCCCAACTGGACAGTGGAAACCGTGAGCGCGCCGTCGATTCTTTGGGACCCGAAAAAGGCGCGAGTCCAGGCCACCGTTGCGGGCTTCCACACGCCCGCCGCCAAGCGCACGGTCTCACTGGTGGTGAACAACGCCGTCACCGCCACCAAGCAGATCGACGTGCCCTCGGCCGGCCGCGCCAGCGTGGAATTCGAGGGACTCGAAGTTCCCTACGGGGCATCGAAATGCGAATTGCGCCTTGACGCCGCCGACGCCCTCGCCGCTGATGACCGTGTGTTGTTCTCCGTCCAGCGGTCCGACCCGAAGCGTGTGCTCCTGGTGCACGAATCGCGTGACCCGCGCTCGCCCATCTACTTCCGCGCCGCGCTCACCGCCGCGGCCGAAGCGGCCTTCACGCTCGACACCCTGACCGCCGAGCAATCCTCCGGCGCGGACTTGAGCCGCTATGCGTTTGTCGCGCTGGCCGACGCGGTTCCTCTCGCGGCGTTCGTCGAAAAAGCCCAGCGCTATGTGTCCGGCGGCGGCAGCCTGCTGGTGGCGGCCGGCACGAATACCACCAAGCAGGCTAAGATTCCCGTGCTCGATTTGCCTGTTTCCGAGGGCCAATACTACTCGCGTTCGGGTCAACGTTTCTCCGTCGTCGGCGATGCGGACCCCGCGCATCCGTCGCTACGCCGCGCGGGCCGGTGGGAAGGCGTGAAGTTCTTCTATGCGGTGAAAGTAGAGCCGCAGGACGCGCGCGTGGTCGCTCGCCTCAGTGACCGTACGCCGCTGCTGCTCGAACGGAAGATCGGCGAAGGCCGCGCGCTGTTGTTCACCTCCACCTTCGACAACGTCGCCAATGACTTTCCCCTGCATCCGGCCTTCGTTGCCTTCATCGATCAATCGGCGCGCTACCTCGGTGCGATGGAAGACCGTAACGCGGCAACCAACGTCAGCGGCTTTGTGGAACTACGTTCGGCCAAAGAGCAAGCGGTCTCGGTGGAAGTGATCGACCCGGACGGCAAGCGTCCGCTTTCGCTCCACGAGTCCACCCAAGCCCAAACATTCCAGTTGAACCGCGCCGGATTCTTCGAAGTGCGCCGCGCCAATGGGCGTCACGAAATGCTGGCTGTGAATCCAGACCGGCGCGAGTCGGACCTGAGCCTGATCCCCGCCGAGACCGTCCAACTGTGGACGGCCGGCGGCAATGGATCTGCCAATGCAGCGGGCGGTGGTCCGGCGGCGTTTACGGAGGAGCCGGCGAAGAAGCCGATGTGCTTCTGGTGGTACTTCCTGCTGGCGGCGGCGCTGGCCACGGCGGCCGAGTCTATCCTCGCCAGCCGCTATTTAGGTGTACAAAGGGAATAGTCAGTCTCGCGGGAGGTTCGTCATGAGTACTCGGGACCAACTGAACGGCTATCTGAGCCGGCTGGAACGCCGGTTGCGCATGGGTGCACTGCTCGAAGGCGGCGCGATCGTTTTCGGCGCGGCCCTGGCGGCCACCGTGTTGCTGGTGATGCTCATCAACCAATGGGCCTTCTCGCAGTGCAGCGTCACCGCCGCGCGTATCGCGCTGTTTGTGGTGCTGGCGCTGGCCATCGTGCTGGGCGTGGCGCTGCCGCTGGTGCGGCTGAACCGGCGCCGTGCCGCGCATCGCGCTGAGGCGGCGTTCCCGGCGTTTGAGCAGCGCCTGATGACGTTTGCCGACAAAGGCCCGGGCCGCGAAGACGATCCGTTTGTCGAACTCCTCGCCGCCGACACGCTCGCGGTCGCGCAGCAATCTGAGCCGAGCCACCTCGCACCCGCCGCACGGCTGGCTGGACTTTCCGCCGCTTCGGTGAGCGCGCTTGGCGTATTGCTTTGGCTGATTCTCGCCGGGCCCGGTTACTTCGGCCACGGCGCGAGCCTTCTGTGGGCCGCTTCGCCCAAGGGTGGCGCCAAGGCGTTCTACGACATCAAGGTTACGCCGGGCGATGCCACCGTGCGCCGTAAGTCAGACCAACTCATCACCGCGCAGACGTTCGGCACAACCTTCGGCAAGGTGCAGCTTTTTGCCCGGTATCACTCGACGGCGAAGTGGGAGCCAGTGGCGATGCAGGCGCAAAAGGCCGGCACGGGCTATGAGTTTCTGTTCGCCGGACTGCCGGAGTCCGTTGACTACTACGTGCAGGCCGGCGCGGTGCGCTCGCCGCAGTACACGCTGAAGGCTACCGATCTGCCCACGGTACGCAACATCAAAATCACATACCGGTATCCGGCGTGGTCCGGGTTGGGTGAGGAAGTGGTGGAGAACGGCGGCGATCTGCGCGCGGTGGACGGCACCGAAGCGCTGCTCGATATCACCACGGACCAGCCGCTCAAGGAAGGCCGGCTGGTGGTGGACCTCGAAGGCACGGGCCGCAAGGAGATTCTGCTCGGCACCGAGCCTGGCAAGAACGTCTATCACACCACGCTGAAAATTGAAAAAAACGGTACCTACCATGTCGCGATTATGGATGCGAGCCAACCGGTGCGCATCTCGGATGACTTCTTCATCGAAGCGAAGGCCGAGCGCCCACCGGGCCTGAAACTATCCCGTCCGGGCAAAGACTACAAGGCGAGCCCGATTGAAGAAGTGAGCATCCAGGTGGACGCCGATGACGACTACGGTCTGCGTGACGTGACGCTGCATTACTCCGTGAATGGCGGTCCCGAGCAAACCACTCCGCTGGCGAAAGCGGCGGGCCAGCGCAACGTCTCCGCCAGCGCCATGATTGCGCTGGAAGACCACAAGCTGGTGCCGGGCGACGTAGTGAGCTACTACGCCACGGCGCGCGACGCCAAGGCCACCACGCGCACCGACATGATGTTCATTGAGGCGCAGCCCTTTGAGAAAGAGTTCCAGCAGGGCCAGCAATCAGGTGGCGGCGGGGGCAGCGGCCAGGGCGACCAGGAGAACATCAGCCAGCGCCAGAAGGAAATCATCGCGGCCACCTTTAACCAGATTCGTGACAAGAAGGCTTCGGACGCCGAAGCGGCCGAAGCGGGCAAGTTCCTCGGCGAAGTGCAAGCGAAGTTGAAGGACCAAGCTACGTCGCTCGCGCGCCGCATGCAGAGCCGCGAACTGTCGCAACAGAACCAGGAGTTTTCGAGCTTTGCGAAAGACATGACGGCGGCGGCCGAAGCGATGACGCGCGCGTCCGGCGAACTGAAGGGCCGCAAGTGGCAGGATGCGCTGCCGCATGAACAGAAGGCGCTGCAACATCTGTTGCGCGCCGAAGCGACGTTCCGCCAGATCCAGGTGGCGTTTGGGCGGCAAGGCGGCGGTGGCGGCGGTGGCGCGGCGCGCGATCTGGAAAACCTCTTTGATCTCGAACTCGACACCGAGAAGAACCAGTATGAAACCGGGCAGCAATCGGCATCTGAGCAGAAGGCCAAGGAAGTGGATGAGGCGCTGCAGAAGCTGGAGCAGCTTGCACGCCGGCAGCAGGAGTTGGCCAAGCAGCAGGAGAACAAACAGTCCTTCGAGCAGCGCTGGCAGCAGGAGATGCTGCGCCGCGAGGCGGAACAATTGCAGCGGCAGATGGAGCAATTAAGCCGCAACAGCAACCAGTCGCAGCAGCAGGGACAACAGGGACAGAACGGTCAGCAGGGGCAACAGGGCGGACGGCAGCAGCAGATGGATCCGCGCGTGCAGCAGGCGCTCGATCGCCTGAAGCAGGCCACCGAAGACATGCGCAAGGCTGCGTCGTCTCGGGCGGGTCAACAGGGCCAACAGCAACAGGCGGGCAATGAAGCCGATGCGCGCCGGGCGGCCGAGCGTCTGAAGGAAGCGCGTGACCTCATGGGCGGCGCGCGGCGTCAGGAAGCGGAAGGCACGGTGCAGGAACTCGCGCGCCGGGCCGAGGAACTCGAAGCGCGCCAGCAGGAGCAGTATCGCAAGATGAAGGGCGCCTACGGCAACCCCGCGTTGTTGAACGGCCAGCCCGGCGGCAAGAAGGAACAGAACGAACAGATCGGCGCGGAGCGCGGCAAGATGGCCGACGACGTGGCGCGGTTGGAAAGGGATATGCAGACCGCGGTCCGCAACATGATGGGCTCTGAACGCGGCGCGTCGAACAAAGTGCGCGAAGCGTTGGGCGAGATTCAGCAGAAAGAACTGCAAACGCGCCTGCGGCGGAGCGCCGAGTTCACACGGCGCGGCTACGGCGCCTATGCCGTGATGCAGGAAGCGCCGATCGGCCAGGCGTTGGAGCAACTCCGCGAGAAGTTGCAGGAGGCGCAGGGCGCGCTGGAAGGCAAAGGGCTGCAGGCGGGCGGGGAAGGTCAGAAGGAAATTGAGCAAGCGCTCAATCGCGTGGAGAAGTTCCGCCAGCAGATGGAGCAACTGGGCCGCAACGGACAGCAGCAGGGCCAGGGTCAACGTGGACAACAGCAGGGGCAGCAGGGCCAGGAAGGCAAACAAGGCCAGCAGGCCGGTGAACGCGGTGAAGGCAAGCAGCCCGGACAAGGACAGAAGGGCGAAGGCCAGCAAGGCAAGCAGGGCCAGCAAGGCCAACCCGGCGGCCAACAGGGCGGACAGCAAGGACAGGGTGGACGGGGAGAAAGCCAGCAAGGCCAGCAGATGCAAGCCGGGCGCGAGGGCGGCGGCGGGCAGCAGGGGCAGGGCCAGCAGTCGGCCAGCGACCGCGAAGCGCGTCAGGGCGGTCAGCGCGGCCAGGGCGAATTCTCGGCGATCAACCGCGGTGGCTACCTGCCTGGAGTCGACGGCAATGTGCCGCAACCGGGCCAGGGCTTGGCTGGTGTGGAACAGGCTTTCCGCGAAGGCATGCGCGAATTGAACCAGATGAGCCGCGAGATGGGCATGGAGAATCCCGATGTCGCACGCGAAGTGCAGGGTCTCATCCGCGAGATGCAGCGGCTCGATCCGGGCCGCTTTAAGGGCAATTCGGAACTGGTGGAGAATCTCCGCACGCAGGTGCTGGCGAATCTCGAACAACTGGAACTGCAACTTCGCCGCAAGCTTGACGACCAGACCACCCAGGTGCGCAGCAATCCTACGCGCCCGGTGCCGCAAGGCTATGCGGGTTCGGTGGCCGAGTACTTCCGGCGCTTGAGCCGGGGCGCCGGCCGCTAGACTCGTTTGCCGGATTCCGGGAAACGTTGCCCGAGCGCGGCGTGGCAGTCGGCGGCGCCCCAGCCAGCGGGCAGTTCCTCCAGTCGCAGCAGGCCCGCGACGGCTTCGCTCGCGACGGGCGAGAGTTCGCCCTCGGCCAGCTACGCGCGGACAATGGGCACCATGTGCGGTTCATCGCGCCGCGCCAGACCCGCGGCCGCTTCTTCGCGAACATCCGCATCGGAGTCGTCGAGGCAGCGCCACAGCGCTTCGCGGATGCTTCGGTATCCTCTGTGCTTTGACAGCCGATGCCGAACGCGGCCCAGTCCCGCACTTTCGCACTGGCGTCTCGCGTCAGTTCGATGAGACAAGCTATGGCCAGCAGATCGTTCGCCCTGAACCCGAGCGCAATGGCGGCGTCGAAGCGTACCCCTTCGTCCGCATTGCGGCGAAAACGTGCGATTTCCGGGGCCGTGTCCGGGTCGGCCAGATGCCCCAGCGCAGCGAGCGCGGACGCCAGCACCACCGGTTCTTCGTACTCATCCAAGAGGCCTACCAACAGTTCGCTCGACGGGCGATGCGGCTCCGGCATCTGTGCCAGAATGCTGGCTGCCTGCGCGCGCTTGATCGCCTCCGGCGTGGTGAGCCACCCGCGGCGTACTCGAACACCTCGAACGAGCCGTCCAGTTGCAGTTCACGAATCGCGGCCCAGGACTCATGGTCGTCCTTCGGGTCCGGACCGGCAATCGACCGGGCGAACAACTCGCGTATCCGCCCGGCGTCCAAACCGCTTACCGCGCCGAGAACTGCCACGTGGTGGTGGAGTGAAACTCGGTGCTCGCCTTCAAGAGCGTGGTGGGGAACTTCGGCTTGTTCGGCGAGTCCGGGAAGTGCTGCGTCTCCAGGCACACCGCTGCGCGCTTTTCGATCGGCACGCCTCCACGGCCCTTCAGTTTGCTGTCGAGGAAGTTACCCGAGTACAACTGCACGCCCGGCTGATCGGTGGACACAGTCAGCACACGCCCCGACGCCGGATCGTACAACTCCGCCGCCATCGCCAGCGACCCGCCTCCGGACGTCAGCACGAAGTTGTGATCGTAGCCGCGGCCGATGGCCAGTTGCGGATCCTTCGTGTCAATCCGCGCTCCGATCGCAGTGGGGCTGGTGAAATCGAACGGAGTGCCCCGCACGGGCTTCAATTCGCCCGTGGGAATCAGCCCGGCGTCGACGGGTAGAAACTTGTCGGCCGCCAGCCGCAACTCGTGCTTCAGAATGTCGCCGCCGCCGGACAAATTGAAATAGGCGTGATTGCTCAAATTCACATGGGTGTCCCGCGTCGTCGTGGCGGCATACTCAATCCGTAGCAGGTCGTCCCCGGTCAGCGTGAACGTCACGCGCACGTCCAGATCGCCCGGGTAGCCTTCTTCGCCGTCGCGGCTCAACATACGCATTTCCACGCTGTCTGCCGAAGGCGTCGCGCGCCACACGGTTTTGTCGAAACCCTTGTTGCCGCCGTGGAGATGATTCTCGCCGTCGTTCTTGGCCAGGTTGTAGGTGACGCCGTCAAGGTCAAATGCGCCCTTGGCAATGCGGTTGGCATAACGTCCCACCGTGGCGCCGAAATAGGGATGTGTGCCCTGATAAGATTCCAGCGAGTCAAAGCCGATGGTGATTTCGCCCGCCTTCCCCAGGCGATCCTTGGCCTTGATGGAAACCACGCTGGCGCCGAAGTTGGAGACCACCACCTCTGTTCCACCGGGATTTCTCAACGTATAGAGATCGATCGCCGTGCCCAGTGGGCCCTTGCCCCAAGGCTGTTTGCTCACCTTTTCCCGCGGTTTTGCGGGCTCGGCCGCCGCCTTCTTCGGTGCTTCCGCGGGCGGCTTCGGTGAGGAGCACGCGGCCGCGGCTCCCAAGAGGGTGGCTGCGGCACTGGCGGCAAACACACGGCGACTCGCTTCGAGTTTAGACATTGGTATCCTGTGGACTGAGCGTAGCACTATCTTCCACCCCGATGGAAACGATCCGCCCGTTATACCCAATGGCTCTGACGCTGACTTTGATGGCTGGAGCGCTGGCGAGTGAGATTTCGTTGCCGTTGCGCGCGCGTCACCGTGCCCTCGATACTCAACCAGCGCGGCCCGCGATTCCCATCGGCCAACCCTTTATCGTCAAACCGCCGCTCGGTCTGCCGCCGGTACCGGCACCCAAGGACAACCCTCTCACCCGCGAGACCGTGTTTCTCGGCCGCAAGCTCTTTTTCGACAAGGTTCTTTCGCGCGACAATACGGTGAGTTGCGCCTCTTGCCACGATCCGCGCCACGCCTTCGCCGATCCCAAGCCGGTCTCCGGCGGCGTGAACGGCAAGAAGGGCAACCGCAATGCGCCCGCGCTGCTGAACATCGCCTACAGCGGCATCCTGTTCTGGGACGGCCGCGCGCCGAACCTTGAGGCGCAGGCGGGTGGCCCGGTGGAGAATCCCTTGGAGATGGCGCATTCGCTCGTCGGCGTGGAACGTAAGCTGGCGGCGAGTCCGGTGTACGTCGACCTGTTCGCCAAAGCCTGGGGGCCGGGCGCGATCACCTGGGAGATGGCCGCCAAGTCTATCGCCTCCTATCAACGCACGCTGGTGAGCGGCAACTCGCGCTTTGACCGCTACTACTACGGCGGCGACAAGATGGCCATGACGCCCTCGGCCATTCGTGGCTTGAAGTTGTATCTGAATCCGTCGCTCAAAGCGGCGAACTGCGTGAGCTGTCACCGCATCGACGTCAAGTCTTCCACGTTTACCGAAGACCGCTTCCACAACACGGGCGCGGCGTGGGATCCGGTGAAGAAGACTCTGCTTGATCTCGGGCGCAGCCTCATTCAGCCGGGGCCGAAGATGGCCGGCGCGTTCCGCAGCATGACACTGCGCAACATCGCGCGCTCAGCGCCCTACATGCACGACGGCGCGATCAAAACGCTTGAAGAGTCGATCGACTTTTACTTTGACGGCGGCCGGCCCAACACCAACATCTCGGTCGACATGCCGGATCCGGGTCTGCCCGACATCCCCAAAGCCGAGCAAGCGCAGGCCAAGAAGGATCTCGTCGAGTTCATGAAGATGCTCGATGGCGACCTGCCGCCCGATGCAGTGCCGCCGGATTGGAAACCGCCTCAGCCATGATACTCCTGCTGCTGTTGCTGCTGCCTGCTGGTTTGGCCGCGCAGGCGTTGCAGGGAGACTACCGGTACGTGCGCCTCAGCTATCCGGAGGGTGCGGCAGGCGTGGCGAAGAGTGAAGGCGGCGTGGTTTCCTTCAGTGGGCCGAACGCGGTGAAGTGGACCGAGACCGCCTCGTACCGCGCGCAGATCACTCTGAGCGGCCGGGCGTTGGACGTGCGCTACAACCACGACGCGAGTCTGCTGATCAGTTCCGCGGCGGAAGGTGGGCGTCACGAACTCTTCGTGGCGGTGCGCGCCGCGGCGGAAGGTGCGTTTCAAGTGCGCTCACTGCGCGGCGTGTACGGTGCGGCGTTCCTTGCGCTGCAGGGCGGCAAGGACGCCGGACTCGCGACGGGCTTTGCGCAGTTAACGCATGACGGGGCCGGGCAGTTCACCAAGATCACAGTGATGGGCCATGCCGCGCTGGTAGACGATGTGAACCGGCGTGATGAGATTCCTGCGATGCCGGTGGCGATGGCCGCCAATGGCACTGGAGCAGTGGAGTTCGGCAAGGCGTCCGACGTGCTGCGCGGTGCGATGAACCTGGCGGCGTCGGCCGATGGCGCTGTGTTGCTTGGTTGGAGCGAGCAGGTCGGCGAGCCTGCGATTCTGCTAGCCGTGCGCAAGAATCCCGATGCGGCGGCGATCTTCTTGTTCCGCGGACGCTACTTCACCTCAGAACTCAGCGCTGAGAACAGTTTCGCGTTCCAACGGTCTACGCGGCTGGGTTCGGCGTCGGGGATGCTGGGCAGCAGTCTCACGGGTACGGCGTACATCTCGCAATATGAGCGCGTGGCGGGCGGCGCCTTTTCCTATCTCGCGGCGGCCAACCGGTATCGCATCAGCAGCGACGGCCAGGGCTCGCTCACGGCGCGAGGCACGGCGGATAACGTCGACAACTTTGCGTTCAACGAAGTGGCGTTTTGCACGGCGCAGGCCGGCGCGCCCGGCAAGTTGACGCTCGCGCACGGGGTGATGTTCGGCATCGCTGTGCCGCAGGATCTGCCGGTTCTTACGCACGCTGCCGCGCCACAGTTACCGGACGCTCCGATTGCGCCGGAAGCGCGGATGGTGGTTATAGGCGGGCCGTCTCCGCTGACGGTGCGCGTGAATGGCGTTGCAGCGGCGGTTGGCGACGCGCCGGGTGAATTTCGCGCGCCGGCCGCTCTCGCGCAAGGCGCGGTGACGGTGGAAGTGGGCCAGCATCGCTTCCTGCAACCGGTCATTCCGGCGCCGTTTGCGGCAGCGCCTAAGGTGGTGGACGGCTCGGCCATCGCAGTTGACTTGCCGAATTCGGTGAAGGTGTTCTTCGATGGCGTGCCGGGACAATGGGGACCGATTGTGAACGGTCAGGCGAAAGTGATCGCGCCGCCGGGCGTGGTGCGCGGAAGGGAAGTCGCCGTCGCGTTCATGACGCAGGATGCCTTCGTCGATCTCGCCGACGTGACGCTGCCGCCCCAGCCCTAACGCGCGGCGGGAATCGCCGCCAGGATATCGTCCACCGAGGGCTTGCCGCGCTTGGCGAACTTGATCTTACCGTCTCTGCCGATCACATACACCGTCCGTTTGGTAACGATGCCGCCCGATTTGTACAGCTTGGCCACGCGTTTGCCATTGTCCACCAGCAGCGGGAACGGATAGCTGTTCTTCTTCTTGAACGCATCGTGGCTCGCCGCCTCGGCCGGGTTGATGCCCATTACAATCGCGCCACGCTCCTGGATCCGCGCCCAGTTGTCGCGCAACTCGCAGAGCTGCTGCGTGCAGACGCTGGTGTCGTCGCCGGGATAGAACACCAGCACTACCGACTTGTTGCGGTTCAGGTTGAGGACGAACACCGCGCCGGTTTCGTCGGGAAGAATGAACGGGGGCGCGTCTGAGCCCACCAGGAGAGGATCTTGAAACAAGGCCATACCAGAACGTTTGAGACCATTATCGTAGCAAACGATCCGCGTCCACGCGGGCATCGAAGGCGATCTCCACAAACCCGATGTGCATTTCATCGCGGCTCTGGTCTCCCCACTTGACGGCCGTACGCGGATCGGGGTTGTGTTTGTTGTTCGGCGAGTTGTCAAACCATGCCGCGCAATCGAGCCGCGCGCCGGGCGCGAGCGGTAGCGGGTCTCGCAGAAAATATGTGGTCTGCCAGTTGAAGTCATACCGTGGCACGTCAATCACGCCGGCCTTGCGGCCCGCCGGATCCACCGCTTCGATCTTCATAGCTTTGCCGCGCAGATGCATGTGCGGCTGCACTGAGACAACGCGCACGGGTTCGGCAAACGTCACCGTCGCGTCGGACCGGTAGGCCGGGTCGCCGGGCGGAATGGTGAAGATCATGTTCTGCACACTCAACGTCACCACGCGCTCGACGGGCGGTTCCTTGGCGAAGTAGATCGCCAGTTCCGATGCATCCACCGTCTCTTCGCCGTTCGTGTCGAAGTGGCATTCAAACACCACATCCGATCCCGCCGGAATCAGTTTGCCCTGCCGTGGCCCCCAGGGAATGGGGCGGTAGCCCGGTTCGTAGCCCAACAGCAACTCGCGCCGTGCGAACGCGCCTTCGCCCTGGCGGCCGTTGCGGCGCTGCGCGATCGTCGGCACAAACGCGACGCCGGCCGGATAGCCTTCCACGTAGCTCGACCCGGGCGGCCGTACGAAAGCATTCATGTGATGCACTACGCGCCGCTTGTCGATGCGCCACTCGGCGGCATGGATCCAGGTGTCTTTCTCGAGCTTCGTGGGAAAAATGAAAAACGTGTACGGCACATCGCCTTTGGCGGGCACCTGGAACGAAGGCACCTTCAACACCAGATCCGGCTTGCCCAGCCGCCACGCTTTGTCCGGCGCATCTGTCGAGACCGGGGCAGGGTCGTCGCGTGCGGGGCCTTCCGGCGCGCCGGCCGCCACCCAACTGGTGAGCGTCTCACGCTCGGCGGCCGTCAGCGAGCGGTCGTTGTGAAATGCGCGGCTCGCCTGCGCGTCGGCATGCCACGGCGGCATGGTGCCACGCGATACCGCCGTGCGGATGGCCGCCGCCCAGGGACGAGTGTCGCGATACGAGGTGAACGTCATCGGCGCGATTTCGCCGGGCTGGTGGCAGCCCTGGCATTTCGCGCGAACGATAGGATAGACGTGTTCGGAAAAATTCGGTACCGTCGCGGCACTCAGCAGGCCGGCGGCGAACGTAGTCAGCAGGAAAGCAAAACGGCGCACCTACACATCCTACCTGCAATCCGCGGTGTCCGCTTTCGCGAAGAGTGCGCGGTCCTGAACAATTGTCAGTGTCCGCGGTGTTTCGTGGAAACAATCGCCCCACTCGTTCGTATCAACGGATGAAGCGCTTCACACTTTGCAACTCGGAGAGGACAACCATGCTCGGTCGTTGTGTGATGGCATTCGTGTGTCTCGTTCCGGCATTCGGCGCTGACCTCGCCGCGCTCGATGCCCGCTTCCTGTCTGCCCAGCAACTACTCACCGCTGGCCACTACCCGCAAGCCCGCGATGAGTTCGCAGTGGTGTGGAAGGAGTATGAACGTGCCCGCGGTTCGCATCATCCCCTAACCATTGACGCGCGCATCTTCTACGGCCAGACGCTCACGATGACCGGCCGGCCGGAGCAAGCCATGAACGTGCTAAAACCGGTCACCGCGGGCGAACACCGGCAGGCGCTGGTGGCCAAGGGTTCGTTTGCCCTCGCGCTGCGCGAATCCGGCCAAGCGGAGGCTGCCGTGAAACTACTTGAAGCCGTGACTGCGCGCTTCAGCGTGAACGGCTCCGACGACCACGTGCACCTGGGCCGCTTCGAATCGGAGCTGGCGGTTTCCAAAGCCTACGTGGGCCGGCTCGCCGAAGGCGAGCGGCATGCGCTGGCTTCGCTCGCGCATCTCGACCTGTCGCCCCCTGAGTATGAGCGCCACCGCGGCAGCGTGCTGCTCAGCCTTGGCCAAATCTATCTGCTGATGAACAAAACCGGACCTGCTGCCCAGCGTCTCGCCGAAGCCTCGTAAGCCGCCGTGACCGCCTGGAACCCGGAACACGCCACGCTCAACGGCGCACTGGGTGTACTGGCCATGCGCCGCGGCCAATGGGAAGAAGCCGAGAAGCTGACGCGTCTCGCGGTGGAAGGGCTTGAATGCACACTGGGACCGGACCACGCC
>VFZP01000050.1 GCA_016871115.1 Acidobacteriota bacterium
ACGCTGCCGCATCCCGAGGAGCGCCTCGCGCGCTTCCGCCTGCTGGCGTACACCTGCGCGGGCGGATACGACGGCGTGCGCCTGCCCGACGACAGCGGCCGGCCGTACTGGGTGAGCCTCGCCAATCGCCGCAAGCTGATCGGCGCGGGCCTGAAGATGCAGCCCGACGCGGTGCTGGCCATCGGCGATCAGGTGTACTGGGACCTCCGCTTTGGCCGCGCCTCGGGCCGCGGGCCGATGGGTTCGTCGGACTGGGCGCGCCAGACGGCGGGTGAATTTCGCCGGGACATCGCCGCGCTCGGCACGCCCAACGAAGACGTGCTGAAGCGCGCCGCCGGACCGCAGATCGCCGAACTCTACGGCACCATGCTGCAATCGGTGCCCACGTTCTTCATTCAAGACGACCACGACTACTACGAGAACGACGAAGCGATTCCGCCGGGGGCGGCCACGCACGGCGTCTCGCTCCCGCCCGACGATTTCATGCTGCAACTGGCGCGCGGCACACAGGCGCTCTACTTCCCCGAGTTCCTGCCGGACCCCACGCGCCCGGCCGCGCTGGCCGGATCGGGCGAGGCGTACGGCACCATCCGCTTTGGCCGCGCGGCGGAACTGCTGGTGTACGATTGCCGCCGCTACCTCACGCTGACCGGTAACTACGCGGGCTTCATTTCTACGAACGCCGAGGGCTGGCTCACCGGGCGCATGAAGGCGTCGAACGCGGCGCACGTGGTGAACGTGCCGTCGGTCCCCATCGGCTGGAGCGCGGGCAAGTGGGGCGACTGGTACCCGGATCTGCTGAACGACGACGGTACGCTTTCCACCGCGCGCCCGAAGTATATGTGGCAGGCGGGCTGGAAGCTCCAGCATGACCGTTTGCTGCGCGCGGCGTCAGAGATGACGCGCGGCGTGCCGCTGTTTCTCTCTGGCGATTTGCACGCGCTGGCGCACGCGGCCATTGAACAGAACGGCGCGGACGATCTGCGGCGCAACCCCGTGCATACGATGCTCGCCGGGCCTGTGAGCACGGGGCCGCGGGGGTGGCCCAGCGCGGCCCGCGGCACACCGCCGCGCGTGGCCACTGGCCTGGGCGTGCGCGAGACGCTCGCGCCGCTGGAGATGAATGGCGTGTCGATCATGGATTTTCTGCCGGACAAGGTGGACGTGCAGATGCTGCGCTGGAAGATCGGGCGGCCCGAGAGTGAGTTGGACGCGCTGGAGCCGTTCCTGCGATTTACGATGCCGAGGGCGGTGTAGACGTGAGCCCCGTTTCGGACACCGTGCGGTACAGGCTGCCTTCCGGCTCCACCTCGCGCACTTTCTCCAGGTGCCGCCGCGTTTCATCGGGAGGAAGCACGAACGCATCTGGATGCCGTTACGCGCTTATCTGACGCCCCGGCCATTACGCACCTATGGCATGCGCAATTGCTGGGTGTGTTGCGCCAGTTGCCGGCCGCGCGGCGGGAGGTGGATAGACGCGGCCCAGTCGCTCGACCCGGCAAGCCCGAACCCATCCTATTGGCAAAGCCACGCGGCCTGGCCGGGCTTTCAGAGGACAAATGTGATGAAATCCGTCTTGCCGCGCTTCAAGCTTTTCAGAAGGGAGGCCCGGCATCGCTGATCGCGCGGTGGATGCACGAAACAGGCAGCAGGCCGGAGGCGCAGCGCAAGAACCGCTACAACCGGGCGGTGTGGCAGATGTGGAGTGGCCAGCCGCAACAGGCGTTGGACGAACTCGAGGCCGCCGAGGAGGCGCGGCCGTTCAATCTGATCTACGTGGCGGCTGACCCCACCTTCGCGCCGCTTCGCGCCAAACCCGCTTTCTGGCGCTGCTACGGCGCTTGAAGCGACCGTAATTTGCCCGCGTACGCTACACTGAAGGCGGAAATTCGCCGCGTGGCCCTTCGCGTTCTCCTCCTCGCCTGCCTGCTGCCGCTGGCGATATTGTGTGCCCAAACCGCGCAACTGGACGGCAATCAGGCGCTGTTTACGGTGCTGGCCGCGCTCAACGCCTCGTCAGCCAATGGCGGCCCGGACGCCGATTCGCCCTCCAATCATCCCCTGCGCCGCGCCGTCATCGAAGAGGTGTTGCGCCGTAAACCCGCGTCATTGGCTTCGCTCCGCGACTTTTTCCGCCAGTACCGGCAAGACTCGCCTGCCGTCGAACTCCGGCTCTGGGCGTCGTGGGCGCTGCTGGTGGGCGACGCGCCCGAGTTTGCGTTCAAGCTGAAAGACCATCAGCTTCCGCCCGACGTGCTGGGGCTCAAAGATCTCGCGTCGCTTCTCGGCAGCTTCTACAAAGAGGCCGGCATCGCTGGCATGTGGAAACAGTCGCAGCCGGCCTATGAGCAGTTTCAAGCGCGCTATCACGAGCCCGCTTCGCAGGCCGTCACCGCCGTTTCCGCGTATGTGCGCGCGCCGCTGAGCGGGACATTCGGCGGACGGCGTTTTCAGGTGGTGACGGATCTGCTGGGCGCGCCCAACCAGATTTTGTTCCTGCCGTTTTTTGACGAGTACTTCCTGGTGGTGACCCACTCGGCCGAGCCCCACACGAACGACGTGCGCCAGGCGTACCTGCACTATCTCATCGATCCGATGTTTACCAACCAAATGGCGAAGGTAGACGAGAAGAAGGCGCTGGCCGACTACGCCATCAACTCCCCGCTCCCGGATTTCTACAAGAAGGACTTTTTGCTGCTGGCGACGAAATCTATGGTCAAGGCAGTAGAAACGCGCCTTGAACGCGGCGCGTCCCGGAAACAGGCGATGCTCGATCAGGCAATGAAAGAAGGCTACATCCTCGCGGCGCACTTTGCCGAGCAGCTTCCGGTTTATGAGAAGCAAGAGCAGAGCATGAAGCTGTATTTCCCGGAGTTGATCGCGTCGATCAATCTGGCGAGGGAAGAGAAGCGGCTGGAAGGTTTTGAGTTTGCGGTCAAGCGCACTGAGCGACGCGCCAAGCCTGTGGAAGCGCCGCCGCCGCCGGAGCCGAGCGCGATTGAAAAGTCGCTGACCGAGGCGGAGGCATTGTACACGGGCCGCGACCTCGGGAAGGCGCGCGAGGCGTTCGCGGCGATTTTAACAAGCACCGATCAGCGCGAAGCCCACGCTCGGGCTTACTATGGTCTGGGGCGGATTGCGACGCTGAATCGCGACCCGGAGTCCGCCGAACGGTTGTTTACGAAGGCACTGGAGACGGGCGCGCCGCCGCACGAAAAGGCTTGGACGCTCGTGTATCTCGGCCGGCTCGCACAGGCGGCCCGGCAGGAAGAGCAGGCAGCGGGTCGCTACCGCGCCGCGCTCGCGGTAGAGGGTGGGTCGGCCAAGGCAAAAGAAGCGGCCGTGCAGGCATTGAAAGCCATGCCGGAAAAAGCAAAATAGGAGTTGGGAACCGAGATGAAGAAGGCTCTGTGGATGATGGCCGTCGCGGCTGTGCTGGCGGTCTCCGGCTTGTGGGCGCAGCCGAAACCGAAATCGCAAAAGGAAATGGATGCGCTGATGGCCATCCAGAACGCGCAGGGTCCGGACGCACAGATTGCGGCCGTGGAAAATCTGCTCACCAAGTTCGCCGACACCGAATTCAAGGTAACGGCGCTGCAGATGGCCACGCAGTCCGCGCAGCAGAAGGGCGATCTCGGGCTCATGACCGGCTACGCCGAACGGACGCTGAAAGCCGATCCGAAGAACTACATCGTCATGCTGATGCTGGCGCAAGCCACCGTCCAGCAGACGCGCGAGTTCGATCTCGACAAAGACGAGAAGCTGAAGAACTCCGAGAAGATGGTGAACGAGGCGCTGGAGATTCTGAAGGCCGCTCCGAAGTTCCGCCCCGACCTGACTGACGAACAATGGGCGGGCGCGAAGAAAGACTTCGAAGCGCAGGGCCTTGAAACGCTGGGCATGACCGCGATGGTGCGCAAGAACTATCCGGAAGCCGTCAACCAGTTCAAGAAAGCCGTGGAGGTGCAAGGCTCGCCTGACCCGGCCACCAAGGTGCATCTGGCCAGGGCCTACAACGCAGCGGCCAACTATGACGCCGCGACCCTCACGCTCGATGCCGTATTGGCCACGCCGGATCTGCACCCGTCGATCCGCACCGTGGCGGGGCAGGAGAAGCTGAAGGCCGCGCAGGCCAAGGCCGCCAAGAAGTAGCGGTTCACCGGGTCAGCCATAGAAGAAGAAGCAACAGGAACCGGCAATACAGACGATGGAGGGGTTGTCGAAGCTCGAAGCAGCGATCGGTTATCGCTTTGAGAACCCCGAGCTTTTGACTCGTGCGCTGACGCACAAGTCGCACGCGTTTGAGACCTCCAGCCAGCAGCCAGAGCGTCTGCCCGATAACGAGCAACTGGAGTTTCTGGGCGACTCCATCCTGGGCTTCCTCATCAGCGAAATGCTGGTGCAGCGCTTTCCGGACTACGTCGAAGGGCAACTCTCCAAACTCAAAGCCTATCTGGTGAGCGCCACGCATTTGCACAGCGTGGCCGTGGCGATTGAACTCGGCGAGTATCTCTATCTGGGACGCGGCGAGGAGATGAGCGGCGGGCGTTCAAAACGCGCGCTGCTCGCCGACGGCGTCGAGGCGCTCATCGCCGCGATCTATACAGATAGCGGCATGGATCCGGTGCGGCAGTTTGTCACCGGGCACGTGGTGGGCTCTTTTGACGAACAGCGTAACAGCGAAGAAGGCGTGGGTGTCGACTTCAAGTCCGCCCTGCAGGAAGCGGCGCTCTCGCGTGGACTGCCCATGCCGCGGTATCTGCTGGTGCGCGAGACGGGGCCTGAGCACAGCAAGATGTTCACCGTCGAAGCGCGCGTGGGACCGGCCTACGCCGAGCGCGCCGAGGGCACCAGCAAGAAGACGGCGGGCCAGCGCGCCGCGCGTCAGGTGCTGGAGAGCATGACGCAAACGGCGGCAGCAAGCTCGAATGGCGACGGCGAGGAAAGCGGCTATTTGGGCGTCAACGGCGGCGCGGTGGATCCGCCCAAGCCCGCGTAGGCATCCTTCACTTTCACCACCTTGCCGTTGCTGAAGGTGACAAAGGAAATCTTTCCCGGCGGCTCGCCGTAAATCCAGTCTTCAAACTCCGTGCCGTCTTTGGTCTCGCGTTGTTTGTGGCGCGGGCGGCCCATGGCCATCAGCACCTGATCGCGGTCCATTCCTTCGATTGCGCGCTTTTCCTTGATCGCCGCTTGCATGAGAGGCGGGAGCGAGTCGAGGTAGTTTTCCGTGACGGACTTCTTCTCGAAGTCCAGAATCGGCGCCAGCAGCTTCTTGTACTCCTTCACTTCGAGCGCCGGGACGCCGCCGTCGAACTCGAGTGCGATCACGGTGCCCGCCGTCGGCGCGCTACCTTGCCCCACCGGCGCGGTGCGCTGCCCCATGCCCACCTGAATGCGCTCGTGCCATTTGGGACCGGAGCGGAAGCCGCCATTCAGTTCGAGCTCGATATTGTCGCTGTTGATCTCCACACGCGTCACCTGCACGGTGTCGCCCACGCGCGCGGCCGGGCCATTCTCGCGGCCCGTCTCCACCCACTTGGTTTTGTCCCAGGTGCCTTTGCTGTTGAACGCGAGCGGACGCTTGGCTTTCGGAATGGCAACCTTGGCGGTGGCGTACTCGGCTTGCAGTCCGCGGATGATCTCCAGGCGGTCTTCCGGCGCGAGCTTGCGCCCGGCTCCGTGCAGAGTAAACGCGGCCGCGGTGGCCAGCGCCAGATACTTGGTTGTCATCCCGCACTCTCCTTTCGATCGTCGCCACCGCGCAACAGCGCCAGCTCCTGCTTCGGCAGCGGCGCGCGCATCAAAGCCGCGCCCAGCAACGCCACGGCGATGGTGCAGAACAAGCCGCCTTCCGGGCCATAGTCGCCGCCGGACCAGACGCGGCCCACGCGCCAATCGAGTACATGCCCGGACACCCTCATTGTAAATCCCGAGACGTTGACGCCGAGCACAGGCAGAATCCAGTTCCAGCCAAAATGCAATCCGATGGGCATCCACAAACTGCCTGTGCGCAAGAGCGTCGCGCCCAGCACCACGCCCCAGAGGAACGTATTGAACAGCCCCAGCCAGTCTGAGCCGCTGTTATCCATGTGCGCGGCGGCAAACAGCACGCTCATCGGCATCACGGTGGCAATGGGGCCGAGCACCGGCACCAGCACTTGCAGACCGTAACCGCGAAACAGCATCTCCTCGCCGACCGCGCCGAACAGCAGCATGGCCGTCAAGAAGATAAACCCGCCGAGCGACACGCCGGACTCGCCGGCCGGCACGGGCTTCCACGAGGCGAGCCCGGCGAGCGCGGGGAGCAGTACGGCGGCGAGGCCCGTGCCCATGCCCGCAGCGACGCCGAGCGCGAGGGACCGCGCCGAGGCCGAGTTCCAATGCAGGCCGATATCAGGTAGCGTGCCGCGCTCATAGATACGGATGGCGAGCGCGTTGGCCGTGGCCGCGCCGGCAAACGCGCCGATGACGGAGGCGAGCAGGAGGCCGAAGGAACTGTACAGGAGCCCGGCGAGGATGGTGAGCGTGCCGTAGGCGAACAGCAGGAAGAGCGCCACGCGGGGGAGGAGGGAGCCGATCGTGCGGTCGCCGCCCGCGGCGGCAGCGAGGGCCGGCGGGGGCTCGACGCTTGTCGGCTCGGGGGACGGCGGCATTCACCCGTTATGATAGCGGGGCGCCGCCGTGAAGGCGCCCCCGGTGAACGATAATGAATACTGGTGTCCAGACCCCGCATCCGTTCCACAACCATTCTCTGCGTGCGCCGTAACGGCAAAGTTGTCATGGCTGGCGATGGCCAGGTGACCATGGGCTCGGAGGTCTTGAAGGGCTCCGCCAACAAGCTCCGCCGCCTCTACAAGGAGCGCATTCTCGCTGGATTTGCCGGCTCCACGGCCGACGCGTTTGCGCTGTTCAGCCGCTTTGAAGCCAAGCTTGAACAACACAACGGCAATCTGGCGCGAAGCGCGGTGGAGATGGCCAAGGACTGGCGCACCGACAAAGTGCTGCGGAATCTGGACGCGCTGCTGTTGGTGGCCGATCTCGGCAACACCTACCTGCTGAGCGGCACGGGCGACGTGATTGAGCCCGACGAAGCGGTGGCGGCGATTGGCTCCGGCGGCGCATTTGCCAAGTCTTCGGCGACGGCGCTGATTGAGAATACCGAACTCAGCGCGCGCGAGATCGTGGAGAAGTCGATGGCCATCGCCGCGCGCATCTGCATCTATACGAATCTGAACATCCGCTACGAGGAGCTGGGCTAAACATGGTTATCTACCTGCCCTCGCAGGCCGACACCGACGCGCCGCTGCTCGATGAGTTGACGCCGCGCGAAATCGTCGCTGAACTCGATAAACACGTCATCGGCCAGGCCGATGCCAAGCGCGCCGTGGCCGTGGCGCTCCGCAACCGCATCCGCCGCCAGAAGCTCGATCCGGAGATGGCCGAGGAGGTCATGCCGAAGAATATTCTGATGATCGGGCCCACGGGCGTCGGCAAGACCGAACTCGCGCGGCGTCTGGCGCGGCTAGCCAATTCGCCGTTTCTTAAAGTGGAAGCAAGCAAGTTCACCGAAGTGGGCTATGTGGGGCGCGACGTCGAGTCGATGATTCGCGATCTCGTCGAAATTTCAATCGACATGGTGCGCGAGGAAAAGCTGGATGAAGTGGCCGAGCGCGCCGAGCGCAACGCCGAAGAGCGGCTGCTTGACCTGCTGATGCCCGCCCCGCCGCCGGCGCCGCCAGCCGAGGGTCTGCTGCCGGCCGTTGCTGAGAGCCCCGAGGCCGCCGACAAAGCGCGCGACAAACTGCGCGAACGGCTCCGCTCCGGCAAACTCGATGACCGGCTGGTGGAGATCGACGTGAAAGAGCGTGGTCCCATGATGGAGTTCGGCCCGGCCATGCCGGGCATGGAAGAAATGGACATGGGCAGCCTCAAGGATTTTATCCCCGCTCTGATGGGCGGACGCTCGCGCAAACGCAAGATGCGCGTGAGCGAAGCGATGGAGTATCTGATTCAGGAAGAAGAACAGAAACTCGTCGACATGGACCATGTGACGCGGATCGCCACCGATCGCGTGGAGCGCAACGGCATCATCTTCCTGGATGAAGTGGACAAGATCGCCGGGCGCGAAGGTGGCCACGGCCCCGACGTGAGCCGCGAGGGTGTGCAGCGCGACATTCTGCCGATTGTGGAAGGCACCACGGTGAACACCCGCTACGGCTTTGTGCGCACCGATCATATTCTGTTTATCGCGGCCGGGGCGTTTCACGTAGCCAAGCCGAGCGACCTGATTCCCGAGTTGCAGGGGCGCTTTCCGATTCGCGTGGAGCTTAAGTCTCTTACCGAGGCCGACTTCATTCGCGTACTGAAAGAGCCGAAAAACGCGCTGGTGAAGCAGTACACGGCGCTGCTGGAAACCGAGGGCATCAAGCTCGTCTTTACCGAAGATGCGCTGGAGGAAGTGGCGCGGATCGCGGCCGAAGTGAACCGTTCGATGGAGAACATCGGCGCCCGGCGTCTCCACACCATCATGGAGAGGGTGCTCGAAGACATTTCCTTCAACGGCCCGGACATCAAGAAAAAGAACATCAAGATTGACTCGGCCTATGTGCGCAAGCAACTGGAGGACGTACTGCGCGATCAGGATCTGAGCCGTTACATTCTGTAGTCGCCTCCGATGCGTGCGTTGTTGACCGTACTCCCCGTGGTTTGGCTGAGCGGATGCGCCTATGTGGGCGAACCGCTGCCACCGGCGTTGAATGTGCCACGCGCGCCTACGGAGTTGACTGCCGAGCAGGTGGGCACACGGCTCACCGCGCGCTTCCGGCTGCCCGTGGAGACCACCGAAGCCCTCCCCGTGGACGTGAAGACGCTGGACGTGCGCGCGGGAGCGGCGGACTCGCCCGGCGCCGCGCCGCCCGTTGAGCCCGTGCGCCGCATCAATGGCGGATTGGCGCAGGCGGATCTGACGTTGCCCGCCGATTGGACGGGCCGCGAGATTCTGGTGGCCGCGCGCGTGGCGTCGCGGCAGGGGAAGTGGTCAGCGTGGTCTGACACCACTCGCTTCAAGGTGGCTGCGCCGCTCCCGCCGGTGGCCGAGTTGCGCCACCAGGCGACGGGCCAGGGCGTGAGGCTGCAGTGGAAGGCGTCCGGGCGCACAGGCGTGGAGATCCGCATCGAGCGGCGCTGGGAAGCTCGCGGCGGCGAGGCGCTGTGGGACGAAGCCGCGGTGGTAAACGACGCGGCAGGCGAATGGACCGACTCCCCGGCCCGCTTCGGCGAAGCACGGCGCTATCGCGTGGAGCCGCGCGTGAGTGCCGCCGTACGCGGCGCGCCGGTGGAGACGGACGCCATTGCACCGGAAGACCGCTTCGCGCCGGCCGTGCCCGCAGGCCTGCTGGCGGTTACGGGTTTGGGCTCGATTGAGCTCACCTGGGACCGCCCGGCCGACGCGGACCTCGCCGGCTTCAGCGTGTATCGCGCATCGGGGGCCGAGGGCGGCGACTGGAAGGCGCTGGGCGCGCGCGTGGCGGCAGCGAGTTTCAGTGACCGAACCGTGGAAAAGGGCGCGGTTTACCGCTATGCGGTGACGTCCATCGATCTGAAGGGTAACGAAAGCGCGCGTACCGAACCGGTGACGGCGGCGGCGCCGAATTGAACTCGCGCGCGCCCCGTTTCGCGGCGCACTGAGCGCGCGCGCAAACGCCCTCAAGGGGCGTTGTAACGCCAAAAATTTTATTCCCCCCCCCCTTTTTTCCTGCACTTACATTTTCCACTGGTACACTTTGCACGGCCCGGATACAACTTGAAGACGGGCGACATCCCCCTTATGAGGGCCACCGTAAAGAACCAGACACCATGTCCAATCTGCCGGCACCTTGAAAGAAGCACCATCGACCATGCCATCTCTGAAGGAAGATCTGATACATACCTTGCTAAGCACTTCGCCATCCCCGCCAGATCGCTCCGGCGTCATCGCGACCGGTGCCCCCAGCCCGCCGCAACCGCCGGGCAACCACCGCCGCAATCTGGCGCAGCCGGTCCGCCCAGCGACCTCGAGCGCATCCACCGTCTGCGGGAGCGCGCTCTTGAAATCGCCATGCAAGCCTATGCCGACGACAAGCGGTGGCGCACGGCACTAGCTGCCATGACGGCGCTCAGTCGCCTGGCCTCGGAAGCCGCGCGGATGTCGGCCCCTCCGCCTGCGCCGCGCGGCAAGCCAGCGCCGGAGCCAGTGCCCGTCAAGCTTGCCGACGCCGAAGAGTGGCAGGATCTCAAGCGCCGCATTCTCCGGGTGCTGGACCGTTATCCCGGCGCCCGCAAAGCCCTGGCCCAGGAGTTGAGCGATGCAGCTTGATCTGTTGAATGCCGTCGATCCGGCCGGTTGGGTCCGGCGGCGGCTCAAGTTTGACCCCGATCCGCACCAGGAGGCCATCCTCACCTCCACGCACAAGCGCATCCTTCTCAACTGCTCCCGCCAGTGGGGCAAAAGCACGGTGACGGCCGCCAAAGCCGTTCACCGTGCGCGCAAGTATCCCGGCCAACTCATCGTGGCGATGGGCCCGTCCGGGCGTCAAACCGGCGAACTGATCCGCAAGATGGAAGACTTCCTGCGCCGGTGCGGCGTGAAGCCGCGCAACGACGGCAGCAACGAAATTTCGATCGAACTCGATAACCGCTCGCGCATTGTCGGCCTGCCGGGCGGCGAAGGCAACATCCGCGGCTTTTCTTCGGTGAACCTGCTCATCGTTGACGAAGCCGCGCGCGTGCCCGATGAAAGCTATCGCGCCGCCCGCCCGATGATGGCCGTGGCCAACGGCGACCTGCTGTTGCTGTCCACGCCTCTCGGCAAGCGCGGCTTCTTCTACGACGAATGGACCGGGCCCGCCGGCTGGCTCCGTCTCCAGGTGCGTGGCGAGGACTGCCCGCGCATTCCCCGCGATTTTCTTGCTGACGAGCACAGCAGCCTGGGCGATTTTTGGTATCGCCAGGAGTACTGCTGCGAATTCGTCGACAACGAGACCCAACTGTTCAGCCGCGACATCATCCAGTGCTCGCTCGACAAGGACATCGAGCCGCTGTTCTAACCCCGGAGGTTTCTGAAACCGCATGCAACCGAGTCACTTTTTTCTGGGCGTTGACCTGGGCCAGCGCCAGGATCCCACTGCCATGGCCGCAGTCGAGCGGATCGTCTACACGGGTACGTCGGTCGACGCGGCTACGTTTCAGCCGCTTACCGAGGTGATATACCGCGTCCGCGGCCTGCGCCGTCTCAAACTCGGAACTCCCTATACAGAGGTGGCAGGCGAAGTGGGAGCGCTGGCGCGCACGGTGGCCGCGCAGGGTCCAACTACTTTGATTGTGGACGCTACGGGCGCGGGCGCGCCGGTGGTGGATCTGCTTCCGCCAGGAACTCGCCAATACGTCTATTCCGCTGGTGCCGGTCGTGTTCACCTCCGGCGACACGCCGCGCTCAGACGGCGGTATCTTCCGGATCCCAAAGAAAGACCTGATTCACGGCCTCGTGGTTTTGTTCGAGGAAGGCAAGCTGCGGCTCATCGACGATCACCCGGAGGCCCGCGCGCTCGTGTCCGAGTTGGGGAACATGCGAATCAAGGTCACCAGCGAAACGCAGGCGGGCTACGAGGCGTGGCGCCAGAACCAGCATGACGACCTCGTGTTTGCCCTGGCCCTCGCTGTCTGGCGGACCCGAGCCTCGGCGCCGCGTCCACGGCAACGCGCGCCGCAGCAACCCCTGGTGCTCTGGTAGTGGAATGCGCCGTCTCGTTATGAAGTCACGGGCCGCCCAGGCCGATAGAAACAGCAGGGAGCCGCTGCTGGCGGCCCTTTGCAACGATCATGGCCCCTACCACCCCGCACTTCGTCATGAACGGCCTCGCGATTCTCGTTTCCCTTCGCACGCTCATCTGGTGTGCCTGGCTCATCCGCCGGCTCAATCTATCTCCAGACCGGCTCTTGGTGGGCGTGGTAGGCTTGCACGCCTTCCTGCATGTGTTCAAGTTAGCGCGCGACACCCGGATCTGGCCGCTGCCGATGCCCGCACTGATGGAACCGCTCCACGGGCTCCTTACCTCGTTGCTGTTTTTGACGGCGGTCTTCCTGCTGGGAGCGTACCGGCTGCGTCGCCGCCGCGTGGAATGGCGCCTTCGTCTGGCCGAAGCCGCCGAAGCGGCTCCCGCGCCCCCACCGTCCGTGGCTGTCGCCGCCGTCGCGCGCAATTAGCCGCCGTTTGACCCCTTGTCCTGGCCGTTTGGTTATTGCCGTTTGACGCCTAGATTCCCGTTTCGCTAAACTTTGAGGCTGGGTGGACGTTTGCGCGTCTACGGTCTTCAATCTACACGACCCCCGCACTTCGGGTACCTTTCGGGGGGGGGCTTTCCCCACGTGTGGTCCTCGCGAAACGGGGCATTCTTTAGAGGAGCAAAAGTTGGCAGCTGAAGGTATGCGACACATATTCACGTCCGAGTCGGTGACCGAAGGTCACCCGGACAAAATCGCCGATCAAGTCTCGGACGCAATCCTGGACGCCGTGCTCAAGCAAGACCCGCGCAGCCGCGTGGCCTGCGAAACGTTGGTCACCACCGGTCTTTGCATGGTAGCCGGCGAAATTACTACCAAGGCTGTTGTCGACTTCAAGTCGCTCGTCCGGAAAGTTATCTGCGAGATCGGCTACGACAACGCAGAATACGGCTTTGACGGTAAGACCTGCGGCATTATCGACTCGATTCAAACGCAATCGCCGGACATCGCCATGGGCGTGGATACCGGTGGCGCCGGCGATCAGGGTCTGATGTTCGGCTATGCCTGCAACGAAACCAAGGAACTCATGCCGCTGCCCATCACGCTGGCCCACCAGCTCACCAAGCAGCTCAGCGTGATGCGCAAGAACGGCAAGATGCCGTATCTGCGCGCCGACGGCAAGTCGCAGGTCAGCGTTGAGTATGAGAACGGCAAGCCCAAGCGCATCGATGCCATCGTCGTCTCCACCCAGCACGCCGAGATGCCGATCGAAAAGCTCCGCAAGGCCGTCAAGCAGTTGGTGATCGATCCCATCGTTCCGAAGAACATGGTGGACAAGAACACCAAGTATCACATCAATCCCACTGGCCGCTTCGTCATCGGCGGTCCCCACGGCGATACCGGCCTGACCGGCCGCAAGATCATCGTCGACACCTACGGCGGCATGGGCCGTCACGGCGGCGGCGCCTTCTCCGGCAAGGACCCGACGAAGGTTGACCGTTCGGCCTGCTACATGGCCCGCTACGTTGCCAAGAACATCGTGGCCGCCAAGCTGGCTGACCGGTGCGAAGTGCAGTTGGCCTACGCCATCGGCGTGGCCGAGCCCGTCTCCGTCCTCGTCGACACCTTCGGCGCCGGCAAAGTGGCTGATGCCAAAATCGCTGAACTCGTCCGCAAGCACTTCAAGCTCACGCCCAAGGACATGATCGAAACGCTGAAACTGCGCCGCCCGGTCTACCAGATCACCGCCGCCTTCGGGCACTTCGGCCGCTCGGAAAAGTCGTTTACCTGGGAAGCCACGGACAAGGCCGCTGCGCTCAAGCGCGACGCCGGCGTCTAACGCTCGTTCTGCTGTTACGCCGCCCGGAGCACCCGCCGACTCGGCCGGAGTGCCCCGGGCGGCATTGTATTAAGCTCATAGGTGATCCAACGTGGCTGACTGCAAAAGAACTCTAGAACTGACCATTCCCCTCGCCGAGGTCGAGGCCGAAACCGCCAAGGTGGTGGAGGACATCCGCAAGAAAGCGCGCATGCCCGGATTCCGGCCCGGCAAGGTACCCGTGGCGATCGTCCAATCGCGTTTTCAGGGCGACATTCGCCAGCAGGTTGTCGAGAACCTCGTGCCCCGCGCCTTTCGGGCCGAGGCCGACCGGCTGCAGGCCAAAGTCGTGGGTACGCCCAACATCGCGGACATCAAGCTGGAGCCGAACGAGCCGCTTTGGTTCAAGGCTGAATACGAAGTGCAGCCCGAGTTTGAACTCGGCGAGTACCGCGGTTTATCCGTTCCCTACGACGCTCCGCAGGTTTCTGAGGAAGACATTGACAAGCGCCTCGACGCGATGCGCGAACAGAAAGCGCAATACGTCAACATCGATCCGCGCCCGGTGGAAGACGGCGACTACGCCGTGGTAAGCCTCACCAGCACCGCAGGCGTCGAAGGCGAGCCCGTGCATGCGCATGAGTTGATCCTCCACATTGGCGACGCAGACACCATGCCCGAGTTCAGCGAAGCGTTACGCGGCGCCGAGCCCGGCGTCACCAAGAGCGTGCAGGTGAACTACCCGGAAAATTACGCGAGTGAGCGCCTGGCGGGCCGCAACGTCACCTTCGATGTCGCGCTCAAGGGCCTGCGCAAGAAAGACCTGCCCGAAGCCAACGACGATTTTGCGCAGGACATGGGCGACTTCAAGACCATCGGCGAGTACCGCGAAGAGCTCCGCCGCCAGCTTCAACGCGAAGCCGAAGCAGAGGCCAAGCAAGCCGCCGAGCGCAAGCTCATGGACGCGCTCGTCGAGGCGCATGATTTCCCCGTACCTGAGGCGTACGTGGACCGCCAGATCGAAGCGCAGCTTGCTCCGCGCTTCCGCGAACTCGAAGCCCGCGGCATCGATCCCCGCTCGCTCAAGATCGATTGGGAAGAGATCCGCAAGTCCGGCGCCGAAAGCGCCGCCAAGGATGTGCGGGCCTCGTTGATCCTCGATAAGATCGCCGAGCGCGAAGGCATCGAGACGCTCAACGACGAAGTAGACCGCGAGCTCCACCGCGCCTCGCGCCAAAGACGCGAGGCCCCGGCCGCGCTCCGCATGCGCTGGGAGAAAGACGGCACGCTCGGCCGCATTGCCGCGCGCATCCGTACAGAAAAGACCCTCAACTTCCTGTTCGAGCAGTCGCGCAAGGTCGCCTCGGCGTAGCCGCGCGCGCTGGCGTTGTCGTGTTTCCTCCGGCGCTGGTGCTCTTTCTGTTGGCCTGCGCCGGGGGGGGGTGTATCTTGCGATCTCGCGTGGCCCCCGGGCCGTGGGCGGCTTCATGGCGGTGACAAATGCCGCCCTCGTTGCCTGGGAGTAAAGCTTCACGCTGGCGCCCGTGCGAGAGTGGACTCGAATCGATCTGCTGATCACGCTGCCGTTTGCGTGCGCATGCCTGATGGCAACCGGAGTGCTTGCGTTCAGATCGCGAACTCAGCAACCGGTGAGGTAAGCGCGCATTGGCACAATGCACAGGCATGCACGTGCTCGCGCAGGAAATTCTCCATCGTCCCACGCTGCCGGCGTAGCCGCGGCCGCGAATCATCGCGTGAAGGCGGGTGGCCCGCAGACGTGAATGTTGCGCGAGGAGACTACCTTCTTTAGGGCGTTGGGGGAAACGGATTCACGAAGGCGCCCGGCTGACGTTTCCACACGCCAATAATGCCGGGGATGTGATCTGAAACCGAACTGACAAACCGTGGACACTCGGCGGCCATCGGGACCGGTGTGCGAACTCTTCACGCTGCGCATGCGCTGGCGCCGCTGGCTTATCACAACAAGAAGCTGTTCTTAGGATCTGCTGCTGCAGGCCAGTCTTCAGTCAACCGTCGCTTGCACCCGTCCCCGCGCAAGCCGCACCCCGATCGCATCGCCAGATTGCACCTGCGCGGCGTCCGTCACTACGTGCCCGGTGGCGGACTCGACGATGGCATAGCCGCGGTCCAGCACACGCAGCGGGCTCAACTGGGCAAGCGCGGCGGGGAGCGGGGAAAAGCGGCGGTGGGCGGTCTGCAGGCGGGCGACGGCTAGTGTTTCGGCGCGCTGGGTGGCGGCGGTAAGACGGCGGCGGGCTTCGGCCAGGTGCAGGCGCAGATCCTGCCGGCGCAGGCGTTGTTCCACCTCTTCAAGCGCGCGGCGGCGGGCGGCCAAGGCGCGGCGGGCGTGATCGCGCGCGCGGAGTTCGAGATCGTCTACACGCTGCCCGGCGCGATCGAGGCGGCGTTGCAGCGACGCCGTGGGCCGGTCAATCCCCAATTGATGCACGCGCGATTGGCCGCGCGCGATCACCAGGTGGATGGCGTGCCCCAGCCGCTCGGTTCGCTGCTTGAGTTGATCGGTGAAGTCATCGCGATTAGGCACGGCCATCTCGGCGGCAGCCGATGGAGTGGGAGCGCGCAAGTCCGCCACGAAGTCCGCGATCGTGAAGTCCGTTTCGTGGCCCACGGCGGAGATCACCGGCACTTTAGACGCGGCGATCGCGCGCGCGACGGACTCTTCATTGAACGTCCACAGGTCTTCGAGCGCCCCGCCGCCGCGGCCTACGATCACCACCTCCGCCCAGTCGCCGCGGCCGAAGTACTCGAGACCCGCCACCACCTCTTCAATTGACCCGATGCCCTGCACCAGCGCCGGGTAAAGCCGGATCTGTACGCCCGGCCAGCGGCGTGAGAGCACATGAATCATGTCGCGAATCACCGCGCCAGCGGGCGACGTCACCAGCCCGATGCGCTGCGGAAAGCGCGGCAGCGCGCGTTTGCGCTCGGCGGCGAACAGCCCCTCGGCCTCAAGCTTCTTCTTGAGCTGTTCAAACGCCAGTTGCAGCGCGCCGAGCCCCTGCGGCTCCAGCCACTCGACGAGAAACTGGTATTCGCCACGCGGCTCGAACACGTCCACCTTGCCGCGCGCGAGCACCGCCACGCCGTCCTGCGGGCGAAACTTCAGAAACCGGAGCGTGCCGCGGAAACAGACGGCGCGCACCTGCGCCTCGGCGTCTTTGATGGAAAAGTAGGCGTGACCCGACGGCGCCAGTTTCAGCCCCGAGATTTCGCCGCTGATCCAGACGTCGGCAAACGACCGGTTGAGCATGCCACGGATCGCTGCGTTCAGTTCGGAGACCGAATAAACCTTGCGCTGCGGCTCCCACTTGAAGCTAATCTGCTCCATAATATTTTCCGATTTGACCCCGCCTCCGGCGCTCCCGTATTCTTACACTGTAACAACCACGGCCATGACCCCCCAACAAGTGCTGGAGACCGCCAAGACCCACGAGGCCCGCCAAATCGATCTGCGCTTCACCGATTTGCCCGGGCTATGGCAGCACGTTTCCTATCCCATCTCGCAACTCACCGAAGAGTGCTTCTCGGAAGGCTTCGGCATCGACGGCTCCAGTATCCGTGGCTGGGCGGCGATCAACGAAAGCGACATGTTGCTGATGCCCGATGCGGCCACGGCGATGATGGATCCGTTTGGCGCGGTGCCCACGCTCGTGATGGTGGGTGACGTGATCGATCCGATCACCCGGCAGAAGTACGAGCGAGATCCGCGCCACATTGCGAAGAAGGCCGAAGCCTACCTGCAGGCCACCGGCGTGGGCGACACGGCGTTTTTTGGCGCCGAGGCCGAGTTCTTCATCTTCGACAACATCAGTTTCGATCAGAACCAGCACGAGGGCTACTACTACATCGACGCCGAAGAGGGCCGCTGGAACTCCGGGCGCCGCGAACACAATCTCGGCTACCGGCCGCGTTACAAGGAAGGCTATTTTCCGGTACCGCCCGTGGATCACTATCAGGATCTGCGGTCGGAGATGGTGGAGGCGCTGATTGGCTGCGGCCTCGATATCGAGTGCCACCACCACGAAGTGGCTACGGCCGGGCAATGCGAGATCGACCAGAAGTACAGCACGCTGGTGAAGTCCGCCGACAACATGATGCTGTACAAGTACGTGGTGAAGAACGTCGCGTACCAGCACGGCAAGAGCGTAACGTTCATGCCCAAGCCGATTTTCGGCGACAACGGTTCCGGCATGCATGTGCACCAGTCCATCTGGAAGGCGGGCAAACCGGTGTTTGCCGGCGAAGGCTACGCAGGCTTGAGCCAGATGGCGCTGTGGTACATCGGCGGGCTGTTGAAGCATGCGCGCGCGTTGTCGGCCATCATCGCGCCCACCACGAATTCCTACAAGCGCCTGGTGCCGGGTTACGAAGCGCCGGTGAACCTGGCGTACTCGCGGCGGAACCGGTCCGCGGCAGTGCGCATTCCGATGTATTCGGCCAGCCCGAAGGCCAAGCGCGTGGAGTTCCGGCCGCCGGATCCGAGCGCCAATCCCTATCTTGCGTTCGCGGCGATGCTGATGGCGGGCCTCGATGGCGTGTTGAACAAGATTGACCCGGGCGAGTCGCTCGACAAGGACATCTACGATCTGAGTCCGGAAGAGATGAAGGATGTACCGTCGATGCCCGCGTCGCTCGAAGAGGCGCTGACGTGCCTCGAAGACGATCACAACTTCCTGCTCAAGGGCGACGTGTTCACCGAAGAGCTGATTGAGACCTACGTCAGCTACAAGCGCAAGCACGAGGCCGATGCCGTGCGGCTTCGTCCGCACCCCTACGAGTTCGCGCTCTACTACGACATCTAAACTGGAAGACAATGCGCCGGATTGGGCTCATGTCGGCCACGCACGGATTTCTTGACGAAGCTGTGCTCGGCTATTTCGCCGAGTGCGACGAGGTATGGCACGCGGGCGACTTCGGTACGCTGGCCTTGCTCGAACAGCTCGAAGCGTTCAAGCCCACGCGCGGCGTATTTGGCAACGTGGATGGCGCCGAGCTACGGCGCGCCGCGCCGCGGGACCTCGAGTGGGAGTGCGAAGGCGTGCGCGTCTACATGACGCACATCGGCGGCTACCCGGGCGCGTATGAAAAGCGCGTGAAGCCGGAACTCGCCGCGCGCCGGCCGGGCCTGTTCATCTGCGGCCGCTCGCACATACTCAAGGTGATGCGCGATGAGAAGCTCGGGCTGATACACCTGAACCCGGGCGCCTGCGGCCATCACGGCTGGCACACGATGCGCACGCTGCTGCGTTTCAGCGTGGACAACGGCATGCTGCAGGGGCTCGAAGCGATTGAGTTGGGTCCGCGGGGAGTGCACAAAACATGAGGACCTGCCGGCGGCTGCTTGCTGCTACTTCATGATCAACACGGCTACGGCGCTCTGATACCCGTTCACCACGTTGATGAACTCGCGAAGTCTGGCATAGCCGGACGGCGGCACTTCCAGGTGCTTCAATTCAAGCTTCCGCTTGACGAAGAGCTTGCCGTCTTTCACCTCTGCTGAGCCTTCGAACTGCCCAAACGCCGCATCGAGTTTTACCGGCTCCGGAACCTCATCCACGGCGAACCCGGCGGGCAGTTCCACCACTGCTCCCTCCACCAGCATCTCTGCATCCAGCAGCAGTGGGCGCTGGCGTCCGGGCTTGGAGACATCGGGGCCGAACGGCCGCAGCAGCGCGGTGGGCGCACGGCCAGCAGGCGCTGGTTCATGCGCCAGGCAAAACGCGGGTTGGCGAAGGCGACATCAAGCGTGAACTCACCGGAGTCCGCATCCTTGGGCGTGAGGCCGGACAACTCGGAACCAGGCGCCGACGCCGACACCCAATGCTCCAGGCGCTTGCGATAGTCCTCCGGGTTCAGTTCACGATAAAGTTCGCGCTCCACCGAACCGAGCGCACCGGTGGTGATCTCGCGGAGTTGGCCGGTGACGCCGCCATCCGCCGCAAGCTTCATCGTCAGCATGCGTTGCATCACATTGGCCAAAGCGGGAATCACGGGCATGCGCACGGGCTTGCCGCCGGCGCCGCAGATCAGCGCCCAACTCCCCTGCTCATGGCCCGGAAGATCGCAGAGCCGCACGTCAGGATCGGTTGGATCGAAGATGAGCAGCCGCCCGATTCCCTCAACCTCCACCACCGCGGGCGACTGTACCGCATCGCTCACCTTGACCGCGAGGATGGCGTGGTTGAACTGATGCGGCGATGCCCACTTCGGACCGGCGTAGGTGTGGTCACCCGAGAAGATCGAGAGATACCTGCTCTCAAGGCCGATCACCTTGAGCATGGCGGGCATCAGCGTGACTTTGTCCTTGCAATCGCCGCGTGCCTTGGCGAAGACCTCGGCGGCCGGGCGCGGGCGGTAGCCTCCGCCCTTGGCTACGCCGGTGAAGATGGCCACGTACTTGAGGCTCTGGACGTAGCGCGAAATGGCGCGTAGCTTTTCCCACTTGCTGTTGGCGCCCGCGGTGAGCTCCTTTACTTTGCTTTCGATCGCGGCATCGGGCACAGCCTGCGGATCCGCCAGTTCCGCGTTCCAGTCCGCCACGTCTGTCCAGTTGCGAATCACGCGGCCTTCACTCCGGGTTCCGGCGGGCGGGAAGAAGCCGACCGTGATTTTCGGCGCCAGACTCGCCACCCTCGGACCGCCGGACTCGCGCTCCATGAAGGGCAAGTCCCGCAGTTCCCAGGTGAAGGTGTTGCCGCTCGCCTGTGCCGGGATGTCAGCATGGCGGAGCGTGGTGACTTTGTACTCCCAACCCGGCGGCAGCGCCAGCCGGAAGCGCGACACCATTACGGGCAGGCCGCGTTGAAACTGCCAAATGAACTGCGTGAAGACCGTGCGGCTTTCCAGCACCGATTCAAAGCCGAAGATCGCGCCGGGCGCGGCGTCGCGCGAGGCGTCAATGAGGGCCGTGCGGTACTCGTCATAGAGCACACCGCCACCCGGCCCTCCGTGCTCGGTCACTTTGTCCTTGCCGTAGCGGTGCACCACTCCGTCGGTTTGGATGAGCCAGGCGCGGAGTTCCCGGATTTTGCCCGCCTTGCGAACGTAGCTCTCACCGGCGTAGGCGCTGTTGCGGCCCTCGTTGTTGAGCACTTTGACGGCGTACAGGTGGCGCTCCACCACGACGCCGTCCTCCTCCACCGTGGTGGTCTGCTCATCGAAGAGCACCACCGCGGGCGCTTTTGCGGGAAACGCCGGGAGCGTTTGCGCGGCTGCGTCGCGGAGCCATTGCAGCGCCGCTTCGTCTGCCCCGTGCAACAGCGTCGGCGCCGCTGCCGCCGCGAGCCCCAGCACATCCCTTCGCCGCACCATCAGTTGACCACCTTGAGCGCCACGGCGTGCGTGTCCTGCTCGTTGACATAGTCAAAGGCTTTTTTGATCACCGGGTAGCTCTTCACTGGGAACGCAATCTGGTCTTGGCGTCCCCAATCGAACAGGCGCATATAAACGAGTTGATTGCGGTCCTCTGATAGCGCAAGGCCCGCGTTGTACTCACCGGTTTCGCCGATCTTGAACGAATGCGGCTCTGAAGGCTGATCCGGTTCGAGTCCCTCCGGCAGGAGGATGGTGATGCGATCGGTCTCTGACCACGGATAGTCGAACTGAATATCCCACTGGCGTTCGCTCGCGGCAAACCGTGGCGTGCTGTTTTTGTGGAAAAATGCCGGCTGCAGGAACAGGCGTTTGCCGGTGCGCTGCGCATAGCCAGGCATGCGAATCTTCGCCGCACACACCAACGGCATTGCGAGGTTCTTCAGGTTCTCCACTTTCACCTCGGTGATCTCAGCGCCCTCAAACCGCGCGGCCAACTCCTGCTTGATGGTTTCGCGTCGCTCCTCGTCAGTCTCATCATCGATCCCCGAGCGGCGGGCAGTGGCCAGATATCCGGTGTAGGCGATCCGAATGTTTCCTGCCACCGTGCCGTCGGCCTGCAGTTCCAGGTCCGCCCGGCGCATGATGCGCGTCCGATCCGGGGGCGTCAGCGGCGTAGCGATCAGCACCGGTTCTTTTTCGGGGGTGATGAGCGCCGCGGTCGACCCCTCCTGCCAGCGGAGCATGGCCTTGGGCAGATGGAGCGTGACGAGATCGTAGAACTTCCAGCCGTCCGGGAACTTCACGGCAATGTTGTAGGTGTGCAGAAAGCGTGCACTCATCATCTCCGGGACGAAGAACTTGCGGCTCCGGTCCGCCACCATCGCCTTGTGCGCCTCAAACCCGGCGGCGTTCACCAGGGCGGCGAATAGCGCCGCGATGTCATCGCCGTTGCCCATCATGTTCTTCAAAGTGTCGCCCGCATCCTTGTTGGGCTTGAACTTTTCGCGCTGAGCCGCGGTGACGCCAGGGCCGTAGAGATTCTTGACCTTCGTGCGGCAGAACTCTTGAATGGCCTCCACCTTCTCGTCCTGCGTGGCAAGACCGGTCACCAGTTCAGCGGCCATCTTCTTCACCGCACCATCCAGCTTGGCGATCTGCGCAAACGCCTTGTGGTTGCCCTTGACCACTTCCTTCCAGAACTTGTCAGGAGTGAGCTTCTTGTCTTCCTCGTAGTGCCTCGTCGGAGGAATTTGTGGGTAGTTGGGCTAACCCGAACTACTGAGGAAACGACGTAGCTTAGGGCACGTCGCATCGAAAGATCGTTGTTCTTGTTCTTCAACTCCGCCACGCAGGAGCGGCCCGCCTTCGTCGTCGTCGATGGCTTGCTGGAGCACTTGACGGACCGGTCGCTTGCGAAGCCGGGGCGTATC